>CALIJE010000020.1 GCA_938017825.1 uncultured Flavobacteriaceae bacterium
GGGGGACAACTACGACCTGGGGCCCGTGTCACAGGAACTGCACGGGGGGACCTACCTGTTCATATCGGAACAGGGATGCTCCACCACACTCACTCTGAACGTTCAGGACCCCGCCGATGGATGTTTCAACTTCTTGGAAAATGAAAATCCGTTGTTTCCCTTAGAACGGGGTACCGTTGTTGCAGGAATCGACGGTGTTAACGGCATTTCCTCGGACACGAACGGCTCGCCCTGTGCCCTTGAACTGGTGCAGAACGATGCCGGGCAGCCCTTTGCACGCTACCGCATCACGATCGATATCGCGGAAAACGGCCTGGCGCCGGGCGACGAGCTGTTCCTGAGCCTTGATGGCAAGGGCATAACGGGCACCGCACGTATCGAGGTGGCGGTCGACGATGCGCCGAACACCTCATTGTCGAGCCATAGCTTCACAAGCGATTGGGGGACCCATAGCGCGACGATAACGGTACCGACCGGTGCCGCCACGCTCGACCTCTGGCTGTTCCCGAACTACAATGGTGCGACGGCCGGCACTTCCTTGTTCGACAATCTAATTGTGGAACACATTGACAATACGCCGACCGCGGTGATCGATGCGACGGTCTTACAAGGGGAGGTTCCCCTGACGGTCGATTTCACG
Organism: uncultured Flavobacteriaceae bacterium; assembly: GCA_938017825.1. GTDB lineage: Bacteria > Bacteroidota > Bacteroidia > Flavobacteriales > Flavobacteriaceae > Pelagihabitans. Next base: position 641 of record CALIJE010000020.1, read on the forward strand.
GGCAGCGGCTCTACCGATAATATTGGCATCACGGGCTACCAGTGGGACTTCGGAGGTACAGGAAGTTCAACCGACGCCGACCCGACATTTACATTTAACTCTACAGGCACCTATGACGTTACCTTGACCGTAACCGATATAGACGGGAATACCGATACCGCCATGGTACAGATCATTGTAGATCCAGTTGACTGTAATACACTTGGATTGGAAACAGAATATAGCATCAATAATTCCGGAACATCCATAACAGGACAATCCCAGGTTACAGTAGAAGAAGGAAATTCTATTCTTTTAAGCATAATTCCCGATGGAATTCCTTTTTCCATATCATCTACTTCAACGAATGGCAATTCAAAACCACTGGATACCAGCGACCTAGACTTAGCAAACCTCGATGAAGATGATCAAGGATTATATACATTTACAACAGACACAGGATGCCAAGTAACGCTTCAGTTAGATGTAAACTCCGCTTCCAATGAATGTACTCTATTAAATTTGGTGCCAGAATATTATCTAAATAATGGCCCTATACAGTTGGCAAGCAACGGTGAAACGCTAACCGTCGATTACGGTGACAGTATTCGCCTAAGTGCTTTGCCGTTCGTAAATAACGGAACAGATGTTCCTGTTACCGTAACCCTTCCTGACGGTAGTGTACAAGCTGATAATTATGAAATCGCATCTTTAAGTCTGGCCGACAACGGCAATTATATTTTTACCTCCGAAAACAATTGTATTGCAAACGTAATACTTGATGTAAATATCTGCAATGCTCTTGAACTGACTCCGGAAATAAATATAAATGGCAATGGCTTCAATGCGACTGCCAACGATGAAACCTTAACCTTGGAAACAGGTGATACGATTGTTTTATCCGCTACCCCTGAATTATTCGATGGAGCTGCGGTAACACTAACAGGCATCACTTTACCCGATGGCAGTATACAAACGGACAATTACGAAATTGTATCACTGGCAACGACCGACTCCGGAGCCTATTTGTTTACGACCGATACTGGCTGTACCGCAACCTTAAATTTGAGTGTCAATGAACCAGTTCAATGTACCAACAATAGCGTTACCCCTGAATACACCATAAACGATCAAACGACTCAGAGCGGGGGAAGTTCGGTTCTATTGACCGTCGGCACTAAGGTCGTTTTAGGAATTGTGCAAGACGAGGAATTTACCATTACCCTACCAAGTGGAGAAGAAATTGCAAATGAATACACCATTGACAGTATACAAATGAATCAAGCTGGTATCTATAATTTTACAACTGCGCAAGGATGCACCACCAGCTTTAATATAAGTGTTAATGAAGACCTAGTAATTTCCCCGTTGAAAGATTTGATTGTTTATCCAAATCCAGTTCGGGACGGTATACTCCATTTTGGACTTGAAACTTATATGAATCAAGAATTAAGAGTTCAGGTGACCGATATTTATGGAAAAAACATAATTCAGAAGACCTTCCCTTCAGATCATCAAGCTGAGGAAGTTATTGATCTAAGCATGCTAAGTGAGGGTACATATATTGTTTTGATCACTAGAAATATTGACAACCAAATTACATATAAGAAGGTTATTAAATTGAGCGGTTCTTAATACTATAAATGGTGCAAAATATATTTTGGGTACCACCGTTTTTTAAAATAACATATTGATATTTGCTTTAAATTAAGATACGGTGAAAATTTTAGTTACTGGTGCTGCAGGATTTATAGGATTTCATGTCGCCAAAAGATTATTGGAAGCCAATCACGAAGTAGTTGGCCTGGACAATATCAATGATTACTACGATGTTGGTCTCAAATATGCGCGCCTAAATGAACTTGGAATCGACCAAAAAGATGCCGAGGTATTTGATTCACCATGTCAAAGTTCCATATTTGTTGGCAAATTTAAATTCGTTCGTTCGGCTTTAGAAAATCGGGAATTTCTTCCTACGCTATTCCAAAAAGAAAAATTTGATGTTGTTTGCAATTTGGCTGCTCAGGCCGGTGTGCGCTATAGCCTCGAAAACCCAGAGGCCTATATTGATAGCAATATTGTTGGCTTTTTGAACATTTTAGAATGTTGCAGACATCATGAAATTAAACACCTGGTGTATGCAAGTAGTTCGAGTGTATATGGGCTTAATGAAAAAATACCCTTTGAAACAACCGATTCTGTAGATCATCCCGTGAGTTTATACGCGGCCTCAAAAAAGAGCAATGAGCTGATGGCGCATACCTATAGTCACTTGTTTGGTGTACCTACCACGGGGTTGCGATTTTTCACAGTATACGGACCTTGGGGGAGGCCAGATATGGCCATGTTTCTATTTACCGAGGCCATTCTAAAAGGGGAGCCTATTAAGGTCTTCAACAATGGAGATATGGAACGTGACTTTACCTACATTGATGACATCGTAGAAGGGGTTGTCAGAATAATTGAAAAAGTAAAACCTGTATCTAAACGATTAGATTACAGCGTCTACAACATTGGCAATAACCAATCAGTGAAACTTATGCGATTTATTGAAGCTATTGAGCATAAACTCGGTACAAAGGCCAAGAAAAACCTGTTGCCCATGCAGCCAGGAGATGTACGCAGAACTTGGGCCAACGTTGAAGGACTAATAAAAGACTACGGCTACCAGCCGAATACGCCAATTGAAGAAGGAATTAGCGCCTTCATTGATTGGTATCAAAAATACTATGAAAGCGATAGCCAAACTACCTAATTCACCCGACGTATTTCTTCGCTACCTATTTTGTCGAAAATTAAGCACGGCATGACAAGCATTGTTGGCTATTTAGGTTTCTTTTACCCATCTTTGCACCTCAAATTATATATGTATGAATTTATCTAATTTAAAGCTTGATTCTACCTACCGCATTCTAGTAACAGGAGGCGCTGGTTTTATAGGATCTAATCTATGTGAATCGCTTCTAAATAATGGTAATGTAGTCGTATGTCTCGATAACTTTGCAACGGGTAAAAAAGAAAATATAGCGCATCTATTCGAAAAAGAAAATTTCATTTTTCATGAAGGTGATATTCGAAATCTCGAAGATTGTGCCACGGCCTGTAAAGATGTAGACTATGTTTTGCATCAAGCAGCTTTGGGTTCGGTACCTAGATCTATTAACGATCCAATAACCAGCAATTCGGTAAATGTCTCAGGTTTTTTAAATATGCTTGTGGCCTCTAGAGATGCAGGGGTAAAACGTTTCGTTTATGCAGCAAGTTCATCGACCTATGGCGACTCGGAGAAACTGCCTAAAGTTGAAGATGTCATCGGTAAACCTCTTTCTCCATATGCCATTACCAAGTATGTAAATGAGCTATATGCGGATATATTCAGTAAAACATATGGTCTTGAGACCATAGGTCTTCGCTATTTCAATGTATATGGGAGAAAACAGGACCCAAATGGGGCTTACGCTGCGGTGATACCAAAATTTGTAATGCAATTTATGCGCCACGAATCTCCGGTAATCAATGGTGACGGAACTTATTCCCGAGACTTCACGTATATAGACAATGTTATTCAAATGAACGTCAGAGCTCTAATTACGCATAATAAAGATGCTATCAACACCGTTTACAATGTGGCATGTGGGGAGCGAACCAATTTAAATCAACTTGCCAATTTATTAAAAGAATATTTGGGAGAATTCGACCAAAAGATAAACACCGTGGAAATAAGCTATGGTCCTAACAGATTGGGCGATGTTCCACACTCGTTGGCTTCTGTTGAAAAAGCTGAAAAATTATTGGGTTACAAACCTGAAATTGATATTCAAACCGGACTAAAGGAAGCTGTTTCCTGGTACTGGGAAAATTTAGAAAAGTAAAAGATGAATTTAACAGTTATAGGAACTGGTTATGTAGGTTTAGTTAGTGGAACATGTTTTGCAGAAATGGGAAATACCGTGACCTGTATTGATGTTGACACGAAGAAAATCGAAAATCTTAAAAATGGGATCATACCCATTTATGAACCTGGTCTTGAGGCCATGGTAGAGCGAAATGTAAATAATAGAACCTTGCGTTTCAGCACCAAGTTATCCGAAAATTTAGAAAAGTGTGATATCGCCTTCATAGCAGTTGGTACACCAATGGGCGATGACGGTTCTGCTGATTTACAGTATGTGCTACAAGTTGCCAAGGAAATCGGTGAAAACATGACGCATTCCTTAATTATAGTTGATAAATCAACGGTACCAGTAGGAACGGCCGATAAAGTGCGAGCGACGATAAAAAAAGAACTCGAAAAAAGAGATTTGAACATAGGTTTTGATGTGGTATCGAATCCAGAATTCTTGAAGGAAGGCGATGCAATCAATGATTTTATGAAACCTGATCGGGTTGTGGTGGGTTCAGATAATGAAGAAGCTACCGATAAGATGAGAGCTCTGTATTCTCCATTTTTTAGAAGTAGTGTGGAACGATTGATTACTATGGATGTGCGCTCGGCTGAAATGACAAAGTATGTCGCCAATGCCATGCTTGCGACCAAAATTTCGTTCATGAACGAAATTGCCAACATTTGCGAATTGGTTGGGGCTGATGTAAACAAGGTTCGCGTTGGAATCGGCTCTGATAGCAGAATCGGATACAGCTTTATATATCCCGGCAGCGGTTATGGTGGATCGTGTTTTCCCAAAGATGTAAAGGCATTGAAGAAAACCGCTGAAGAACATGGTTATACTGCCAAATTGATCACCTCTGTCGAAGAGGTGAACAACAAACAAAAATTCGTTATCGCCAATAAAGTAATTCAGCGATTTGGCGAAGATTTAAAAGGCAAAACGTTTGCCGTTTGGGGTCTCGCTTTTAAGCCGGAAACCGATGATATGCGTGAAGCACCTGCGATATATATAATTAAGGAGTTGACAAAAAGAGGAGCCAAAATCAATGCCTATGATCCTAAGGCAATGGAAGAAGCACAGCATTATTATTTAAAAGATGAAGAAAATGTGAGTTACTTCAATTCGAAATACGAGACCTTAAAGGGTGCAGAAGCCATGATCTTGTTGACAGAATGGAAAGAATTCAGATCACCGGATTTTGAAGAACTAAAGGTTCAACTCAACCATCCTATCATCTTTGATGGACGAAATCAATACAATCACGAGCGTATGCTCGAAAAAGGATTTGAATACTTTCAAATCGGAAAAAAATAAAGAATATGCCCAATAATAAGATTGCAGTAATAGGTCTAGGATATGTAGGTCTGCCCTTGGCACACCTTTTTGCCGCTAAATACCCTGTTATCGGTTTTGATATTAACGAAAATAGAATCCAAGAATTAAACAAAGGAATCGACAGTACCCTAGAGGTAGACAATGATAAATTAAAGGCAAGGATTTCGTCATCTTCAGATATGACCAAAGGACTTTATTGTTCTAATGACATTCAAGACCTCAAGGATTGCAATTACTATATCATTACAGTGCCCACGCCGGTAGACAGTAGTAACCGCCCTAACCTCACCCCTCTTTATAAAGCAAGTGAAACCGTTGGTAAGGTTTTGAAAAAAGGAGATATCGTTATTTATGAATCCACAGTTTATCCTGGGGCTACAGAGGAAGATTGCGTTCCCGTACTTGAAAAAATAAGTGGACTAAAATTCAATGTTGACTTTTATGCTGGATATTCTCCTGAGCGTATAAACCCTGGGGATAAAGAGCATACTGTAGATAAAATACTAAAGGTTACCTCGGGATCAACGCCTGAAATAGGACAAGAAATAGATGCATTGTATAAATCTGTTATTACTGCAGGCACCTATTTGGCTTCTTCGATCAAAGTAGCAGAAGCGGCGAAGGTCATAGAAAATTCACAAAGAGATATCAATATTGCATTCGTAAACGAGTTGTCCAAAATATTCAACCTAATGGATATAGATACACAGGAGGTTTTGAAAGCAGCCGGAACCAAGTGGAATTTCTTGCCGTTTAGGCCAGGTCTCGTTGGAGGACATTGTATAGGGGTTGACCCATATTATCTTGTTCAAAAAGCACAAGAGTATGGTTACCATCCTGAAATAATTCTTGCAGGTAGACGAATGAACGATGGTATGGGGCAACATGTATCCTCAGAAGTGATTAAGTTAATGGTCGCGAACAATAACAGGGTCAATGGAGCCAACATTTTAGTACTAGGAATTACGTTTAAAGAGAATTGCCCTGATGTACGGAATACAAAAGTGGTAGATGTCGTGGAAAACCTAAAAGGTTTTAGTACTAATGTTTGTGTTTATGACCCATGGGCCAACCCCGAGGAAGTGCACAAGGAATACGGTTTCAGTACCACAAAAGAAATACCACGCGATGTTAAGTTCGATGCTATAGTACTGGCAGTCGCACACAAAGAATTTTTAGATATTTCCCTAAGAGATTTGCTCAACCCTAATGGGATTATCTATGACGTAAAAGGTATTTTGGAGGAAAAAGTAGAAGGTAGACTCTAATTTCAAGAAGGCTGTTTTGGGCTTCAGTCCATAGAAGACGGACAGTAATTAGATAAAAGACTTGCCTTCTTAGAGGCATTTGCGATAAAATACATGGTATGCCTAAGGGGCCATGCGCAAATTACTTGATCTCTTCTCACAAGTAATTGATTCTTTTCAATTTCACTCCCATCGCTAATGTGGCAACCCCTTTCACCGGTAGAGCAAGATGTGTACCCTGCTTCAAAGACTAAGTCGAAGGCCTTCTTGTTAAAATCGAAAAAACGACCATAGGGGTAAGCAAAATGGGATATCGCATCACAATGCTTTTCCAAGATTTCTTTTGAAGTATGCAAATCATCTTGCAATTCGCTCACGGTCATGTGAGCAACATTCTTATGGTTCATTGTATGAGAACCAATTTCATGTCCCCATTTTTGAAGTTGCTCAACCTCTTCCCAATCCACAAATTCGACAGCGGGCATTTTTAGGCGTTCATTACAAAATCCAGTTATCCATTCCCGGTCATTAGTTCCAATACTATCAGGGTTAACAAAAAAACAGGCTTTGGCATCGAAACGATTTAATATTTTGGCAGCGACCAAATTATTTTTAAAGCCGTCATCGGAGCTCCAAGAAATATATGGTCTGTCTATATTTCCTTTCAAAATTCTATTTACGGCCTCAGAATGCGAAATAAATGTGTGGTCTTTGGACAACTCCTGTAATAACGCCTCGAAATTTGCGGCCTCATCATTAAAAACGTGATGAATAAATAGAAATTGAATTCTAGGTTTTCTATACCATTCATCAACTCCCATTATTCTGTTCTGAAGAGACAACATGTCCAAGGCATATTTTCTGGCAATGTCTCTGAGGGAAATTCCCTGATATTTTTGTACAGCACTAAAGTCGTCGGTGAAGATCAAGTTGGTTCTTAAGTTTGGGGTTAAAATTAGCAATTAAATTATTCTTGAACCGATTTACTGCTTTTTCAAGATAGGTATTGCCAAAAAATATACTGATTTAGTGCAGATTAGAAGTACTAAATTGATTGCTTTTGGAGTTATATGTTAAAAAAAAATGCATTTCATCGAATATATTGGTAGTTAAAAATCTTTTTTGGGAAAATGTAGCGTACTTACAACCATTATTTAAGTGAAATTGGTAGTTCGTCGAAAAGTGGATGGTGATTCATCGAAAAAATTAGTTTAAGATAAAAAATATTGAAAATAATGTTCAAATTTGGATTCCCAAAACTTACACACTTAAATCTTAACCTAATATAGATTCCCTTATGGTCCCTTCTTTACACGTCAGTAAATTGACTTTACTTCTTTTTGTTTTCACCTGCCTTTTTTCCTGTAGCAAGGATTCAGATTTATTAGAGGAATACGCCTTGTACGACGAACCCTTTAATGAGCCAATTCAAATTAGGGATGATCTATTTAAGACAGACGGTGGTGGCAGTATCATTTTAGATGTACTTTCCAATGACTCCTTTCCAGACAGCACCAAGGTGACCATTAAGAATATATCCAGTCCCAGTCACGGAACTGTTCAAATTAGAGAGGATAATACAATTGTTTATACGCCAATGGGTACTGGAACGGAAACCTCTCCCCCATCTGCCGATGGCTCATCGAGTACTCAGACGAGTGAAAGTAGCACTACAACGAGCACTGAAGGAAATTCGGATTCTTCGACTAATTCAAATACCGATGAGGAGTCGACAACAACTAGCGAAGAATCAACAACAACTAGCGAAGAATCAACGACCACAAGTGAAGAAACAACGACCACTACCGAAGAAAATAGCGGTACTAATGAAACCGATACTAGTGGCGATGCATCAACTTCTGAGAATTCAGGTTCTGAAAATTCCGAATCAGACGAAGCTAGTTCAACTTCAGAGGATGCAGCAGTGCAATCAGATACCTTTACCTATACTACGGAAACCGAAAATGAAGATGGTTCCACAACAACGGAAGAAGGCACCGTTACTATAGAATTTGAAGTGGAAGAAAGCACTGCAGAAGAAGCTGCAACTACGGAGGAGTCTACTGCCACTGAAGAAGCTGGTTGTACCCCTGAACAAATTATTCCCGAATACAGATTGAATGGTGTATGGTCTAGTGGAGAAAATGACCTAACCGTGAGCCATGGTACGGCAGTTGCTTTTAGTATGCTGCCCAATGATATTGGTGTTACGATTCAGCTGCCCGATGGCACCACTGTGAGCGACAATCATGATTTAGGCCCTGTGTCAACTGACCATAGCGGTGCGTATCTACTTACTTCTGCCGAAGGTTGTCAAACAACCATTAATTTGACCGTTGAAGAAGCGCCCGCCGAAGTTGCCGAAGAACCACAATATAATGACATCGCCGATAATGCAAGATTTGTCGCAACTTATGGCAACTCTTCAAATGACGGACTGTCAGAAAATCAACCTTGGAGCATTGAGCATGCATTTAATGTAGCGCAGGCCGGGCAGACCATATATATCAAAGCAGGTAATTATGGTAACCAACAGATTCTATTAAGAGGAAGTGGTTCGTATGGCAATCCTATTGTATTTAAAGGATATAAATCGGTTCCAGAGGATATCCAATCCCAAAATGGATCTACCTTCGAATATGGTGATCAAATTAGCGCCTCTGAAATGCCCTTATTGGAAGGGATTGTAACTAACGGTGCAGCTCAAGGCTGGGCGTTTGAACTTCGCGGTAGCAACCTTGAATTTCATAACATCCAATTTAGAAAATATGCGAGAGCAATCATGTCCGATGGTGATAACAACCTCTTTAAGAATATGATCGTCGATGATATAGGAAAAGATGCTCAAAGTTCTTTGTATTCAGGAATTGGATTACGAATTTCAGGAAATAACAACAAGGTAACCGATTCCTTTGTCAAAAATGCAGGCGGAGAAGGTATCACCTTTAATGATTGTGACAACTGCGTGTTATCGTATAGCGCTGTATATTCTGATGATGTCAGCAACCCAACTGATTACTATATCTTACTTACGGGGGGCACCGAGAATACAGTTGTACAATACTGTACGGTCAACAGGAAAACCAAGTTAACACATGGAGGTCACGGTCTCACTGGAAAAAACGGAGCGTACAATAATCAGTTCCTAAATTCAACCGCAATCAACACCAGCATCGAATTATCTTATGGAAATGTGTACAACAATCTCATTAAGAATTGTGCAGTTCAATCGATGTTCACACAAAATGGAGATGTCTTTGGTACCATTGATGTTGCGAACGGCGCACACCATAATACATTTGAAAATGTTACTGTAGATGGTGCTTGGGGCGCTGTGAACTTTAAGGATTGGAACGAATCTAACGCTGCTGATGAACAAAATGCCGGACATGATAATGAATTTATCAATGTAACCGTTACCAATAGTATAAATGCAATTCATTTTAATGAATACCAAAGAACCGAAGGTACAGCCGACAACAACATTTTTAGAAATTGTACCTTCAAAGACGTATCTAAAGTATTTCAAGTAAACAGACCTAACTCAGGTACACAGCTCATTAATTGTAAGGTAGAAAATGTACCAGTGCTTTGGCGTACCTCTAGTGGATACAACTATTCTCTAAATTCGAATACAGTTTTTCAAAATATGACCTGGATTAATATTGGATTTCAGGCACCTAATTAGGACATCTAAAAACAAGGTTAAGAAAAGGCAATGCACGAACGCATTGCCTTTTTTGTTGATGGTTGCCTAATTGAAGGAGCCGCCAAAAAATAGTATCGTATCAAAAAGGCCATAAAGACAGCCCTTAGCCGGGAACTTCATCGGAATTAAATGACTCTCGTCATAAAAATTGATTGAACACTCATTAAATTTGATAATATTTGCAAAAAAATTAGAAAGGTTCAATAAACTATATTCTAAAGTTATTCGTTTACCAAATAAAACAAATCTTAATGCTAAAAGTTTTTAGTCTTTAGATACCAACAAAAAAGTTTCTGAAATACAATATTTATGAGCAAAGTTGCATTGATTACAGGAGTTACCGGACAAGACGGGGCTTATTTGAGTGAATTTTTATTAAAGAAAGGATACATTGTTCATGGTCTTAAAAGAAGATCATCTTTATTCAATACAGATCGTATCGATCACCTTTACCAAGATCCACACGTAGAACACAGAAATTTTATTCTACATTATGGTGATATGACCGATAGTACGAATTTAATTCGTCTAATTCAGGAAATTCAACCAGATGAAATCTACAATTTAGCCGCTATGAGCCACGTTCATGTGTCTTTTGAAGTTCCTGAATATACAGGCAATGCAGATGGATTAGGTACACTAAGAATTTTGGATGCGGTTAGATTACTTGGACTGAATGACAAGACAAGGATTTACCAAGCATCTACCTCAGAATTATATGGGAAGGTACAAGAGGTACCGCAGAGCGAAACAACACCTTTTTATCCCAGAAGTCCGTATGCTGTTGCAAAAATGTACGCCTATTGGATTACGGTCAACTATCGCGAGGCCTATGGTATGTATGCCTGTAATGGTATTTTGTTCAATCATGAATCCCCAATTCGTGGCGAAACTTTTGTTACAAGAAAAATTACCCGGGCCACGGCAAGAATTGCATTGGGCCTACAAGACAAAATGTATTTAGGAAATCTTGATGCTCAACGAGATTGGGGCCATGCAAAAGACTATGTACGTATGATGTGGATGATCCTTCAGGCAGATGAAGCTGAAGATTGGGTCATCGCAACAGGTAAGACCACCCCGGTACGTGAGTTTGTGCGTATGAGTTTTAGCGAGGTTGGTATTGAATTGGAGTTCAAAGGAAAGGGTGTAGATGAAAAGGCTTTCGTAAAATCTTGTTCAAATCCTGATTATCAAATAGAAATCGGAAAAGAAATTTTAGCAGTAGATCCGAAATACTTTAGGCCTACAGAAGTAGAATTGCTTATAGGCGATGCTTCAAAGGCAAATAACAAACTAGGTTGGATTCCTGAGTTCGAATTAAAAGATTTGGTAAAGGACATGATGCAGAGCGATGTAAAATTGATGAAGAAGGACCAATATCTTCAAAAAGGCGGTTACCGTATCCTTAACTATTTTGAATAACTAATGAATAAGAATTCAAAAATTTACGTTGCTGGTCATAGAGGGCTAGTAGGTAGTGCCATTGTTAAGAATTTACAGGCCAAAGGCTATGAGAATATTATTTTTAGGACCCATGCTGAATTAGATTTGACCGACGCCAACGCAGTGGCAAGCTTTTTCGAGGCTGAAAAACCCGAATACGTATTTTTGGCTGCAGCCAAGGTTGGAGGAATTGTGGCGAACAACATTTACCGTGGCGATTTTATCTATGCCAATTTGATGATACAAAACAATGTTGTTCATCAAAGTTACTTGCACGGCGTTCAAAAACTTATGTTCCTGGGCAGTACCTGTATTTACCCTAAGAATTGTCCCCAGCCCATGAAAGAAGATTATCTTCTCACTGATGTGTTGGAGTATACCAATGAACCTTATGCCATTGCCAAAATAGCGGGCATTAAGTTGTGCGAGAGTTACAATCTTCAATATGACACCAATTTTATTTCTGTAATGCCAACCAATCTTTATGGCCCAAATGATAATTTTGATTTGGAAAAATCTCATGTTCTTCCGGCCTTAATCCGAAAAATCCACTTAGGAAAGGCATTGCAAAACGATGATTGGCAAAGTATCCAGAACGATTTGAACAAACTGCCCATCGAAGGAACTACCGGAGACGCCAGTAAAGAAGAAATTCTTGAAAAATTGACAAAATATGGTATTACTATTTCTAGCGAAGGTGATGTAAATGTTGAAATTTGGGGAAGCGGAAAACCAATGAGAGAATTTCTATGGTCAGAGGATATGGCAGATGCCTGTGTCTTTTTAATGGAAAACCGAGATTTCAAGGACACTTATGAAGGTACATCCGAGGTACGGAATACTCATATCAACATTGGAACAGGGGTAGATATTTCAATTGCCGAACTGGCACAGCTAATAAAAAATGAAATTGGTTTCAAGGGCGGATTTATTTTTAATACCGAAAAACCAGATGGAACACTCAAAAAACTTACTGATGTGACTAAACTGAACGCACTAGGCTGGAAACATGAAGTTTCGCTGGAAAATGGCGTTCAGCGGGTATATAACTGGTATTTGTCATAACACCATTTTTGAAGTTTCAAGTGTCATTTGAAGGCATCAAATGATGCATACTTGCTATTTCAAAAAAGCATAAAATCTAATGGGCTTAGCGAACAAAATGTTCAGCGGAATGGTCTGGAGTGCACTCGAACGCATTTCGGTGCAATCGGTATCTTTTGTACTTACCATATTCTTGGCTCGACTATTAACCCCAACGGAATATGGCACCGTTGCCCTACTCCTTGTATTTATAAGTTTTTCGCAGGTTTTTATTGATAGTGGCTTCAGCAAAGCATTGATTCAAAAACAAGATCGCACTTCCGAAGATATCTCTACGGTCTTTATTTTCAATATCCTAATTGCAGCGGTTTGTTATATTCTGCTTTGGTTCGGTGCGCCTTTTGTCGCCTCGTTCTATGAAGCACCACTTTTAGAAATCCTGCTTAAGGTATTATCTATATCATTGATTTTCAATTCTTTATATGCAATACCCTTAACTTTATACACCATAAAACTCGATTTTAAGTCGATAGCTAGGGTCAATTTTATTGCAACGCTTTTAAGTGGGGTCGTAGCCATTTATTTGGCATTTGAAGGATTTGGTGCTTGGGCACTCGTTTGGCAGACCATCATAAAATCTGTCTTAACCGCAGTTCTCATGTGGTATAAATTAAGCTGGAAACCAAGTTGGGTTTTTTCGAAAAAATCATTCAATAGTCTTTTTTCATTTGGCTCAAAACTTCTCATATCCTCACTATTGAATAAATTGGTAAACAACTTTTACGCCTTTTTCATTGCCAAAATGAGCACCAGAGATTTAGGGTATTATGATAGGGGTACGCGATTCTCGGATATTTTTTATGCCACGATTAACGCTGTTTTCGAAAACGTGTTACTCCCTGGCTTGGCGACTGTGCAAGACCAGAGGGATGTCCTGGTGGATCACACCCGTAGAATCATCAAAATGGCAGCCCTAATGATTACACCGTTGTTCTTTGGCCTTGCCGTAATTGCAGAACCACTTATAAAGGTTCTAATTGGAGAAATATGGTTGCCAGCAGTGCCCATTATGCAATTAATATGCATTGCAAGACTCATTACGATAGTCTCGGGAATCAATATGAATCTGCTTTACGTACTTGGCCGCACAGACTTGGCCTTGAAACAACAATACCTAAAAATCACCGTTAGAGTTATACTCTTAATTTTGGCCTTGCCTTACGGCATCGTCTACATTGCTATGGCAGAATTGGTTTCGACAAGTATTCACTTTTTCATCAATACATATCATCCTGGAAAAATAATGCAATACGGGGCCGCAAATCAATTAAGCGATATGAAATCGATCTTTTTCGCGGGATTGGTTATGAGTATAGTAGGTTATTTTTCGATGTATTTGGTCTCAAACGATATTCTAAAATTGGTTATTGCCATAACAAGTTCAGCCCTCACCTATTACGGATTGGTTGTACTCTTTAAAATAGAAGAAATGAATTTGTTGAAAAGTAAGCTAACGGGCCTCATAAGAGCTAAAAAAAAGTAGGATAAACAAACCCTAAGAATGAACACGGATATTTGCTGCATATTCAATTTGGCCCCTCATTATCGGCAAGCGATCTTTGTACTTATGGATCAAAAACTAGAATGTGATTTCTATTTTGGCGACCAAGTAAAAGGCTCTATAAAATTAATGGACTATAATGTGCTAAAGGGATACAAGGGAATGCTTAGCACAAAAAATATAATGAATACAAGCTTTGAATGGCAAAAAGGTGTACTCAATTTAATTTTCAAACCTTATAAATTTTACCTTATTACCGGGCATCCTAATGTCCTCTCTAATTGGCCTTTACTCGTAATAGCAAAATTATTGGGCAAAAAAGTTATCGCATGGAGTCATGGTATGAAGGACAACCCAGATTCGAAACACAAATGGTTTGAAAAACTATTTTATAGATTAACCGCTTCTGTGCTCTTATATGGGGAACATGCCAAAAAAAATATGATTTCGAAAGGGTTCGACCATAAACGATTGATTCCTATCTATAATTCGCTCGACTATGAAAAACATTTAGAAGTTAGAAAATCGCTAAAGTCCAGTTCAATTTATGAAAATCATTTCGGTAACAAACTCCCTGTAATTATTCATATCGGTAGAATTCAAGCCTCAAAAAACCTGGATTTCTTGGTACAGGCAGCGCAGGAGTTAACCCTGGAAAACAACCCTTGCAACCTTGTGTTTATCGGTGAGGATATAGGGGATAACAATTTAGTTGAGGTCACCAAAAAACTTAACTTTGACAACAACGTATGGTTTTATGGGCCTTCTTATGATGAAGAAGAAATTGGTAACTTATTGTTTAATGCGGATGTATGTGTGTCGCCGGGTTCAGTTGGCTTAACGGCAATTCATTCAATGTCTTATGGCACGCCAGTAATCTCGCATAACGACATAAACAGGCAAGCCCCAGAACACGAAACGATAATTGATGGTAAGACGGGAAGTTTATTCGAATTAGGAAGCCTCGAGGATTTGAAAACCCAAATTAATCGCTGGATTGGCCTGGATTCGGAACAGCGCGAAAACATACGAAAATATGCCTATAGCGTAGTAGATGAAAAGTATAACCCCTTTTACCAAATTCACGTGTTGGAACATTTATTTCAAAAGAAGAAGTAATGAAGGTACTCTGGATTACAAATACGATATTTCCTGATTTGGCCATTAAGCTGAATATAAAGCCCCCAGTAGTTGGTGGATGGATGTACGGCCTAGCGGAAAAGGTTGCTCAATCAGTAGATTCATTTTCCGTGGCTACGGTTCATAGTACTTTCGAATGTTCAGAACATCTGAATGGGGTAGATTATTTTGTTCTGAAAGGAATAAAAACAAGTGGGAAATACGACAGAAATTTAGAAAAAAAATGGGTTAAGCTTATTGAGAAAATCAAACCCGATGTTGTACATATACATGGTACCGAATATGCACACGGCTTGGCGCTCATTAAGGCCGCACCCAATCTAAAATATGTAATTTCGATTCAAGGCCTAATTAGTGTATTCAAACGTTATTATTTAGGTAGAATAACCCATGTAGAGGTCAAAAGAAATATTACCCTACGGGATCTATTGAAAAACGACAACATGATTCAGGCCAGGAGAAAGTTCGATAAAAGAGGGTTGCTGGAAATTGAGTACATACGCTCTGTTGACCATGTTATTGGAAGGACCTCTTGGGACAAAGCCCATGCTTTTGCAATAAATCCAGACATTCAATACCACTTTTGCAACGAATCACTAAGAAACCAATTCTATGAATCGGCAAAATGGAACATTGATAAGAAATCAGATTTTACTATATTTTTGAGTCAGGCTAGTTACCCGCTAAAAGGCATGCACAAAGTGTTGGAAGCCGTTGCCCTTTTGAAAAATGAATTCCGCTCTATAAACATAAGAGTCGGCGGACCAAATATATTGCGCGAAGATTCTTTCAAGGATCGATTAAAACAAGGAGGTTACGCTAAATACCTTAAAAGACTAATTAAGAAAAATCAATTAGGAGAGCATGTTACTTTTTTGGGTAGCCTATCAGCCGAAAACATGATTGTCGAATATCTAAATTGTCATGTTTTCATTTGTCCGTCTAGTATTGAAAACAGCCCAAATTCGCTCGGAGAGGCCCAACTATTAGGGGTCCCAAGCATAGCTAGTTATGTCGGTGGTATTCCAGACATGGTTGAAGATGGAAAAACGGGCTTGCTCTATAGATTTGAGGAAGTAGAAATGTTGGCACAACATCTAAAAAGGGTATTTTCAGACAGAGAACTTGCTCAAAAACTATCGGAAAATGGTATCATTGCGGCATCAAATAGACATGACAGGGCGGTGAACTTGAAAAATACGATCGGCATCTATAAGACCTTAGCTTCCTAAGGACAAAAATGCTAAATGACTAATTCTCTTAAGGAAACCCAGTAAGAATGATAAAGTATTTAACAAAAAATAGATTGGTCTTAAGGTATGCCATTTTTAATTGGCTACTGATCAAATTTAGAAAAGTTGAGTACCAGGAGTACCCTAAAATCTCAGGCAAACTGTTCATAACAGGAAGAGGTAAACTCAAATTAGGGAAAAATATCCGACTAAATTCGGGGATTACCTCGAACCCTATAGGTGGTGATTCGCGAATCGTCATATCAGTGGCTGAAAATGCCGTTTTAGAAATAGGTGACAATTGCGGTATTTCCAACAGTGCAATCATCTGCAACGAAAAGATAATCTTAGGAAATAATATTTATCTTGGAGGAGGGGTAAAAATTTATGATTCTGACTTTCATTCTTTGAATGTTTCGGAAAGAACAGGATCAAAAAAAAGCGATATTCCGGTCAAAGCCCCTGTATTTATTGAAAATGGGTGCTTTATCGGTGCGCATAGTATCATATTAAAAGGGGTTACCATAGGAGAGGGATCGATTATTGGTGCTGGGTCAGTTGTTGCAAAATCAATACCTTCGGGCGAAATTTGGGGCGGTAATCCTGCAAAATTCATTAAGAAATTAGACTAGTTGACTTTGATTCATAGTGCCCTAGCCAATGTACAGATAAAGGATACTGTTTCTAAACACAAGAAGGGTCAATGTTAACATTTCGATGGTAGGTATGAAAGGTATATATAATTCCATTAAGAGCATTGGTACTATTCCCTGCATATTTATCCTCTTCTATTTTCTAGACCCCTTTAACTTAGGCTTTATTTTTGGGTACCTATTGATGGGATTTTTTGTAATCAATAGCAAATTGTTAAAGTTGCTTCCCGACTTCGACATAGTCCTCTTGTTTATTTTTTGTTTTGTTTACGCCCTATTCTATAGTTTTGACCCGGCCAAAGGGAGCCAGTTCATATTTATCTATATGATCTTCCCAAGCTGCTTTTATCTATTTGGGAAGTATATTGCTAAGCGCATCCTTGACTATAAGCAACTGTTCAATTTTATTTTTGTTCTTGGTGTTGTTTTTTCAATTATTGCACTAGTTTCGACCAGCTACGATATTCTGATTAACGGCTTTGTACAAACCAAAAGGGATGTTAGTAAGATTTGGGGAGGAGATCCCATAAATGCCACTGGAATGGCTTCTTACCTCTTTGCGAATATGTGTATCCCTGCTATTATTTTCTTTGGTTTTTCAAAAAAGAAAATATGGTTTTACATTTTTTCGGCGACCATCTACATCACAAGT
Source organism: uncultured Flavobacteriaceae bacterium (assembly GCA_938017825.1). Taxonomy (GTDB): domain Bacteria; phylum Bacteroidota; class Bacteroidia; order Flavobacteriales; family Flavobacteriaceae; genus Pelagihabitans. The sequence goes on from CALIJE010000020.1 coordinate 18,529, forward strand.
GTAATGTGCGTTCTTAGGCTAGGCAGTAGAACACAACTGGCAATTTCCCTTATCATACTTATTATTTCCGTTGTATTTAAAATGTCATCGTTCTCAACCTTAAAAAATATTGGAGTAATTATAGTCCTATTCATAGGAATTAATTTGGGTTTCAGTTATTTGAATATTGATAAGGATTCTGACCTTTTGGCCTCGTACGCAACCCGAATGGACAATAAGAAATATGGGGCGGCTACGGCAGGTGGAAGAACCGAAAGATGGGAAAAATCGATTACGAACTTAATCGAGGAGCCATTGGGTTGGCCCTTGGAAGAATTCGGCTATTCGCATAACCTTTGGTTTGATGCTGCAAGAATCGGTGGTACCTTGTCATTTGTCATACTCTTAATGTTTAGTGCAAGAGCAATATGGAAAACGAAGAAAATTATTGGGTTTCGAAAGATACATAATGAGTTCAGGAATATAATCTTGGTCTATGCTGTTGCCTTCAACCTTCAATTTTTTGTTGAACCTACCCTAGAAGGTTCGTTCAATCTTTTTGTCTTTTTCTGTCTCTTTCAAGGCATACTCAATAGTGGGTTGGAAAATGTACGACAGCGGGCAGTCTGACCTTTATTTGACGCATTCTAAGGCCACGGCACTAACAAATCTGCTCTGATCCTCTACATGTGCGAACATATTATCCTTCGAGTCGTTGAACTCACATCGTCGAATTTGACTAAAGCCAGCTAGCTCGAGTTCATGTGCCATTGATTTGTGATCCCACATCCATAAGTGATTGGCATTGCCAAAAATATTTCGAATAAGGCCCTTAAAACCCTTGGCACGTTCCTCAGTTCCTAATAAGGTATTAGCACCAATAAAGTTGACACTGGCAAGAGATTCACCATTATCGAGTGCCGCAACATACTTACGTGCCTCTGGTTCAAGATCTGGAACAATGCATCTGAACACCCCTCCAGGTTTCAATATCTTGTATGTATTTTTAAGAGCCTTGCGAAACCCATTCAACGAAAGGTGTTCCAAGGTGTGCGAACAATAGACCCCATCACATGAATTCTCCTTTACAGGTAGCCCTTTTATAATATCGCCATACTTTACATTGTCAGGAAAAACAACGCCTGTTCTTCGCACTATCGGTTTTCCGATAATCGGTAATTTTTGAATTCTCAGGGTCGGGGACACATCAAAATTCATCCATTCTTTGGGCGCCGATAATCCGCAACCATATTGTACATAATTATGTTTCATACTTCTAAACTTTTATAAAAAACAGGGGAAATCGAAATCCGTAAAAGATATTAAATATATGAAAATCGGTTCAAAAAAATAGAATTGTATCAATTCTTGCTAAAACGGCCTACCCCTACTCGAATTATTGCATGGTGTTTTGAGAGAATTGACAATATTTTTCAAAGAATCGACCACTTCGTTTTACATTACTTTATCTTTGCATTTCAAAAGGAATCGGCAAATAGCCAAATGTTTAGGATACACTACAATATCTTCTAAATAATGACGATTATAGATTAACCTTTAGATGTTCGTTGTGAACCAAATTGCCGTATTACTTACCTGCTTTAACAGAAAGGAAAAAACCCTTTCCGCGCTTGAGCACTTTAAGGTAGCTACAAGCCTACATCCTAATCTAACTTTTGACATCTATCTCACTGATGATGGTTCTACAGATGGTACCGGACCAGCAGTAAAGAAAAGATTTCCCGAGGTAACGATTTTGGAAGGTACTGGAGATTTGTATTGGGCCGGCGGTATGCGCCAATCTTGGGCCACAGCACTTCGATCAAAATATGATGCGTTTTTATTACTAAATGATGATACCAATCTCTTTAAGACTTCCTTAGATCAACTTTTGAACACACATAAGACATGTCTAGAACAATACAACTCTTCGGGTATTTATCTAGGTTCTACGAAAGACAATCAGACAGGTGAATTTACGTATGGGGGTGCTCGATTCGAAAACCGGTATTTGTTTAAATACAGCTTTTTGATTCCTAACGGCCAAGTACAGAACTGTGAATTGGGCAATGCCAACATTATGATGGTGACCAAAGAGGTGGTCGACGAAATTGGTCAACTTTCAGATGGATATCGACACGGGGTGGCAGATTATGATTACACCTTGAAGGCTATGAAAAGAAAAATTCCGATATTAATCGCTCCTGAGTATTGCGGTACCTGTACCAAAGACCACGATGATGTTTATGCCAGTTTCGCAAAAAAGACATTCAAGGAGCGCCTTAAAACTTTGGTACATCCGTTGGGACTTGATTTTTATTCGAATCTGTTATTGATGCGCAGACATTTTCCATTAAGGGTCCCAGGCGTGATTTTTGCTGCAGGTTTGAAGCTTTTGTTCCCCCAACTCTATATTAAAGGGAGGGGTAAAGGTTAACCTCCAAGGATGACAAAGGGAATATAAAGACATGAACAATGAATAAGTACATCGCAACTTGGGTCTATTTAGACTCGCCAGAAGAAAAAAGTAGATATCCTAACACAGGCGGAAATTCTACAACAACTGAATTTCAAGCGGTATACTGGCGTTGTATTGTGCTTTTTTACGAAACTTCATTGCGGTTTCATTCCAATATGAAACATATTTTTTTTACAAATTCAGAGATCATTCCTGTGGTAGACGGACTTGATATCGCTGCTTTTTTCGAAAAAAATGATATTCAGGTAGTGAGTCTAAAAAACCTCTATCCGCTGCCCAAGAATTATTTCAGCAGTTTTAGAAATCAGTTCTTTGAGTTTTCGATCATTGATTATATTTCCAAGATAATGGCTAATGAGGATATGTTGATTTTACTCGACTCGGATTGCGTATTTTCAAAATCGTTACAGCCTGCTTTCCAGGAGTTATCAAATTCGGATTCCCCTGCAATGACCTATGTCCTTAATCATACTGAAGAATATGAAATACATGAACTTACTGGAAAAGACATGAAACAAATTTCTGAGGAATTTGGACTTAAACTTCACAACAATCCGTATTATTCAGGTGGGGAGCTCTTATTCGCCAAGGGGAGTTTCTTTAAACATGTCGCAGAGGATTTTAAAATGGTCTACAAAGACCTTCTTCTAAGACATAACGAAAATCGCCTCAAATTTAACGAAGAAGCTCAAGTGCTTAGTTATTACTATTACAAACTGAATGCCGTTATAGGAGGTATGGATGGTTACATCAAGAGAATGTGGACCAATAGAAACTATTTTCGCAACATCGGGCCTTCGGATCACCAACTAACCATATGGCATCTTCCCAATGAAAAAAGAGTAGGTATCCATAATCTTTTCCAAATGATTAAAAATGGAGAGAACTTAAGGGAGATAGAAGAGGAAGGTTATCTAAGGCTTCTCAAATCGAAATTACTTTTGGCAACAAATCATAAAAGGGATTACTACAAGATGGGCAAGGCCATTTTCAACAAAATACTTCGTAAACTCCATTTAGGTAAATGAAACCAGTAATCTATCACTTTACGAATATTGCGCCGCTTTATCGCAAGAAATTATGGAAAACCCTATTGGAGAGTGACTATTTTGAATTTGTAAATTTCTTCGGTCAAAATAAAGTCTCAGGAATCAAAACCATTGATTTTTCTGCACCACCTTTTGTTGACCAAAAGCACAAACTTAGGCCTCTAAAAAATTACTGGATCAAAGGAAAATATTTGATTTGGCAAAGTGGTATCATTCGCCGCGTGCTTACCGACAAAGTAGATATGGTGATAATACTCGGTGAATTCATTGTACTGTCTAACTGGCTAGTTGCCCTAATTTGCCGGTTTAGAGGAATTAAATTGGTTTTTCGAGGACATGGCATGTATGGCAATGAAGGGCCTTTAAAAATGTTCTTTAGAAAAACATACTACCGCCTGGCCAATGCGCATTTACTCTATGAAAGACGGTCAAAAAAAATAATGGTCTCTAAAGGCTTTAAGCCAGAAAATCTACATGTGTACTTTAATAGTCTAGATTATGATACGCATAAAAATCTGCGGGAGACTAATAAAAATCTTAGAAAAGAGGATGTCTTTCCATTTTTCACCATTCCTGATCGAATAACATTCATTTTTGTGGGAAGACTTACGAAAGTCAAGAAAATTGATATGCTTATCAAGGCAGTTCAGGCACTAAAATCTCTGGGGCAAGAAATCAATCTCATATTGATAGGCGACGGTACCGAAAAAGTTATTCTTGAAAAGCTAGCCACAGAAGTACTGGATAAGGGTAGCTTTCATTTTTTCGGTGCATGCTATGATGAAAATGAATTAGGGAAATATCTGGCCACATCCGATGTTTGTGTTTCCCCAGGTAATGTTGGTCTAACTGCGATTCACAGTTTAAGTTCTGGTACTCCAGTATGCACACACAAAAGCTTTGAAAATCAAATGCCCGAGGTAGAAGCCTTGGAAGAAGGAAAATCCGGTATCTTTTTTAAAGAGAATGATTTGGAAGATATGGTCTACCAATTGAACAAATGGATCAGTTCAAAAAAAAGAAATAAAGAAGAAATACGTCAAATTTGTTTTAAGGTAATAGATGATTATTACAACCCCTATTACCAGGAAAAAGTAATTCATAATCTTGTAAATGGCCGTTCGGCCATGGTATAATGAATACATTACTACAAATAAATGTTGAAGTTAACTTCGGTTCTACCGGAAGAATAGCAGAAGATATAGGGCAGTTGGCTATTCATGATGGTTGGACAAGCTATATCGCCTATGGCCGCAAAAAAAGAAATAGTGCGTCGAGACTAATTCCGATCGGAAACCGATGGAATCATTTTATTCACCTCCTGCAAACACGGTTTTTGGATCAACATGGCCTTGCGTCGAAAAGGGCTACACGTGCGTTTATCAGTAGAATAAAAGATATTCAACCCAGTATTATACACCTACATAATATTCATGGGTACTATATCAACTATGAACTATTATTTGAGTACCTCTCTACCAGTAACATTCCTATTGTGTGGACACTACATGATTGTTGGGCGATTACCGGCCATTGCACCCATTTTACCGAGGTTGGATGTACAAAATGGCAGACGAGCTGTCACCAGTGCCCGCAACTTGATGTATATCCGAGCAGCCTGGGTAGGGATAGGTCCAAAAAAAATCAATTTCAAAAAAAAGCTGCATTTAATAGATTGAAAAACCTCATGCTAGTTCCGGTATCTGAATGGTTGTCAGGTATTTACAAGAAATCATTTTTATCACACCATAATTGTAGAACTATTCCAAATGGTGTTGACACCACAGTATTTCAACCAACATCTTACACCAATTTACTTGAAAAGTACCAGCTAAAAGGCACATTTATTATCCTTGGCGTTGCCAGCGTATGGAGTGAAAAAAAAGGGTTGCAAGATTTTATAAGCCTATCAAAATTGTTGCAAAGCGATGAAATCGTTGTGCTAATAGGACTAACCAAGAAGCAGTTGGGCCAATTACCCCACAATATTATTGGCATCGAAAGAACAGAGAATATCAAAGAACTGGCACAGTGGTATTCTTTGGCAGATGTCTATGTGAATACTTCCTTAGAAGAATCATTTGGTTTGACCAATGCAGAAGCATTGGCCTGCGGCACCCCAATTATAGTTTATGATGCGACCGCGTCTCCTGAAATGGTGGTACCAGAAGTAGGTTTTATAAACGAAAAGAAAAACATCGAATTACTATATCGGAATATTGACCAAATCAAACAGGACGGCAAGCAATATTATTCAAATGCCTGCAGAAATAGGGCACTAGACCGCTATGATAAGAATAAGATATATGCCGAATATTTAGAATTGTATTCAGAATTGCTTGTATAATAGCAACACCTATGTAGCACTTTATCGAAAACAGCTACTTCTGTAAAATAAATATCGATTAAAAGCGTAACTTTATTAACCATAGCCCCTAATTCCCCCGAATCGATGAATATTATCGTTGACAATGTAATTTTTTCCCTCCAAGAGTCGGGTGGTATCTCTGTTTATTGGCACCATCTAGTCAAACAACTTATTGATGATAACCAGTTTGAAGTTTCCTATATAGAAGGAAAAAATGCCGATCGAAACATATTCAACAATAAGATTTCCTATGACAGTTGTATGCTGATCGAGACCAACTCTGTACCGGTTCTAGGGAGGTATTTAAATTTTGAACTGCCAAGGTTCAACGAGTTGAGCATCTTTCATTCTAGCTATTACAGAATATCAAAGAACCCAAATCACGTTAATATCACTACGATTCATGACTTTACCTATGAAAATTTCAATTCTGGAATTCGGCTCTATGTGCACCGCAATCAAAAAAAGAAGGCCATTCTAAGCTCTGACGGCATTATTTGTATCTCAGAAAACACAAAGCGAGATCTTTTAAAGTTTATCCCAGAGGCCATCGATAAGAATATTGAAGTAATTCCTAATGGTGTAAATGATATTTTCAAAAAAGTCCCTATTGAAGAATTTCATGATCTTGATATAGGTTTCGAGGCCTTTTCGTACATTCTATATATCGGAGATCGCAGTTCAACGTACAAAAATTTTAATGCCGCTGTTGAAACGGCCAAGCTTGTGAAGAAGCCACTTGCTATTGTCGGTGGTGGTATTCCTACCGAAAAGGAATTGGCCATGCTGAATGTTGAACTGGCTGAGTCGAAATTTCGCCATTTTGATAATATCGATAGTTCTAAACTCAACATTCTTTACAATTTTGCCTATTGCCTTCTATACCCGTCAATTTATGAAGGTTTTGGCATCCCTCCTATAGAAGCTCAAAAAGCGGGTTGTCCTGTTGTGGCCTTCAACGCTTCCTCAGTACCAGAAGTTGTTGGTGATGGCGCTATTTTGGTAAGTCAAAATACCCCAGAGGCATTTTGTTTTGCCGTACTTTCTTTGAAAAAAGAAAACTTCAGAGAGCGTCTCATTAATAAGGGCTATAAAAATGCGGACTCTTATTCATGGAAATCGACCTATTTGAAAACCGTAGCTTTTTACTTTGATGTAATGAATCAAAAAAATGCGCTCTTGAAAAACAGCAACGTGTAGATAATTTTTTAGCCTTTTAACGGTTTTAGTAATGCTAACTTCAAATCCAATAAATTTGGACAAATCTTAAGCTGAAGTAATTCCAATGAAAATAAGCATTGTAACCGGTACCTATAACAGTCAGGCATACATATCTGATTGCGTGACAAGCGTACATAATCAGACCTATGACAACATTGAACATATCATTATCGATGGAGCATCGTCAGATGCCACTGTCAACACCATTCGGGATACCCCAAACAAAGTCTCTCAATTAATCTCGGAAAATGACAATGGCATATATGATGCCATGAACAAAGGCCTGAAACTCGCCACGGGTGAAGTCTTAGGCATTCTAAATTCAGACGATTTTTACAATTCTACGGCAGTGATTCAAAACGTCGTTGATGCCTTTCAAGATCCCAAAATCGATATTGTATTTGGTGATTTATTTTATGTTAATCAGCAAAATCCAGATAAGATAGTTCGTAAATGGAGCAGTGGCCCTTATTATGATGGTGCATTCAAAAAAGGATGGCACCCGGCACACCCTTCTTTTTTCGTTCGCAAAAATGTCTACGAAAAATTCGGATATTTCGATTTGGACTATCAGTTGGCCGCAGATTTTGAACTAATGTTGCGATTTTTGGAAAAACATCAATTGAAATCCACGTATTTAAAAATTCCAATGGTCAGAATGCGCCTTGGGGGTGCCACAAATAAAAGTTGGGAGAATATCGCTAAGGGCAATAAGGAGTGTATCGCAGCATTCAAAAAAAATGGCATAAGTGCACCACTTTTATATCCTATTTATAGACTTTTACCCAAGTTAAAGCAATTTTTATAAGCAAGGAGCATGACAGTATTAATAACCGGCGCAAACGGATTTTTAGGCTCTCACATAAAAAGGTCATGGGAAAATCGAGGCCATGAAACTATTGAAATCGGAAGGTCGGCACAAAATCAAATTCAATGTGACCTAAGTAACGAAATTCCTGTCTTGCCAAAAGTCATAGACTATGTTATCCACTCTGCGGGCAAAGCACATGTTGTGCCAAAGAATGAAGCCGAACGAAACGCGTTTCACGAGGTCAATGTTACTGGGACGAAAAATCTTCTCAATGCATTAGACAAGCTCGAAAAAAAGCCAAAAGGACTTCTGTTTGTAAGCTCAGCATCGGTTTATGGGCGCCAAACAGGAAAACTTCTCAAAGAAAATAGCGAACTCAATGCGCAAGACCCATATGGAAAAAGCAAAGTTTTGGGTGAGCAGATGGTCACCGAATGGGGAATCGAAAATGAGGTTTTGATAGCCATAATAAGACCCCCTTTGATCATTGGTAAAAATGCCCCTGGCAATCTTAAGCAAATGATTGATGCCATAAAAAAAGGGAAGTATAGAAATATCGACAAGGGAAAAGCCAGGAGGTCAATGGTGTTTGCAGAAGATATAGCCGACTTCTCACCTTCCCTCTTGTCCCAAGGTGGTATTTATAATGTAACTGATGGTATAGACCCGAGCTTTAACGAACTTTCTGCCGTTATAGGTGATAAACTGGGTGTCAAGATATATAATCTACCTCTGGTTCTGGCAAAACCTTTGGCTTTAACTGGTGATGTTCTGGGAAAGTGTTTTGGAAGAGAAATGCCATTTTCAAGTCAAAAACTCTTAAAAATGACCAATGACTTAACACTAGATTCTTCAGCCGCCAAGAATATAGGATGGATGCCTAAATCTGTTTTAGCACATCCAGATCTATGGCTTTGAAACAGTTTGAACAAACGCGGATTTCAAATTTTAAAAAGAATTTTTAGCATAACCACTTTTTACATTAGTCAAACTACACTACATTTAAAACTTGAATTCCAATTAGCTCTATACAAAGACATAAAAAAAGTTAGTTACGATTGATAGAAAGCCATACTATAAGTAGTATTGAATCGTTAGTTAAAATATAAAAGCAAAACAAACAAGATTATAGTGCAGTTTTGCTAGTTAAAAGAGCATTAATCCCCTTGCGTTTTTTAATTTTAACTTAGTGTTAATGTCGTTAAACGATTACCCCCAGTACCGAATAAGTAAACAAGAATAAATCTATTAAACTTGTGCAGATAAAGCACTTTTAAATTGAAATGTTTTTATAATACAGAATTGAAATGATTGTACTAGGGTTAAACACACACCATGCAGATTCGTCTGCAGCCATATTTGTTGATGGGATTCTTATCGCAGCTACCGAAGAAGAGAGATTTACACGAATAAAGCACTGGGCAGGCTTCCCAGAACAGGCCATTCGTTTTTGTCTTAGTGAAGCCAATGTTACCTTAGACCAAGTTGATCATATTACGATAGGGCGCGATACCAGCGCTAAACTAGATCGCAAAATGCTCTATGTCTTAAAGAACGCAGGTAAAATTTCCGGCCTTCTAAAAGACCGTCTTTCCAATCGAAAAAAGATAACTTCAATGGCCGAATATTTTTCGAAAGCTTTTGGGGTATCGGAAGAATCGATCAACAACAAACTTAAGGGTATCGAACATCATAGGGCGCACCTTGCCTCTACTTTCTTTGCCTCTCCGTTTGAGGAATCCGCAATAATTTCGATAGACGGTTCGGGAGATTTTACCACCACAATGATCGCCCATGGAAAAGGAAATAAGATTGAAGTTCTAGATTCTATAGATTTTCCCGTTTCCCTAGGGTTCATTTACACCGCCTTTACCCACTATTTAGGATTTCCGCATTATGGTGATGAATACAAGGTGATGGGACTTGCCCCTTATGGGGAACCGAAGTATGTTGATCAGATCATGAAAATTGTGAAGCTTAAGAAAAACGGACTATGGACCTGGGACGCTTCCTATTTTAATGAAATCAAAGTTCTTTATGAAAACAACCAGCCTGTAGTACCTTCCTTTTTCTCAAAAAAATTCGAAACCGAGTTTGGAGTTCCGAGAAAGAAAAACGAAGAGCTTACCCAATACCACAAAGACTTGGCAAAATCTGTACAGGTTTTTACCGAGAATGTCATATTTCACATGCTGAACCATCTTCAGAAAAGAACTGGTAGCAAGAATGTTTGTCTGGCTGGTGGAGTCGCGCAGAATTCAGTGGCCAACGGCAAAATAATAGCGAATACCGATTTTGAGAATCTTTATATTCCATCTGCCGGTCACGACGCCGGAATTTCTATGGGATCTGCCTTGTTTCACTATCACCAGAACTTAAATAAGCCAAGAAACAAATCCATTCGTACGGCAAGTACCGGATCCTCGTTCTCTAATGCGGAAGTCGAAGCTTTTTTAAAGGAGAATAATATCCCGTACAAGAAGATGGAAGATGAGGCGCTTTTTGATTATATCAGCGATAAATTGATCGTGCCCTGCGTGGTTGGATGGTTTCAAGGAAAAGCGGAATTTGGCCCCAGAGCCCTTGGAAACCGCTCAATTATTGCAGATCCAAGAAATGAAAAAGCGAAAGAACTGCTAAATTTAAAAATCAAAAGACGCGAAAGTTTTAGACCATTTGCACCATCGGTACTTAAGGAGTATGTTGATGAATTTTTCGTTTACAATGACGAAGTACCGTTTATGGAAAAAGTATTTCCAATTAGACCGGAAAAGCATAAAGACATACCAGCGGTTACACATGTTGATGGTACCGGAAGGTTACAAAGTGTAGACAAGGAGGTTTCTCCTCGCTATTACGGTCTAATTGATGCGTTTAGAGCTAAAACCAATGTCCCTATTTTGTTAAACACTTCCTTTAACGAAAATGAACCTATCGTAAACACACCACAGGAGGCGTACGCCTGTTTTGATCGTACTCAGATGGATGTTCTGGTTTTGGAAAATTGCGTAATTGAGCGTTAGACGAGAATAGCAATTCCTATTTCGCTGACCTTCTAATTTTAATAATATGGGTCACAGAAATTACCTACCATCTTCAATATAAGGCATACTATGCAATTCGTTCATTATCCGCTAATCACATTGTCTATTTTTGTTTTGGCACTTGTCTATTTACGCTTGGCTACCAAATACAAGATTATTGACAAACCCAATGAAAGAAGCTCGCATTCAATACCCACTATCAGAGGAGGTGGAATCGTATTTTTCTTATCCGTTTTAATTTTTTTCCTAATCAATGATTTCCAATACCCCTTCTTTGTTGCTGGGGTGAGCTTAATGGCTATCATTAGTTTTGTTGATGACATTGTAACCTTAAGTGCGCGGTTTCGGCTTATTTTTCAGCTTGTCGGAGTTGGTCTATTGCTCTTTGAAGCTGGTTTTCTGGTACCCCCATATGCCGTGGCCCTTCTGATTCTAGTAGCTACAATTGGGTTTACCAATATCTATAATTTCATGGACGGGATAAATGGTATTACCGGTATGTATAGTTTGGCGGTACTCACTGGATTCCTTGTGTTGAATTTCAAATTTTCAATTGTTCCCATAGACTTGATTATTATCCCAATGCTCTCGGTTGTGGTATTCGGTTACTTTAACTTCCGTAAAAAAGCGCGCTTTTTCGCCGGCGACGTAGGAAGCATTTCTATGGCGATGATCGTCGTTTTTTTGGCACTTCTTTTCTTTAAAAAGCTTGCTGCACCGATTCTACTACTACTCTTCGTTGTTTATCTATTGGATGGCGGTTTGACCCTTATAAGGCGATTGATCAATGGAGAAAATATCTTTGAACCCCATCGATCTCATTTATATCAGCGGATGGTGCAAGAGACAAGCTTGTCTCATTTACAAGTGTCGGGCGTTTTTGCGGCAGTTCAATTATTAATGATTATCCCTGTTATGCTATCAATAGAGAAAGACTGGAAAATACAGACTATCGTCTTATTGACTTGTCTTATTGTACTAACAGTTGCTTATTTAATCGTTTACAGAAAAATGAACCTAAAAGCCAAAGTATAAAGAACTGGCAAGATCATACAAGAAAAAACGCCATTGCTAGACAATGGCGTTTTCGTTTCACAAAACAAAATGGTCGTTTGGCTACAAATTCGTAATGATAAATTCTGATCGTCTATTTATTTTATGCTTCTCTTCAGGGCAATAGGTAGTATCATCACATTCATTTAACAACTGCTCCTCACCTACTCCTTCAAACGTTAATCTATCTGGAGCTATACCGGCATCAATCAAATAATCTCTTGTACGCTGCACTCTTCGCTCAGACAACCATAGGTTATACGTTGAGGCACCTCTTGAATCGGTATGCGATACAATCTTTAGAACCACCGTAGATTCTTTCTCCAAAATCAAAGCCATGGAATCGAGAACCGCTTTGGATTCTTGATTTAAGTAAGACGAATTAAGGTCAAAGTATACATAACCCAGTTCTTTGATGCTATTTTCCAAAGCGGCCTTACGTTGGTTTTCAGCATCTATTTTTGCTTTTTCAATTGCAGCTAGTCGTTCTTTTTCTTTTGCAGCGGCCAAACGTTCGGCCATTAATGCTTCCTCCTTTATTCGGTTCGCGTTGGCAATAGAATCTTGAACGCGCTGCTTTTCTTGCTCTAAGGCAAGTATTTGGGCCAATTTCTCTTCGCCTTTTTTGGAAAGTCCTTTTTCAATACCGAATTGATAGACCACCCCCGCCGAATGTTGCAGGTGATTTGTTGCTCCTTTATCTCCCATTGCCCATTTACCACTCGAGTTGATATCAATTCCCCATCTGTCAGAGATCCATGTTCGAAAGCCCAAAATCGCATTGTACGTTCCGCGAGACATGTTGTTGGCCTCTGAATATCCTAAACCGATGCCCACATACGGATCAAACCACGCGGTCTGCCCGATCAATTTGTTTAAATCATAGCTCAATCGGGTGTCAATCGCATAATAGGTAGTCTCCTCTGTATTGATAGCGGCGTCAATGGTCTTACCTACTTTGTATTTATTGTAGGTTCCGATTGCTTCTATACCGATACCACTCTTGAAATATCTTCCGATACTTATCCTTGACGGAAATGAGACGGCATTCCATTCATCCTTGATATTAAAAAGTCCGTCGTACACATTTCCGGAATCATCTACAAAGTTGAAACCTAAGCCCGCCATGTAGGAACTAATGACGATACTATCCTTTTCAGTAAGCTGCAAAGAGTCTTGGGCATAGGTACTCACTAAAAATGAGCATGACAGAACACCTAACAAAAGCGTAATTTTCCTCATAATGATAACATTTGGGTATTAATCAAGTATAAAGTTATTGTTAAGGAAGGTTGGCAACAAAATTGTACCGTTAACGGGCATTTTATTCGTTGGACTACATTTTGGAAAAACTAGGTTGTAGGAAATATAAATTCAAATACACCATATCTAAAAAAGAGGTACTTGGTCGGTATTGTACAATGTAAATTTTCGAAAAAGGCTATTCCATGGCCTTAAAACGTATATTCTTTGTGGTATTGGGCATTTTATAAATACTAAAAGGGCTCACGGTACTTACAGGTTTTTCCTTGTTCTCTATATTATTCATTCCTAAAACCATTTCAGTATCCGTTTCTTCCGCAACCAATAAAGTTGGTTTGGTTCCATTGCCATCGATTCCCGCGCAATAAATGATGACCATATCTTTTGAGAAATCAACATCGGGTACAGGAATTCCCGGTTTTCTGGTCCTATTAATTTTTGAAAAGAATTTTGACAAGCTTTTTGAACTAGTAAACACATGGGTTTCAACACTATCCGTTGGAGCGTAGCCAGCCTCTGCTAAAAGGGTTAATTGTGAATCGGTAGCGGTTTCATCACTGTCGCTATCCATAGCTGTTTTTTTTTGTCCGTTACAACTAAGTATAAGTAGCCCAGTCAAAATAACACCGAGAACAACTGATTTAACCAATTGCATTTTTGTACCGTCTTTCATACGCTTTTTTATAAATGTCCTCATATAATGGTAAAATATTCAATATATCGAAGTCTAGGGCTACCTTCTTGGCATTCGCCTTGAACGATTCCAAGACCTTGTCGTCGCCAAGAATTTTCAGGGCGTTTTGTGCCATCTCGTCGATATCACCAATTTCACTAAGATAACCGGTGACTCCCTGTTGGTTTACTTCTGGTATACCCCCGGCATTACTTGAGATTACCGGAACTTTATTGATCATTGCCTCTAGTGCTGCCAAACCGAAACTTTCAGACTCTGAGGGCAGTAAGAACAAATCGGTAAAACAAAGAATACGATCTATTTGATTGCTGTTGCCCAAGAAAATTACCCTATCGGAAATGCCCAGTTTTTCACAGAGTTCTTCGGCCCCCTCCTTTTCTGGCCCATCACCTACCATGACTAATTTCGCCGGAAGTTGTTGCTGTACCTTATAAAAAATTTGAATAATATCGGGAATACGCTTTACTTTTCTAAAATTACTGATGTGGGTGATAATCTTTTCATCGTCATTTGCCATCAGGGCACGTTGACAATCGGTAAACGAATCGCTGTACTTACGTTTATCAATGAAATTGGGAACCACTTCGATCTCATTTTTAATATTGAAAATATCCAAAGTGCGTTGCCTCAAATTCTCTGAAACTGATGTAACTACATCCGATTGATTAATGCTAAAGGTTACGGCCGGTTTGTAAAAAGGGTGTTTTCCGACCAAGGTAATATCGGTGCCGTGCAATGTTGTAACCATAGGTATATGAATACCTTCTTCCTCCAACATTTTTTTTGCCATATAACCGGCATAGGCGTGTGGTATTGCATAGTGTACATGAAGCAGCTCGATACCGTATAATTTGATCGTATCGACCAACTTGCTCGACAAGGCCAATTCATAGGGTTGATACTTAAACAGCGGATATTCAGGGACATGCACTTCATGGAAGTGTATGTTATTGTTCAACAATTCTAACCGAACGGGTTGTCTATACGTCACAAAATGCACTTCGTGCCCTCTGTCGGCCAAAGCAATACCTAATTCTGTGGCTACCACGCCACTACCGCCAAAGGTGGGGTAACATACAATCGCTATTTTCATTAGTCAAATTTAATAAAACCAAAGGGTTAGTTGCTCCACAAAAGGCAATATTACAAGTATCTTAACAAAAATGGGAGCAAGATGCTAGTCTAACATGGCATCGTATATAGCAGCCTGTATTCGGGTCCTAAGCCCAGATTTTACCAGAAGTCTGTTCGTGGCGGTCGGGTAGGTTCTGTTAGAAAGGAAAACATATACCAAATCCTTGGCAGGGTCTGCCCATGTATAGGTACCAGTAAAACCGCTATGTCCGAAGCTTTTGGGAGAAACACGATCACTTGCCGGACCTCCACCTCGTGCATCCGGTTTGTCAAAACCAACACCTCGACGCACCTTTTTATTACAGAAATAGCAGGTATTGAATTTCTTTACCGTTCGTGAATCAAGAAATCGGTCTCCACCATAAAAACCACCCTGAAGATACATCTGCATAATTTTGGCCACATCATTCGCGTTACTGAACAAGCCTGCATGGCCACCAACTCCTCCTTGCATAGCAGCTCCCATGTCATGAACGTAGCCCTGTACACGCCCGTAGCGGTAATAGGTATCCTCTTCACTCGGCACGATGCGTTCTTTGGGGTATTTGTCCAAAGGATTATAGGTAGTCGTGAATGCACCCAACGGTTTGTAGATAAGTTCTTCGGTCAATTCATCCAAACGCTTTCCTTTTTTATCTTCAATGTACTTTTTTAGCACATAATAGGCCACATCACTGTAGCGATAACGGTTGGATTTTAAATCTTGCCGACCAATTCGATTATAGATCGAATCTTTATAGGCATCGGTCAAATACAATTCATCATTGACCTTGATAGAGAAACCATTTAGGGGTTTGTTTCTATAAAATTCACCTGAAGGCTTTCGATTATCATCTAATGTACTCACATAGAACGCAATCCAAGCAGGAAGTCTTCCATAGTGGGAAAGCGCTTTCAGCACAGTAACATTTTTCAAATTTGTTGTATCATAACCGGGAATAAGCTCCCCAAATGTGTCGTTCAGCTTAATTTCTTTTTTTTCCTCCATTCGCATTACCATGGGCAAGGTGGCCAATATTTTGGTAACTGAGGCCAAGTCATATAAGTGATCGTTTGTGATACTATCATTTGACTTATAAGTAGGCTTCCCAAATGATTTATGGTAGATCACCTTTCCCCTTCTTGCAATCAATACCTGTGCTCCTGGATACATCAACGAATCCAATCCATCGTGTACCAAAGAGTCAACGGCAGCCAATTTCGAAGAATCGAAACCCACGCGCTCAGGATAACTATAGCCTAATCGTTTCAAAGACTTCAACTGAATACTTGTATTTACCGGAAAATCCTTATGTGAACTTACAGGAAGTTTTCCTTTGGCCGCAACTGCCCCAAAAAGCAGCTGAGCAGTCTTGCGCTGTGCAATAGCACTATTTTGATAAGCCATAACAACTCCATCTACGTTCTTGAAATTCGGAACGTCTAGCAAGGCATAAGGTCGCGCAAACACAGCCAGAATAACATTTGAGGTACGTACCTCGGAAATTTTCTTGAGCCAGTCGAGCTCCTTTTTAGAAAATTTAAACCCTTTCCACGGGCTTTCATTGCTCTTATGATGCCCAATTATGACAAGATTAAAATCTTCTAGTTTGCTTTTTAACGTTCCAATATCATTGGCTTGAATTTCCGTCACTGTTGTATACTTGTTCAACTCTTCCAAAAAAGGCTCATGATCTGCCTCTCCGAATTTGACATAGGCAATTTTCTTCTTTTCCAATTTTTTGATTCCTAACATGTAGTAATCGTTCTTTACGACGGTTATAGCATTTTCAATAGCCTCTTCGTAAAGCATATCATCCTGCAGCGAATTTAGGTCCTCATATAGGTTCTTCGTAGCAACCGTGCTGTTTTTATGTAATCCGACCTTATATTTGGCCATAAGCACTTTCTTTACTGAATAGGCCAAACGCTCCTCGCTTATTTTCTTCTTATTGAATGCTTTGAGAAGTTTTTCTTTGGCTTTTGCGACATCCAAAGGCATGAGCAGAATATCGTTCCCTGCCCTAAAAGCCTTTAGCTCAACCTCGCCGTTCTTGCCATGCTTGGTTGCCCCCTTCATATTCAAGGCATCGGTAAAAACAAGACCTTTAAAGCCCATTTCTTCCTTGAGCACAGTGCTTATTATCTGTTCAGAAAGGGAAGACGGAAGACCTTTTTTCATTTCCAATTCAGGAACCTCCAAGTGTGCTACCATTACACTGCTCAGGCCTTCAGCAATGATTCGTCTATACGGATACATTTCAATACTATCCAAACGCTTTCTACTAAAATCGATTACCGGCAGATCATGATGGGAGTCGGTAGCGGTATCTCCGTGACCCGGAAAGTGCTTTCCACTAGAGAGGACACCAGTACTTTCAAGGCCCTTCATAAAGGCAATACCTTTCTGTGCTACATTTTCACGATCTTCACCGAACGATCGGTTGCCGATGATTGGGTTTTTTGGATTGATATTGATATCAATATCGGGTGCGAAATTAATATGCACCCCAAGTCTTTTGGCATGCATCCCTATGCGCTTCCCAACTTTTTCCACAATCGCATTGTCCCTAATGGCACCCAAGGTCATATTCCAAGGAAAAGAATAAGTAGAATCCAAGCGCATGGCCAGACCCCATTCAGCATCCATTGCCACCATCAGCGGGATCTTTGAAAGTTTTTGATATTTGTTGGTGAGTTGCGCTTGACGTACGGGTCCTCCAGTAGAAAAGATGACACCCCCAATATGTTGTTCCTCAATAAGGCGGGCAACTTTATCCTGGCTTGCCTTACTGGCATCTGAATGGACCATTACCATGAAAAGTTGCCCTAATCGCTCTTCCAAGGTCATTTTATCGTATTGCGAATCGACCCATCTTTGTTGGGCAATGCTGTCTTTTGTAACCAATGGGTTTGATTGCCCATTAACGGCAAGGATGGCTAAAATAAAAATGGGGAGAACAAAACGAATTCGCATATCAAAACATCTAAGGAAATAACAGAAAACCGTTGAAAATATTGCATTTCATCGATCAAGACTCAAAAACAGTACCGTTTCACAAAATGGCTCTTGGATTTACATGAAGCGAGAGTGCCAACTTTGACTGGCCGGAACTTCCCAATGTTCTTTGTATTCACCCTTATTCGTGACCAAATTGTTAAAAACAACCGTATTGGCTGAAACCGATTTTGCCTTTGCCATTTTTTTAAAATCGATTAGCGATTTATATGCCACAAAATCCCCTTGTTTATACGATACATTCATCTTATCCAACAAGCTAACGTCATATTGCTTCTCCAAGGCAAGTATAAAGTGTACCGACGCATCAATTGAACAGCCCGAGGCGGCATGTTGCGACTGATCTAAGGCCAAAACAATAAATCTATTATACGGCAATTCATAGCCAGCTTTCAGCTCCTGACCATGGGCAGTCCACTCCGTTATAAAAGCCTCTAGAGATGCTCTAAGTGTCACCAATTCGTCCTTTGAAAAAGTACGATTCGCTTGGTAAATCCACACGCGTGAAGAATCAGGAAGTGAATCAAAATCTACTAGCATAAAATCAATTTCAGGATTAGGGTTCGGTCAAAACCTTTAGCGGTTAGGTATTAAAGGTCCTCTGCCGTTGCGATCATCTCGGCTATATCCATTACGGCAACATCACCTTCTCGTTCCTTATTTTTTACACCATCGGTCATCATGGTATTACAGAAGGGACATCCGGCAGCAATAATTTCCGGTTGTACATCCAACGCCTGTTCGGTACGTTCAATATTCACATCTTTATTGCCTTTTTCCGGCTCCTTGAACATCTGTGCCCCTCCGGCGCCGCAACAGAGTCCTTTTTTTCTGCAATTTTTCATTTCAACCAACTCGGCATCCAATTTGCGAATTAGCTCACGAGGGGCTTCGTAAACACCATTGGCCCGCCCCAGATAACATGGGTCATGAAACGTAATGCGTTTACCTTTGAAATGTCCGCCTTCCATAGAAATTCTACCATCTTGCAGCAGTTGTTTTAAAAACTGCGTATGGTGCACAACTTCATAGTTTCCGCCTAGCCCGGGATATTCGTTTTTAATCGTATTGAAGCAATGCGGACATGCCGTAACTACCTTTTTGACCCCATAGGCATTTAATACCTCGATATTGGTAACGGCCTGCATTTGAAACAAAAATTCGTTTCCGGCCCGTTTTGCAGGATCACCTGTACAACTTTCTTCCGTACCGAGTACAGCGAATGAAACATTGGCCTTGTTGAGTATTTTAACAAAGGCCTTCGTTATTTTTTTTGCCCTATCGTCGAAACTACCGGCACAGCCCACCCAAAAAAGGACTTCAGGTTCTTGGCCTGCAGCGAATAGTTCTGCCATTGTTGGTACGCGCAATTCGTTGCTCATCTAATTAAATTCAGGTTCAAAAAAAACTATTCCTCTTTGGCCCAATTCAGTCTATCCATTTGATTAAAAGGCCATGGGGCACCATTATTTTCAATATTGCCCATCATATTATTCAGGTCTGCCGGTGCGGCGGACTGTTCCATCACCAAATATTGGCGCATATCCATGATAATTGATAACGGGTCTATACTCACAGGACATGCTTCAACACAAGCATTGCATGACGTGCATGCCCACAATTCTTCTTTTGTAATGTAATCGCCGAGCAATTGCTTACCATCGTCAACGAAGGCGCCCTTATTCGCATCGATGTTCTTCCCAACTTCCTCAAGTCTGTCTCGGGTATCCATCATTATTTTTCTGGGGGACAACTTTTTACCCGTTTGGTTCGCTGGGCACTCACTGGTACATCGCCCACACTCTGTACAGGTATAAGCATTCAGTAGTTGTACCCAACTCAAATCTGTGACATCCGAAGCTCCAAACTTTTCAGGGTCTGCAGCATCTTCATCGGCAGCAGCAAATGGGTCGGCCGAAGGATCCATCATCAACTTCACTTCGTTGGTCACCGCTTCCAAGTTCTTAAATTGTCCTTTGGGCTTTAGATTACCATAATAGGTATTTGGAAACGCTAAAAGAATATGCAAGTGCTTTGAATAGTACAGGTAATTCAGGAAAATCAATATGCCAACTATATGCAACCACCAAGCCGAGCGTTCTATCAAAACTAAGGTTGATTCTGGCAGATTTGAAAAAAGCGGTGCCACATATTGACTTATCAAATTACCAGAACCTAAAGACTGGAATGCGGTATCGGTAGCGTTCATCAACAAGAAGAGGCACATCAAGACCACTTCGAAGTATAGAATTATATTACCGTCGCTCTTGGGCCACCCGCTCATTTCATTACTCAGAAAACGCTTAAGTTTAATAATGTTTCTCCGAATCCAGAATACGATTACGGATACCAAAACCAAGACGGCCAAAACTTCAAAAGAACCAATTAAAAAGCCATATAACGACTCATTGAGGAATTTAAGCCCTATGCGATGTGTTCCCAACAGGCCATCGAGGATAATCTCGAGCACTTCAATATTAATTATGACAAAACCAATGTAAACGATGATATGCAAAAAACCAGCAATTGGACGAACCACCATTTTAGACTGCCCCAAGGCAATCCGTATCATGTTTTTCCAACGCTGTTGAGTATTGTCGGAAACATCAACATCCTTGCCCAACTTGATGTTTCTCGAAAGGCGTTTTACATTTTTGGCAAAAAAACCAATTCCAAATACTAAAACGATTCCAAAGATAATTTGAGGAAGGTAAGCCATGAATTTTATTGTTCGGGATCTGGTTCTTGAATGGTATCGGCAGGGTCATCCTCTGGTAATTCGTATTCTTTCTGCTTTTTTCCAAAGACGGATACATTTACATATCGTTTGGGGTTTAAACGAAAATCCTGTAACAGAAGATCTAATTCCCTAGAGGTTGCGTTTAAGTTGTTATATAATTCCTTATCGTTCATTAACTTGCCCAAGGTACCTTCACCATTTTGAATTTTCGCCATAACCCGATCCAAATTGGCAACGGTCGATTCTAAACTTTCAAGCGTTTTGGGCAAACCGGAATTGTTCAAAGAATCGGCTAAAAGTGAAAAACTTGTGGTCAAATTTTGAAAATTGGTCAAAGAACTATCCAATTTTCCGCTATTGTTACTCAAAAGCTTATCCAAAGAATTGGCGCTCCCCTGTAAGCTATTGATCAAGGTACTCAATCCAGAAATCGCACTTCTCAAATCTCTTTTGGTCTTTTCATCCAAGACCTCGTTCACGTTTACCAAAACGGAATCTGCATCGGCAACCGCAGCTTCGAATTTTTGAAAAAGTGGTGTCAATTTTTGTTGGGCCAATTCCGTAAGGCCCGGGCGTACGGTTGTTCCCAATGTGTCCCCTGATTTTGCCATAGGCGCATCATCGAACAACGGTAAGATCTGAAGTCCTTTTCCCCCTATTATCCCAGTGTCGTATAATACTGCAGGGCTGTTTTTAGAAAAACTAAAATCGCTGTTCACGGTAAAGGTTACAAGCAAATTTCCTTTAGCATCTATAAAGCGAATATCATTTACTTTCCCGACATTCAAGCCATTAATAGAAACAGCCGTACCCGGTTGTAAACCACCCACATTAGGGTATATCGCGTACATTTTTTTACTGTTATCGAAAAGAGAAGATGATTTTAAGTAACTAAAACCCAGTATAAAGAGCAGAATACCACCTATAACAATTATTCCTGTTTTAATTTCCCTGGATAGTTTCAAGAAGTAGTATTTACTATTTATACAAAATTAGAAATAAATATCCGAAGACGGTAACTATTGTGAAACGTATTTACCGGCCTCTGTTAAGCTAACACGCTTTCCATCTTTATACGCTACAATAAACGAAGTAGGATATCCTTTTATGTCGGCATTCGATTTCAATAACTTGGCACTTTTTAGCGATGTCGCACTACCATACATATACCGAAATAGGTTTTTATAGGGTTCTTTCGAAAGCTTGTTGAGACCATTAAAGTTACTGCCGCTAAGTGCTATATTTTTTGCGCTTGCCAAAAGTTGAACGCGATATTCAATGGTCACCTTAGGAGTAGGTGATACACTTTTGGGCTTCGGTGCCGGTTTCGGAATTACCTCTACGGGTGTGGTTTGAACCACTTCCTTTTCGGGAAGCACTTCTCTTATTTCTGGTTTTTGCGCCTCGACTGCTTTGGTGGTTTCGGCAATTGTAGTTTCAGGTTCTACCGAAACAGGGTCGACCGATTCGGTCGTATTCACTACTTTTTCCTCCGGTGCCGTAATTCGCACATCGGTAATCACGTCTTGAGGGTCGGGGGTTTTGGTCGGAACCTTTTGATCGGCAATAGCTACATTTGGTTGTGATTTACTTCTATAGGATTGAATGGCATTTGCTATTGCCGTGCCCATTTCAACTTGTCCTTTGGTCGAATTTAAATAGGCCCCTTCTTTATCGTTCGTCAAAAATCCTGTTTCGATCAACACACTGGGCATAAAGGTTTGATGTAATACAATAAACCCAGCCTGTTTTACTTTGCGATCGTTTCTTTTGAGCTTGTTCGAAAAATTCCCTTGAATGGCCTTGGCCAAATTGATACTTTGGTCAAGAAATTCCTCTTGCATTATTGTCAACCCGATTACAGATTCTGGCGAATTGATGTCATAGTCCGCATAGCGATCTTGATAGTTATCCTCTAAGTAGATTACCGAGTTCTCTTTCTTGGCAATTTCAAAGTTTTGTTTATTCGCATGCAAGCCCAAGACAAAGGTACCTGCTCCATGGGCATTTGAAGTATGCGAATCGCAATGCACGGAGACGAACAGGTCGGCATTGGCCTTATTTGCTATTTCTCCTCGAACATATAAATCGACAAAGGTGTCGTCTTTTCTTGTGTAGATAACCTTAAAGTTTGGATCTTCCTCTAAAATTTCCCCAATCTTCAATACAATGTTCAATGCAATGTTCTTTTCGAAATAGCCATTTCCTAGATTGCCGGGATCATGCCCGCCATGACCAGCGTCTAAAACCACTACAAATGGTTCTTGATATTCTTTTTCGTTTTTAGGTGTATCGAATGATTGCAGAGGACATACCGTAACAAGAACAAGAATCAAAAAAAACGACCTATACTTCATTTTAGCGGGGAATTTTAGCACGCTTAATAAGGTTAAAATTATTGTAATGCCCCTCTACGGGAACAAAAAATATATGTAAGTTTGACCTAAAATACCAATACATTAGTCTCGCCGAACTACTACAAAAATAGGATTTATAGCTTTGCAATCAAACAAACATCTTCTGCTTTTCCTATTCATGCTATTGTTCGGGACCATTGCCTTATATTCCCAAGAAGATCGCATTAAAACGGTTACCTTCCCCGTGGCACGGGATACGACCACCATTCCCACGGCCCCGTTGCCCGTACTCAGGGATACCATTCAAACAGATTCTGTTGCGGTTGATAGCATAAGCCCAAAACAATCAACCTTACTTGATAAAATTCGATACAAGGCCAAAGATTACGTTCGTTTAAGCAATAAGGAGCAAAAAATATATCTGTATAACGAAGCCGAAATATACTATCAGGATACTGAACTAAAGGCAGGGGTGATCATTCTCGATTATGTAAATAATGAAGTATATGCCGGCCGACTGAAAGACTCCGTGGGCAACTATACCCAATTGCCCTTTTTTAAACAAGGAACACAGGAGGTGCGACCAGACTCAATACGGTTTAATTTTGATACCCAAAAAGCGCTCATATTCAACTCGAGAACCGAACAACAGGCAGGCTTAGGCCAAGTAGGGAGCGATGCAATGAAAGTCTATGCCCAAATCACGAAAAAGGAAAACGACTCCGTCTACTTCTTAAGTGAAGGTAAATTGACAACTTCAACCGACACCATAAATCCTGACTATTACATTCGAGTTCGAAAGGCCAAGTTTGTACCCAAAAAGAAGGTAATCGCCGGATACAGCAACCTGTACATCGCAGATGTGCCAACCCCTATAGCCCTGCCTTTCGCCTACTTTCCATTAACAGTGGGAAGAACCGCCGGTTTAATGATGCCCAATATCGGTAATGATCCGAATAGAGGCTATTTCCTGCAAGGTGGTGGTTATTACATACCATTTGGTGAGTATGCCGACCTTACGGTTACTGGGGATTTCTATACCAATGGAAGTTATGGCTTTCGAGCACAATCGGTCTACGCAAAGCGCTATCGCTATCGCGGAAATATCAATTTTAATTTTCAAAATTTGGTGACGAGCCAAAAGGGTTTTAGTGATTATAGCCGCAGCTCCTTGTACAACATTCAAATCTCCCATGCGCAGGACCCCAAGGCAAGTCCGAATTCCCGGTTTTCTGCTTCGGTGAATTTGGGCAGTAGCACCTATTTTCAAAACTCTCTTTTGCAAAGAGATTTGCCCTTAACCCAAAATAATAATCAATCTTCCTCTATTTCGTATTCAAAAACGTTTCCCAACTATCCATCGGTGAACTTGAGCTTAACCGCCACCCATAGTTCCAATACACGCCAGGCACAAACGGCAGCTGAAAGCGGTACTACGGTTGACAATATTTCAATGACCTTGCCTACCGTTCAGGGAAGTGTAGAGCGTATTTTTCCTTTTGCCAAGCGAGACGGAATTAAAAAAGGGGCATTGCAAAATATCAATTTTCAATACGATTTCAATGGCCGAAACAGCTTGCGAACCAACGATGAAGATTTTCTGACCGGAGCCATGTTCGATAATGCACAAGTTGGTGCACGGCACAGAATTCCGATCAGCACCAATTTTAAGGTAGCCAAGTTTTTCAGTGTAACCATGGGAGGTAATTATGAGGATGTATGGACTCTGGAAACCTACAGACGAGATTTCGTGGCAGACCCTGATGGCGGAAGTGGTACGGTTGAAATCGATACCATAAAAGGTTTTGACCGTTTTAACAAATATAATTTTAACGCCAGTGTGGGTACGACCCTATATGGAACATTCAATTTTGGGGAGGATAAAAAACTTCAGGCGATTCGACACGTGATGCGTCCTTCACTTAGTTATGGCTATACGCCCTCTTTTGAACAGTTTTTTGATGAATACGTTGATGGGGATTCAGGAGAGGTGGTACAATACACAAGGTTTCAGGGTACCTTGAACGGGGCGCCTTCATTAGGAAAATCGAATAGCCTAAGTTTTTCGTTGGCCAATACCTTAGAGGCCAAGGTTACCGATAAGGATAGCACGGCAACCGAAGCGAAAAAAATTCCACTGCTCAGCAATTTGAATATTTCTACCGGTTACAATTTTGAAGCTGACTCGCTGAAGCTAAGACCATTGTCCCTAAATGGTGGAACCACCATACTTGATAATAAGATGGCCATTAATTTTGGGGCATCGCTAAACCCATATGCAATTGACAATAATGGTCGCACCATTGATAAATGGAATATTGACAACGGCGGTAGTTTATTGCGACTTACAAGAGCTAATGTTAATATCAGCTACTCGATCAGCAACGAGACATTTCGCAGATCAAGCGAAGAGGACGAGGATGAAGACGAACCAGACCCCTATGATTACGGTGCGGCCAGTGGTGGTCGAGATGATGACCTTTTTGGAAAGTCGGAGGGGTATCAAGACTACGGCGCAAATGCCAGAGACCCTGACAGGGATGGGGACAATGTGGAGAATCCTTTGTACGCGACCAAAATTCCGTGGGACTTCAGACTGGCCTACTCTGCCAATTACAGTAACTCAGCGAGACAAAATGAATTTAGTAGCCATTCCTTAATGTTTTCTGGAAACGTGCAGCTCAGCCCTCGATGGAAGGTCGGGGTGTCTTCTGGATATGACTTTAAGAATCAAGGTTTTACCTTGACGCAGTTTCGTTTTGAACGCGATTTGAAGAGCTTTAATCTAAAATTCGATTGGACCCCTTTTGGACAATTTCAACGTTGGTATTTTTATATTGGAATCAAAAGCTCAATCCTGAAAGATTTGAAATGGGAAAACAGGAGTCAACCGTTCAGATAGCACATAATCACGCACTTCCGATAATTAAACTATAACATAAATACATGAAAAAGATAATTAGCACACCCGATGCCCCAGCACCCATAGGACCATACAATCAGGCAGTATTAACGGGCAACACCTTGTATATTTCAGGACAGATACCCATGGATTCGGTTAGTGGAGAATTGATATCAGGCGATATTCGAAAGGAAACCAAAAAGTCTATGGAAAATCTCGCGGCCATACTGAAAGCTGCCGGTGCGACATTTGAAAATGTGGTGAAGGCCACTATTTTTGTAAAAGATATGCACCAATTTTCACAGATAAATGAAGTGTATGGTGCCTACTTTAGTGAAGAAACCGCCCCTGCAAGGGAAACTGTAGAGGTTTCGAATCTTCCCAAATTCGTAAATGTGGAAATTTCGATGATCGCTATTGTCTAAAGTTTAGAGATTGCCTTTGTGAAACTCGACCAACCCTTCAATTGGTCTTTGACGAATTACACCGACAATTAAGTCATTGCGCTCTAAAACCGCAATCAATTCCTCCTTCAAATAATAGGCAATGCTCCCAACGAAATTAATGGGCACTTTCGTGGCCAGTTCAAATTGCATGATATAATTGTTCACGAATTGCTGCAATCCTTTATCAATAACGCCTTTGCAATAAGGGTGTGTTTTGTTCTCTATCAAGAAACGGGCGAAAGTCGCCAAATAGGTATTTGGATTGGGTTGCTTGTATAGATTTTCTTTGATCACGTCGGCATCTAAATCATACTCCTTATTGAATTTCATACCCAAATCTTGCGGCATTTTATGAAAGTAGTAATCCCTTATCAATTTTCGGCCAAAGAAATTACCGCTTCCGTCATCCATGGGAATATAGCCCAAGGAGGTTACTTTTTGAAATAGCTGATGCCCATCATAGTAACTGCAATTAGAACCTGTACCAAGAATACAAACAATTCCCTGATGACCGATTTTGGTCGTCGAAAAAATCGCGGCATAGGTATCTTCCTTTACCTCGGCCTTGGCATTTGGGAAAAAATCCTTGAAAATCTCCTTCAAAAATTTCTTCATCCGATCCGTACCGCATCCGGCACCATAAAAATACAATCTCGAAACCTTGTCCTTGTTTTTGGATATTTCGAAATTATTGGCCAACCGGTCTTCGATAACCTCCCTAGTAAGTACTTCAGGACTCAAACCCAAGGTTTGGGTTAAGAACAACTGCTCTCCCTTTTCATCTAAAGCGATCCAATCTGATTTGGTTGCGCCACTGTCAACAATCAATACCATAAGTCTTATTTAAAAAGAATTCCCGAAAATAAACCAATTTACTAGCTACTTTCGGGAAATTCCCAGAAATGTCGTAAAATTCTATAAGCTATTCACATACTGCGCCAGATCGACCAATTTGTTCGAGTATCCTGCTTCATTGTCGTACCAAGAGATGATCTTAAAGAATTTCGAATTTAGCTCAATTCCTGCATCCGCATCAAAAATGCTGGTTCGTGCATCACCTACAAAGTCTTGGGAAACTACCATCTCTTCGGTATAACCCAAAATGCCCTTCAAATCTCCTTCGGCGGCATTCTTAAAAGTCTTTTTGATATCCTCGTATGAGGTTTCTTTTTGAAGTCGGACCGTAAGATCTACGACCGAAACATCAGCCGTTGGTACCCTCAAGGCCATTCCCGTTAGTTTTCCTTTTAAGGAAGGGATAACCTTCGTTACGGCAACAGCTGCTCCTGTAGAAGCCGGTATAATATTCAATAAGGCACTTCTACCGCTTCTTACTTTCTTAGAAGGACCATCAACCGTAAGTTGGGTGGCCGTAGTGGCATGTACGGTCGTCATCAAGGCTTCATCAATACCATATGCATCGTTCAATACTTTGGCCAAAGGAGCCAAGCAATTTGTGGTACATGAGGCATTCGAAACAATCGTATCGGATTCTTTTACATCTTTATGGTTCACGCCCATTACGAACATTGGAGCATCTTTGGAGGGTGCAGAAATGACTACCTTTTTTGCGCCTCCATCAATATGATATTGTGCGGTTTCCAAAGTTGTAAATATACCGGTACACTCCGCAACGATATCTGCACCGACTTCATTCCATTTTAAATTCTTCGGGTCGCGTTCGGCAGTAACACGCACTGTCTTCCCGTTTACGACCAAATGGCCATCTTTCACCTCAACATCACCATCGAAACGGCCATGAACCGAGTCGTACTTCAACAAGTAGGCAAGATGCTCAACATCCAACAAATCGTTTATGGCAACCACATCAACATCTTCTCTTTTTACAGTAGAACGGAATACCATTCGCCCAATTCTTCCAAAACCATTTATTCCTATATTCAATTTTGACATTTTTTCGTTTTTAATTTAATTTATGTTGTCATTATATCTGACACTCTTATGAGTTCACTATCAATTTTAGTATGCCCTTTAACCGCTTTTTCAATAGGGGTCAATATCAATTTATTGTCCTTAACCCCTACCATAAAATTTGTCTTTCCGTCCAATAGCGATTCTACGGCCTTTACTCCCATTCTACTGGCAAGTACTCGGTCGTAACATGAAGGTGAGCCTCCACGCTGCATATGACCTAACACCGATACACGCACATCGTAAATCGGCAAATGTTCTTCTACATATTCCGCCAGCTCGAATACATTCTTACCGGTCTTATCGCCCTCTGCAACAATGACAATGCTCGAAGATTTGCCAGACTTCTTACTTCTTTTTAAGGAGTCTAAAAGTCTTTCAAGACCAAGGTCTTCTTCTGGTATCAATATTTCCTCTGCACCAGCTCCTACACCAGAATTCAATGCTATATGTCCTACATCACGTCCCATAACTTCCACAAAGAAAAGTCGGTTATGTGAACTGGCGGTATCTCGAATCTTATCAATGGCTTCAACCACCGTATTTAGAGCCGTATCATAGCCAAGCGTAAAAGTTGTACCAAAAATATCATTGTCTATGGTACCAGGAATGCCTATCACGGGGAAATCGAATTCTTTGTTAAAGAGCATTGCTCCGGTAAAACTGCCGTCTCCACCAATTACCACAAAGGCATCAACTTTTTCTTTTTTTAGTTGGTCGTAAGCAAGCTGTCTTCCTTGCTTTGTGCGAAACTCTTTGCACCGGGCAGACTTTAAAATCGTACCTCCTTTGTTTATTATATTATTTACGCTACGGGCATTCATTTCCTTAAAGTCACCTTCTATCATACCCTGATAGCCCCTATAGATACCTACGCACTCTAACTTCAAATAAGCACATGTCCTAACCACTGATCGAATGGCAGCATTCATGCCTGGAGAGTCACCACCCGAAGTAAAAACCGCTATCTTTTTAATATCCCCCATCAAAAAAAAGTAAGCTGCAAAAATAGCAAACTTATTTCAATAAAAGAACTGAAGAAAATGAAGATGATTGACCAACTGGATACTAAAACGTTTGCGAAGCAGGGTAAAAGTCTTGAAAATGACATTTATTTAACACAAACGATACATTTCGTGAAACGATTATAGCCCCTCTGGTTTGGGTCTAGGAAAAAATTTGATCAAGCTATCGTTGCCCATGGCGGAATAAGGCGCGACTTTGGTCTCGGGTTTTTCTTCCAAAGCTTTTTCGCTCTTGCGAAATATCTTTTTGGTCAGTTCCTTAAAGGTATCGAAATCTACCTCATAGGACAGACCCAAGCCTTGTGTAGTGCCTAAGCGATCGGCCAAAAATGTCTGAATCTCGCTTTCACGGCTAAAAAACTTGGCGCTAAGGGTACCTTCCTCATTAAGTAAGACCTGTATTTCAAAATTACCCGCCACAACCGTTTCACTTGCCCCACCGACCGGCACCCCCACCTGGCCGTTAAATAGTACGCGATCACTAATTTTCGTCGAAAGGGTTACTGCCACTCTATTTTCTGCCTGAGCATCCAATGTTTGACCTGGCTCAAGAGCAAGAGCGATATCGAACTTTTCATTTCCAGAACTTAAAACCGAATTCAGAATTCCAGAGAAAGACTGTGCAATATTCCCAGTTAAGGCTCCCGCGGTCAATCCCTGTTGCTGCGTATTTACAAAAGACCCTTGTGCCAATAGAAATATTGCGTTTCGTTCCTTCACCGTTGGATCACTTAAACTGTACTCCAATTCAGATTTTACAATCGCGTTTGTATTTGGAAAATCAATATCAAATTCTATCCCAGGATTCTCAAGCTCTTCGGTGAGCTTGATAATTACATCCGTCGGTACCTTTCGATACGTACCATTATCGAGCAAAGGTGCCGGATTGGCGGATAAACTATATACCGCTTCAAGATTTAGAATGGCCCCGAGTGGGGGGCCGTCCCAGTTAATGGTTCCACCGGGTTCAACCCTAAAGTTCTTGTTTATCAAATTTCCAAATTTGAAGTTGTATTCCCCGGTTACGACTACAAATTCACCAAACATCTCGAAATCCCCTTTGGTGTTGATTCGAATAAGCATGGGGCCTTCTCCCGTTCCTTTTAGCGTACTGCCCGTCTCTAGATCCGTTACGATCTGTACCTCGGCATCTTTGGTAATCGCTAGATCAAAATTCATTTGCAGACCTTGAAATTCATCTAAAATACGGGGGGTACCCAGACTATCGATTTCGCTCTTATTTATAAAATTGATAAAGGAATAATCACCGACCGAGACTACATCGCTCAACGGAATCTTCAAGGATGTACCCCTAGCGGTTTCCCCCTTTACATCTATATTCAATGCCTTGGTAGGGCCATGTATTCGGCCAGAGCCTTTTAAAAACCCCGAGCCATAGTATAAAACCTCATCTTCATACGGGGTATTCAAAATCAATAAACGATCGCCCCTAGTATCAACGTTCAAGTTTAGTCGCCAATCATCGAAAAAACTGTGGCTGATGGTACCGTCTAAGGTTGCCCTGGTATTTTCGTCTACATCAGTGATTGCTATTCGATCAAAATCAAAGGTCTGATCAAAAAGGTTTACCCGCGAATTGGGCGCAAAACTGTAATCAACATTAAGATAAGGTATGCCCAAACCTGCATCGTCTAAAGTGAGGATACCATTGAAATTAGGATTATCAACTTCGCCACTAATAGTTGCACTACCACTCACAAAACCACGTATATTATCAATAACCCCTTCGCCCAAAGGGCTGAAAGGGGAAATATCGAAATCGTTCATATTAACCAGTAAATCTGCCGTCGGAATTTCTGCGGTATTATTGATTTTACCATAAATACCGACCTTCTCGATGCCGTTCTCTGTAATTTGGCTATTCACAGAAAACTCCGTGAGGTCTTTGTTGCCCACAATTCCGATTGCCATATCCCCGATTGCCATTTTATTGATCGAAAAGTCATCTATTTTTAAGTTCGATGAAGGCAGGTAAATACCATCTTTTTGATAAATGTTTAATACCCCGTTCACCTCTCCTTGCAACTTTAAACTATCAACGGCCGGGGTGATTTTATCCAGGGAAACTATTTTGAATTCCAACTGCAGGTCTTTGTCGGTCGAATCTGCCAAGGACCCTCTTAACCTTATTTGTTCCTCCTTGTTGTTGTTCATGACAATCTCCTGAATAGTGATGCTATCAAGGGTTCTGTTCACAATGACCTTATTCTTATTATTTCCATCCTTGTTTAAGACCCATTTGTTTCCTTTTATATCTATTTCCGACTTCTTGAGGCCTATAACCGACTTATTTTCAGCATTGAACGTATGGTAGAAATTGAGGTTGTATATATCATTATAGGTATTGCCTCCTGCAAATTCTGCCCTAAAGAATAGCGTGTCTTTGAGCTTCGTATTGATGATATTGAAATTCTTAACGTCGTAATACGGATTGGACAAATCGCCTACCGAAGCAAACGTATTGAATAAGGGGTTTTTGTTATCAATGGTGACGTCTATATCATCGGCCTTGGAGCCAAAGGCCTCTATATATGGTGATTTGAAGGTCAGCTTAAAGTCCCCTTCGTCCGATCTAATTCGACCTTTTATAAACGTATTGGGATCAAATTTCACCTCAGGAAAAAAGACATCGACAATCTTGTTGTATATCTTGAAATTAAAAGAAAGATTTTGGCCTGCTGAAATTTCGAAAGGCCGGTAATTTGTATAGATACTACCCAATGAATTCTGAACCAATCTACCCAATTCATTAACCTTGAAATTACCGCGTACAAAGCCTGTTATAATGTCTGGGGAATTAATGTTTATGGTGCGTACCGAATCGCTTTCGAAACTTGAAACAATTTCGAAGTCGTCAAAATAATAGGTGTCGTTCTTATTCTGAAAACTGGTCTTGGTAAATTTTATGTCGCCCTCTAGGTTATCGAGATTGTTCCCGGTGACATCCATATTTACATCTCCTTTGAAAATGGAAATACTGTCGTTTATGAAATTAAGCTTCTTTAGATCGGCATACTCAACAGAAGCCACAAAATTAAAGTCGTTACGGTCGGCGCCAAAATCTGCCAATCCCTTAAAATCGAATTTTAAATTCTCGTCCTTACTATCTACGGTACCATCGAACAATTGTTCTTTAAGTATCCCCGATACTTTGAGGTTATTGTATTCGTAGTTATTGAAGTTCAAAGCATACACTTCTCCGATCACTTCGGTATTCAAACTTTTTTGCACGAAACCAGTTCCTTCGACATTAAAATCCAAGGTGGCCTTCCCGACCCTGTCATTTTCGATGAAGCTCCCCAGGTCGAAATCAATGAGCGAAACGAAACCTTTATATGTCGCATTATCAATATTGTTGACATTGCCAAGCTCTAAATCGGCATAACTACTGCCAATGGCGGTATTCAGATTTACCTTTGCCTTAATAGAATTCGTGGTCACCTCGGTCTGGCCGCGAATGGTAAACTGTCCTAATTTCGTAAAGGAAGATGGTAATGATTTTCCGAGAATATTCGGCATCAAGGCCCGCAATTGATAGTAGCTAGAGGTTACGTTCTTCATTTGGGCATTCATTACAAAACTCTCATTCCTATCAAATAGATTTTTGAAGTTAAAATCGCCCCTAATCCCCGTATTATCTGATTGCAGAAATAGATCTTCGGTATTCAAATCGTTCAAAACGCCATTTACTTTCGAAGAAAAGGTTACTTCCTTGCCCTTGCCGAACTGGTCGTAGAGCAGGTTAATCTCATCAAATGCAACGATCGATTCCTCAAATTGCGCATCTACTTTGACCAGATTGAAAAAGTCCCTAAAGTCTTTCCTATCGTAATTAAAAACCAAATTTCCGTTCAAGGCCGAAGCCGGGGTTTTGATATTCAACGAATCGAATCGCATCTGTTGCTTGGTGTACTTGAACTGTGTTCGTAAAGAGTCTACCCGAATGCCTCTGCTGCTATCGAATGACATTTCCTTGATCGCCATTGATACCTCGGGGCCAAGAATCAGAAAATCATCGGCATCGATATTTAAATTGACAAAATCGAGAACTTGTTGGTATTCACGATTTTCGTCGATCATTTTAAAACTGCTATTCGCGATAGAAATATGCGAAGAAGAAAAGAAAAATGGCGGTGTACCCTTTTTACGTGGGGCACCATCATCTAACTTGTCGATAAATACCTCAAGATTGGTATCTGTACTGTCCTGATACGTTTTGAGTTTAAAGTCGAGATGGTCTACCTCGATATCTCCGAATTCTAATTTTCCTTTGGTTAAGTTACCAACACTTAAAATAGAGGTAGTGAGCTCATTGATGTAAAACAGCGTGTCTTTTTCGTAGTCTTTTATAAAAACATCCTCTAGAGTTGTATCCCAAGAAATCAAAGAGAATCGAAGTTTCTCGATATTGATATCGGTATTATAGTCTTTGTTTACCCTATTGGTAACATACTGTGCCAACTTCGTCTGTACAGTTGGGAGCGAAAACACTAAGGTGCCTAAAACACAGATCAGCACAACGGCCAAAAGCGTTCGAAGCAGTATTTTTTTCAATTTTTTGATAACGCCTTATGTTTTACCTTTGAGCTTTCAATTTTTATTCCAAACCTGGTGCAAAACGAAACTATTTACATTCTTGCCATAGAATCTTCCTGTGACGATACTTCAGCAGCAGTTCTTAAGGACGGAAAAGTGCTGAGCAACATTGTCGCCACCCAAAAAATTCATGAGCAATACGGGGGTGTTGTGCCCGAATTGGCATCTAGGGCACACCAGCAAAATATCGTTCCAGTGGTTCACCAAGCCTTAGCCAAGGCAAATATCGATAAAAAACAACTATCGGCCATAGCTTTTACCAGAGGCCCCGGACTTATGGGCTCCTTGCTTGTTGGGACTTCTTTCGCCAAATCGCTCTCCTTGGGACTGCAAATTCCTTTGATAGAAGTCAATCATATGCAGGCGCATATTTTGGCCCATTTTATTAAAGAGGAGCAAACTGCCCCACCCGAGTTTCCGTTTTTGGCCATGACCATTAGTGGCGGTCATACGCAAATCGTACGTGTCAACGACCATTTTGATATGGAAATTCTAGGAGAAACTCTAGATGATGCGGTGGGCGAAGCTTTCGACAAAAGTGCCAAATTAATGGGGCTACCATATCCTGGGGGGCCGCTTATAGATAAATATGCCCAGACAGGAAACCCTAAGGCTTTTGATTTTCCCCGACCAAAAGTAGCAGGCTTAAATTTTAGCTTTAGTGGACTTAAAACCAGTATTCTTTACTTTTTACAGAAACAAGTACAGCAAAATCCTGACTTTATCGCACAAAACCGGGATGATATTTGTGCTTCTATTCAAGATACCATAATAGCTATTTTGATGGGTAAATTAGAAAAGGCCGTTGAACAAACAGGCATCAAAACCATTGCCATCGGAGGCGGTGTCTCGGCCAATTCCGGTATTCGAAATAGCTTGGTACAAAAGGAAACCGAAAAAAAGTGGCGCACATATATCCCAAAATTTGAATACTGCACTGATAATGCCGCCATGATCGGCATTGTTGGACATTTAAAATATTTGAAAAACGATTTTTCACAACAAGATATAAGCGCAAAAGCGCGCTATTCTATTTAAACACGATTATGCAATTATTCTACAACCCTAACATTGATGGTAGTTCAAATCAGTTTTCCCTGAACCCGGAGGAGAGCAAACACATCGTAAAAGTGTTGCGCAAAACTACTGGAGACCAACTCCATATCACCAATGGCAACGGATACATCTTTACCGTTGAAATAATAGAGCCCAGTGAAAAAAAATGTAAGGTGGCCATCGTGGACGAAGAAAAAATTCACCCCGCAAAGCACTGGCTACACATGGTCGTTGCACCGACAAAAATGAACGATCGGTTTGAATGGTTCTTGGAAAAGGCCACTGAAATAGGCGTGCATGAAATTACCCCGATACTATGCGAACGATCGGAAAGGAAAGTCATTAAGCCAGAACGTCTGCAAAAAGTTTTGCAATCCGCAATGAAACAAAGTCTTCGTGCGCACTTGCCCAAATTGAACGAGGCCATATCGCTTGAAAAATTCTTGAGCAAGGAACAAAACGGACTGCTTTTTATAGCGCACTGTGAGGATGAGGAAAAGCTAGAGTTGAAGCGTCGCGTGGCTCCCGACAAGGACATTACCGTTCTTATTGGTCCTGAAGGCGATTTCACAAGCAAAGAAATTGATCTCGCTTATGCAGCTGGTTTTCTCCCAATCTCGTTGGGGACAAGCAGATTGCGTACCGAAACTGCGGCTGTCGTTGCCTGTACGATAATAAATATGATCAATAACGGATAAACCTATTTGGTGAAATCGGTTTTCACCGCTGCGGTGATATCCAAATCGGTATTCGAGACAAGTAGAATAAGTGCTACATCTTCGTTTTTTTGGAGTAGGGTTGGCAATTCTACTTCGATTTCTCCTTTTGCGTTTGTTAAGCGTAGTTCGTTTTCGGCAACTACGATGTTAGCGTTCCTAATGGTTCTATTGCGGTTTTCCCCTCTTTTCACCTCAGTGGTCCGCTCGTCTAAAACCAAAACCGCACGAAGTTTTTTATTATCTATGTTTCCTTCTATTTCAAAGCCAGCGACGACTGAATTGTCTTTTTGTTCAAATTTGATGATGCGAGCGCTATTTTCAACTTTCATGCCCTTAAAACTTGTAATGGCCTCGTTCATTTTAGCCCTATTTGAACCGGTAAAGTGTGTTTTTCCATTTACGACAATCTCTGGGGTATAATTACCTCGATATCCTAGCTTTTTGTTGTAGTTGCTTTGTCTATTGGAATATATTTTTTTACTAAAAGGGTCTTTCCACCCAATATAGTTCCAATAGTCTACATGATATGACAGTGTAAAAACATTTTTAGGGTGTAATTGCTTCACCTCCTTAAGTAACCTATCCGCTGCAGGACAACTAGAGCAGCCTTGGGAAGTGAAAAGTTCAAGAACTACTATAGGTTCATAAGGAGCTTCTTTACTATTGTGCTGCTCATGTTGTGCATCCGCTCTTTTATCATCCAATGAAAACGCGGCCAGTATACCGGCAGACAAAACAATTCCTAGAATTAAAAATCTTCTCATGATGATATTTGCTATTTTTGAATTCTATGAATTTAGTTCGTCTCTACATCAAACAACTTACGCTGCTCAGCCTATTTTGTCTATTTATTGGCTCCAATTTATCATTGGGACAGGAAATTGCCATCCTAAAATATAAAGGTGGAGGCGATTGGTACGCCAACCCTACGGCACTGCCCAATTTGGTACGTTTTTGCAATTCCAATATTGACAGCGCCATCCCTGAAAAGATCGATCAAATTGAAGTAGGAAGCTCTTCCATTTTTCAATATTCTTTTGTGCACATGACCGGGCATGGCAACGTGGTATTTTCGCAGGAAGAAGCCGAGAATCTTCGTAATTATCTGTTATCAGGCGGGTTTCTGCATATTGATGACAACTATGGTATGGAGCCCTACTTGCGTAAGGAGCTTATCAAGGTATTTCCAAATAAAGAACTGGAAGAACTAGGGGCCGACCATCCCATTTTTAAACAAACCTATGACTTTCCGCAAGGGTTACCCAAGATTCATGAACATGACGGGAAGCGACCACAGGCACTGGGTATAATTAATGAAGGCAGACTGGTGCTTCTTTTTACCTACGAAACTGACCTCGGTGATGGCTGGGAGGACCCTGCGGTTCATAACGACCCCCCTGAGTTACGTGAAAAGGCTTTGCAAATGGGTGCTAACATTATATCTTACGTTTTTAAAAACTAACCAAATGACGGCCAAAAACATATCTAAGGGAATTTTAAGGGCAATCGGCATCATCGTGGCTATCGTATTGACCTTGTATTTTTTGTACGAAATACGATCAGTTCTCGCCTATTTGGCCATAGCTGCCGTAGTTGCTTTAATTGGAAGGCCAATAGTACTTTTTTTAAGAAGAAAGCTCAAATTCCCCAACCTTTTGGCGGTCATTGCCACTATGGTCTTGATGGTGGGCCTGCTAATCGGTATCATTGCCCTATTCGTTCCATTGATTTCAGAACAAGGCAAGAATCTATCGCTGTTGAACCTAGAGGCCTTACAGCAAAAAATAAATGCGCTGTATATTGAAATCACCCAGTATTTTGGCGGTTCGCCTGCCACTGTGAACGAAATGCTAACGCAATCGGAGCTTGGCAAAAGTGTTCTCGAAAAATTGGATGTCGGCTTTATACCCAATTTCCTAAATTCATTTCTAGAAGTTCTCAGTAGCGCAAGTATTGGGTTGTTTTCCATACTTTTTATCTCATTCTTCTTTCTAAAGGACAGCAAATTATTTCAAAACGGACTCCTCATGTTCGTACCCAATGATAAGGAGACCGGCACGGTGAAGTCTATCGATAAAATCAATAATCTCTTATCTAGATATTTCGTCGGACTTTTGCTTCAAATTTTTGTTTTGTTCATTATTTATACGGTAACCCTCTTTAGTGTTGGGGTAGAGAATGCAATTGTTATCGCATTTTTATGCGCCCTTTTTAATGTGATTCCGTATGTCGGCCCCATCATCGGGGGAGTACTCATGATCGTGCTCACTATGACCAGTTTTTTAGGTATGGATTTCAGTACGGTGATACTGCCAAAAGCAGGTTATGTTTTGATCGGATTGGTGGCTGGCCAAATCGTTGATAATTTTGTTTCCCAGCCCATTATTTTTTCGAATAGCGTAAAGTCACACCCCCTTGAAATTTTCTTGGTCATCATTATCGCTGGACTCCTTTTTGGGGTAGTCGGGATGATCGTCGCGGTACCCGGCTACACTGCAATAAAGGTAATATTGAAGGAGTTTTTGTCTGAAAACAAGCTCGTAAAATCGTTAACTCATAATTTATAGTAAAAGTTTGAATACTAATATATTAAAAACTGATATTCAATCTTTTATATTTAAAAATGAGACTGTTGATATTGCTTCTATATTGTTTAAAAAGACACTTTTCGTAGAGGTTACGAATCGTGAGCTTGTAGCACAATTGGAAGCACGCAGAAAGTGTAGAAAAAAACTACCGACCTGGTATAACAGCCCGAACATATATTACCCAAGCAAACTTCAAATCGAACAAACTTCTTCAGAAGTCACCGCAGCATACAAAACCAATTTGGTCAGCGGAAAATGCCTGGTAGATCTCACAGGGGGATTCGGTGTTGACAGTTACTTTTTTAGTAGAAAAATAGAGCAGGTTTTTCATTGTGAAATAGCGGAAGAATTATCCAGAATAGCAAGTCATAATTTTGGTGTTCTAAAAAGAAAGAACATCACCCAAATTCCTAAGGATGGTATTTCGTTCTTGACCTCACAAAATCTTTCAGTTGATTGGGTATATATTGACCCCTCAAGAAGAAATGAATTCAAGGGAAAAGTATTTCAACTAGCCGATTGCACCCCGCATATTGTAAAACATTTGAATCTTATTTTTGAGAAATCGAAAAACCTTCTCATCAAAACTTCCCCACTTTTGGATATCAGCATGGGAATTTCAGAACTTGGCCAGGTGGCTGAAATTCATATTGTCGCAGTAGACAATGAGGTTAAGGAATTGCTTTGGGTACTTAAGAAAGGGTTCAATGGGCATACTGAGATCAAGACTATCAATATTCAAAAAAAATCGTTACAAAAATTCGACTTCACACGTTCAAAGGAAAAAACAGCTGTTTCAAAATTTTCAGAACCCCTCACCTATTTGTACGAGCCAAATGCTGCGCTGATGAAATCGGGCGCTTTTCGAATAATCGGTGAGCGGCTAAAGCTTTCAAAACTACATACGAATACACACCTATATACCTCTAATCAATTAATTGAATTCCCGGGCAGGCGTTTCAAGATAATGGCATCATATCCATTTAACCTTCGCATACTAAAAAAATTACGCCTTCAAAAAGCCAACATCACCACCAGAAATTTTCCACATTCCGTTGCGTATCTAAGAAAGAAACTCAAAATCGAAGAAGGCGGCGAAATTTTCCTGTTCTTTCTAATCAATAAAGATGATGACCTTGTAATGGTTCAGTGCAAAAAATTCTAAAAAGGCTACTATCATCAAAAAAGGCGACCAAAATTGCGCAACTCAAACGATGTAGAAACACGAACTCAAACGTTTTAGTTCCTATAAAAATGCTCACAAATTGATCTTTATTTGTGACAAGAAAATTGACCGCTAATAGATCGGATTGTTGATTATCTCTTTCAAAACAATAACAAACATGGGGGTTACGAGTTTTTTAAGCGACTATTTAGATTGTTAATATGTTCCAAATAATGTTAAAATTTTAAGGATTC
The DNA here is from genome assembly GCA_938017825.1 of uncultured Flavobacteriaceae bacterium. Taxonomy (GTDB): domain Bacteria; phylum Bacteroidota; class Bacteroidia; order Flavobacteriales; family Flavobacteriaceae; genus Pelagihabitans. The sequence goes on from CALIJE010000020.1 coordinate 58,423, forward strand.
TTTGTATTTTTTTCCTATAATTTTGTTATTATTACAGCTTGGTTTGGTTTTATTTAACAGTTAAGCGGGCCTTTTCACCTATCTAGAACCTTTCTCTCTTAAATTAATTTAAACTAACAAACAAACAATGATTATGAATCAAAAACGTGATTTCAGTTCGTTGAAACCTAAAGCAAAGATGTCTTCTTATGCGCTTGGGTTTCTTACGATGCTATTTTGCATGGGTACGCAACTCGCTCAGGCAAATTCGACGACAATTTTGGAAAACGGTGTTATTGCCGATCCAATTCAATCTACCATTACGGGTACGGTAACCGATGATACCGGGGCTCCACTTCCTGGAGCGAACGTATTGGTAAAAGGAACAACTAATGGTACGCAGACCGATTTTGACGGTAACTATACCATTACTGCCGATAGTGATGCGACATTGGTCATCAGTTATATCGGCTTTGCAACTCAAGAAGTTGCAGTTGATGGACAATCCACTATCAATATAAGTATGGCCGAGGACGCCAATCAGTTGAGCGAGGTGGTTGTTTTGGGTTATGCTTCCCAAACAAGAGGTGATGTAACGGGTTCCGTTGCTTCGGTTGATCTTGAAGAAGCGACCAAGGCGCCTATCGTCAATGCTGCTGAAGCCCTAGAAGGTAGGGTAACCGGTGTTACGGTTATCAATAACGCAAACCCGGGTGCAGCTCCTAAAATCAACATTCGTGGTTTCGGTACAAGTAACAATACCAATCCCTTATATATAATTGACGGGGTACAGACAGATAACCCTTCGGTATTGAATAGTATCAACCCGAACGACATCGCACAGATGAACGTTCTTAAAGATGGTGCTGCGGCCATTTATGGTGCAAGGGCATCTAACGGTGTTGTCATCATAACAACAAAAGGTGGTGGTTACAATATGGCCAAGCCTTCGATATCGGTTGATATGTATGCCGGTAATTCGAAAGCTGTAAATGTGCCAGAATTGCTCAACGCACAGCAGCACGGTGATATGTTGTTCCAAAGTTTCGCGAACGACGGTACGCCATTCGACCATCCACAATATGGGAACGGTGCTTCCGCTGTAGTGCCTTCTTCCTTACAAGGCTATACGCGAGTTGTGTCGTACAATCCTATTGTTAGAGGGCCAGCTTCTGCAGCTGTTACCCCAGGAGGAACCGATTGGATGGACGCCATTCTAAGAAGTGCGGCTACACAAAGTGCTTCCATCAGCGTTCAAAACGGTGGTGAAACCGGTAAATATTTACTCTCTGCCTCTTATTTGAACAGAGATGGTATTCAAATCAACACAGGTTTCAAACAAGGTATTACCAGATTAAACTCCGAGTTTAAGTTAGGAGAAAGAGTTCGAATTGGTGAGCACCTTACCGCATCATTCTCCGATGCTGTTAATGGTAACCAGATCAACCCTGCATTAAGAAGCAGCCCATTGATTCCTTTATATGATGATGAAGGACGATTTGCTGGTACAGGTGCGCAAGGAACTGGTAACTCTAGAAGTCCGTTGGCACTATTGGAAAGAGGTAAAGACAACTTTAACAGATTATTCCGTTTGTTCGGTGATGTTTATGTTTCTGCTGAATTATTTGATGGCTTAACTGCCAAATCAACCTTTGCCGGTACGCTTGAAGCCTTCAATAGTAGATCTTTCCAAGCGTTGGATCCTGAGCATGGCGAGCCATTGGGAACAAATACCTTAACAGAAGGTACCAATGATGGGTATAGCTGGACATGGACTAATACCTTAAACTATACAAAGGTTTTTGGTGAGCATAACATCAACGCCATCGTAGGTGTTGAAGCCTTAAAGGATAGAAACAAAGGAAATCAAATCAGTAGAGACGGATTCCTTTTCGAAACACCAGATTTCTACCTTTTGGAAAATGGTAGTGGTACACCTAACGTAGCATTTGCCTATGACGGTTCCAACTCCCTATTCTCGGTTTTCGGAACTGCAAATTACAACTATGCCGGTAAGTACTTTTTAACGGCTACCGTTCGTAATGATACATCATCACGTTTCTTGGGAGATAACAAGAGCGATACCTTCCCATCATTCAGTGCAGGTTGGTTGATCAGTAATGAAGATTTCTTTCCACAGGATGGTGCGATAAGCAGATTAAAACTGAAAGGTTCTTGGGGTCAATTGGGTAACCAAACCTTACCAGCAAGTAACCCAACGATCAATATTTCTGCCTTGAGCGAAGGTTTGGCAAACTATGCCATTAATGGTGCCAGTATCAGTACCGGTGCAATTCTTAGAGATGTTGGTAACCCGAATCTAAAGTGGGAAACGAGTGTCGCCACCAACTTTGGTATCGAATTAGGTCTTTTGGACAACGCCTTCAATATTGGATTTGAATATTTCAACATTGAGACCCAAGATTTGATTACACGTGACAATAGCCAGATTAGTACAACAGCTATCGATGCTGCTGCACCATTGGTTAACTTAGGAACTGTAGCCAATACAGGTTTTGATCTAAGTCTTGGATATGAAAATGATACTGACTCTGGATTCTCTTACGGAATTCAAGCCAACATTTCCAAGTACAAGAACGAGGTAAAAGAGTTGATCAGCGAATTTCAAACCGGTAATAGCGGATTTAGAGGTGGAGCTGTAACAAGAACAGAAGTTGGTCGTCCCATTTCTTCTTTCTATGGAAGACAAGTAACCGGTTTCGACAGTGCTGGTAGATTTACCTATGAAGATGTGAATGGTGATGGAACGATCGATGATACCGATCGTAAGTATATTGGATCACCGCATCCAGATTTCACTTTCGGTCTAAACTTTAATGTAGGGTACAAAGGTGTTGATCTTACGGCCTTCTTTACTGGCTCGCAAGGAAACGACATTTACAACTATGAGAAAATCTTTACTGATTTCCCAACTTTCGTAAATGGTAACAGAAGTACTAGAGTATTGGATTCTTGGACTCCAACGAACACCAATGCTACACTTCCTGCCTTGAGCAACTCAATTCAAAACGCTGAAACACAACCAAATTCATATTTTGTTGAAGATGGTTCGTTCATCCGTTTGAAAAACCTTCAACTAGGTTATACGTTACCAAGCGACATTACGGAGAAAATTGGAATGGATACATTTAGAGTATACGTACAAGGCTCTAACTTGTTCACAATTACCGATTATCAAGGATTCGACCCAGAAATCATATCAAATGATAACTTAACTTTGGGCGTGGATAGCAACATTTATCCGCAAGCAAGAATTTTAACTTTAGGCGTTAACTTAAAATTGTAAAAAAATGAAAAAGAGATTTATTTATTCATTAATGCTTTGCGTTACATTGATTGCATGTAGCGATGAGTTTACCACTGTGCCAGCTGTTGGTGCATTGAGTGACGAAGCAGTGGCCAATGAGCAAGGTGTTGACCTGCTGCTTATCGGAGCCTATTCTACATTAGATGGTATCCGAAATAATTTAGCTGGTAACGGTTTCGCTGCCAGTGGTGATAACTGGTGGCTTGATGTATTGTCGGATGACGCCCACAAAGGGAGTACCGACGGTGACCAAGCCGATTTATTCGAAGTGGAAACCTATAACTGGGCCACGGGTAATCCTTATATCTTAGGTAGATGGTCTTCTATCTTTGCCGGGGTGAATCGATCAAATGCCGTTATCGCACTTATTGCGACCATTGAAGGTGCCGACTTAACTGGAAAACTTGCGGAAGCAAGATTCTTGAGAGGGCATTTTAACTTCGAACTTCAGAGAATGTACGGTAACGTGCCCTATATATCGGAAGAGAATTATGCGAATACAGAATTCAACCAGCCAAATCCCGGTCCTATTTGGGATCAAATCGAAGCTGATTTTCAATTCGCTATAGACAACCTTCCGGCGACTCAAGCAGATGTTGGGCGACCAACTTCTTGGGCGGCAAAAGCGTATATGGGCAAAGTTCACTTACAGCAAACCGACTATGCAACTGCATTGCCTTTCTTTACGGATGTCATCAATAATGGTCCTTATTCCCTGCAAGCAGAATTTGTCTCAAATTTTGAGAGTTCAGGAGAGAACGGATCTGAATCTGTATTTACCATTCAGTTTACTGCTGATGGTGGTCAATCATTGAACGGTAATAGAGGTGGTGTTCTAAACTACCCTAACCCAGGTCCATTTGGATCATGTTGTGGTTTCTATCAGCCAACCCAAGATTTGGTCAATGCCTTTCAAACTGGTGCTGATGGTCTTCCTCTTTTGGATACCTTCAACCAAACCGATGTGGCGAATGACTATGGCTTGGAAGATGCGGATCCCTTCACGCCTCATGCAGGTCCATTAGATCCTAGATTGGATTACACTGTAGGTAGGCGAGGAATCGATTACAACCGTTTCGGTACCTTCCCAGGACACTCTTGGATTCGTGCGACCTTCGCCGACATCTCTGGACCGTATCTTCCTGCGAAAAATGTTTACCAATCGGGAGACGATGTTAATCAAGGAACAGGTGGCTGGGGACAGCAGCATTCTGGTATCAACTATCACATCATTCGATTTGCGGATGTATTGTTAATGGGTGCCGAGGCCGCTGCAGAAACTGGCGATATAGGAAATGCGTTGACATGGGTCAACCTAGTTCGTAATAGAGCTAAGAATATGACCTACGTTCAGAATGAGGCCGGTACCGGACCCGCAGCAAACTATGTAATTGAACCATATGCTGCTTTTGCCGATGCTGCCGAGGCTGTAAAAGCTGTACGTCATGAGCGTAGATTAGAGTTAGGTATGGAAGGTAACCGTTTGTTCGACATCAGAAGATGGGGCAACGGAGTTCAGATCATTAACGATTATATCGCTAATGAGACAAGAACAATCTCCAATTTTGGTCCTAAAACAAATCCGTACGAAGCTAAGCACGATTTGTTGCCAATACCTCTTAATGCTATCGATTTAAGTGGTGGTATTCTTACACAGAATCCTGGTTACTAAGATCAGTATTAAACAAAAGATGAGCGGGTCGTTATACGGCCCGCTTTTTTTATTCCCTTGTTTTACCAACCACAAAATTGAAGTATCTTTAAATCTTGAAATCTACTAAATGAAAAAGTACATTTTGTATTTCTTCGCTGCCGTTGGGTTGTATTCCTGTACTACCGAATCGCCCACCAATACACTTTTCGTAAAGGTTGCAGCTGAAGCATCTGGCCTACACTTTAACAACCAGCTCACCGAGAACGACTCTATGAACATTATTGACAACGAGTTCGTGTACAATGGTGCAGGTGTGGCCCTGGGCGACCTGAACAACGATGGCCTTGACGATATTTTTTTTACTGGGAATCAGGTACCCAATAAATTATTCTTGAATTCCGGGGAACTGAAATTCAAGGATATTTCGAACATTGCGCAAATCACAAAACCAGACACCCTCCAATGGTCGTCCGGAGCGACCATCATAGACATTAACCTTGATGGTTTAATGGATATCTACGTGTGCAATACCTTTCGTAAACCCGAGGCGCAACGAGCCAATTTCCTATACATCAACCAAGGAAACAATGCAGACGGAATACCAACATTTAAAGATATGGCCGCAGCATACAATATGGCCGATACGTCCTATTCGTCGCACGCTCAATTTTTCGATTATGATCAAGATGGCGACCTAGACCTTTGGATCGGAGTAAACTGTATTGAAGGTATCGACCCCAATGTATATAGTCCCCTAGTTGATGACGGCACCTCAATTAGTCGAGATCGGTTGTACCAAAGTGAATGGGATCCAGAAAAAGGGCACCCCGTCTTTACGGATGTTTCTGAACACGCAGGTATAAAATATCATGGCTATAGCCATAGTACGCTCATACATGACTTTAATGCCGATGGATGGATGGATGTCTATGTTGCCAATGACTTTTTGAGTAACGACCTCATCTATATAAACAACCAAGATGGCACCTTTACCAACAGGGCCGGCGAAGCCTTTAAGCATTTCAGTTTTTCAGCCATGGGAAGCGACATTGCCGATGTGAACAACGATGGTCAAATGGACATTTACACCACCGAAATGCAGCCATATTACAATAAGCGAAAAAAATTGTTCCAAGGCCCCAGTAACTACCAAAAAGAGATATTTTCAAGAAAATTTAAATATCAAAATCAATACTTTAGAAATACACTGCAGTTGAATCGGGGTATAAACCCAGAAACAGGTATACAACTTTTTTCCGATACCGGCATGTTTTCAGGGGTACAGGAAACAGATTGGAGTTGGGCGCCCCTTTTTGGTGACTATGACAATGATGGTTGGCAAGATCTTTTGATTACCAATGGTTTTCCCAAGGATGTAACCGACAGGGATTTCGGGGATTTTAAAGTGAGTATGAGCCGCTTTGTAAGCAAGGAACAACTAATCGCTCAAATACCTGAAATAAAGGTTCCAAATTTTGTTTTCAGAAATAAACAGGGATTGCAATTCGAGGACAGCACTAAAGATTGGGGCCTCAATTTTGGTACCTATTCCAACGGGGCTGCCTATGGGGATTTGGATAATGATGGGGATTTAGACCTGGTTATCAATAATATAAACGATCCGGCATTACTCCTTGAAAATACCAGTGAAAAATCGGCATCAAAAAAACACTATGTACGTTTAAGGCTCAAGGGAGAAAAAATGAATCCTTCTGCCATTGGGGCGGTAGCCTCTGTATTTAGCGAAGGCTTGGAACAACGAAAATCTGTTTTGTCTGGCAGGGGATATCTTTCACAACCAGAACACATACTGCACTTTGGTCTAGGAGAAGAAACCACGATCGATAGTATTCGTGTGCAATGGCCCAACGGGCATGTACAACTGTTTGGAAGCACCGTTATTGATGACACGATAGAAGTAAACTTTGATGAAAAACTGGCAAAATTGCCTACATCAAACAATGCTACAACAACCGGCTTGTATGCCGAGGTTTCCAAACGGTCAGGGCTTCTTCATAAAGCCAATGAAAGTGACTTTATCGATTTTAACTACCAACGTACCCTTCCACACAAATTCTCCCAGTATGGCCCTTCATTATCGGTGGGCGACATTAACGAGGATGGGTTAGATGATTTGTTCGTCAGCGGTAGTGGCGGATTTCAGGAAAAGTGGTTTGTTCAAAAAACCGATGGAACATTCGACCAAAAAGTAGTTTCTTATAAAAATAATGAAAAGCTGCTGGAAGAAGACGCAGGAACATTGCTCTTCGATGCTGATAATGATGGAGATCTTGATTTGTATATCGCAAGAGGTGGCGGCCAATTTCCAATTGGTCATGACCTATATCAAGATGTATTATACTTAAATGACGGCAAAGGAAACTTTAAGGAAGCCTTTGAGGCATTGCCTATTTTAACCGCAAATTCTTCAGCGGTTAAGGCAGCAGACTTTGACCAAGATGGTGATTTAGACCTTTTCGTAGGTAGTCGCGTATTGCCTTTCTCCTACCCTATGCCCGACCGTAGTTATATTTTGCGCAACGACAGCACTAAAGATAATGCGCGTTTTGTTGATGTTACAAAAGAGCTTGCAGCGGAATTGACAGAACCGGGAATGGTATGCGATGCCTTATGGACAGATTTTAACAACGATTCTTGGCCCGATTTAATTTTGGCCTCTGAATTAATGCCCCTGCGTATTTTTAAGAATACCAAAGGTAGTTTTAAAGAAATTACCGATAGTTCAGGTCTAATTGGCTATTCGGGCTGGTGGAACAGCCTCGCCAGCGCTGATCTAGACAATGATGGTGATTTGGATTATGTGGCTGGGAACGTAGGTAGAAATATCAATTTTAAGGGTGACACCAATGAACCGATTCGTGTTTACGCCAAAGATTTGGATGACAATGGCACCGTTGATCCACTACTATCGTTCTATTTGAGAGATAGTGTTGGCATCAAAAAAGAGTATCTCTACCACCCGTGGCAAGATGTGACGGCACAATACGTGGGTATTCGCAAAAAGTATAATTCATTTGGTGCTTTTGGCGCTGCTACCCTGCCCGAAATGTTTTCTGACGGACTTTTAGAAGATGCGGAGGTATTTCAGTTGAACTATATGCAATCATCTTGGATTGAAAATTTGGGGAATGGTCAGTTCAAAGTGCACGCACTCCCCGTAGAAGCGCAACTTGCACCGATTTACGGAATTCTTCCGATGGACATTAACGAGGACGAACACATAGATTTGGTACTGGTCGGCAACGATTACGGTATGGAGACCCAACAAGGAAAGGCCGATGCCTTCTTGGGCTTGGTACTAAAGAACAATGGAAATGGTGATTTTCTACCCCTTGCCTTAGAAGATAGTCACTTCCTAGTTGCTGGTGATGCAAAAGCCTTGGTTACAATTGACCGGACCAATAATAACATGCTGCTTGTAGCGTCCCAAAACAATGATTCCCTCCGGGTATTTAGCAATCGAAAACAGGCCAATGAACAGCGAATTAAATTGGCCAGGAACGAAATTAAAGTTGAAATCGAATTTGCAGATGGACGAAAACAAATGAGGGAATTTTATTGGGGGAATAGTTTTCAATCCCAATCGAGCAGAAGTATTCCAATGCCCAAGAAGGCAACGGCAGTTCGAATTTTTGATGCCAGTGGAAACGAAACTAGAGTCGTATCGATCTAGCTAGTGTTCGCCTTTGTGTTTGTAATCTCCAAACCTATATTTTACGGTTCGTTTAAGTGGAATATTCATCCCATTGGTCCGCTCTAGCCAATCGTAGATAGCGGCTGACATCTTCTTTGCAGTTTCCTGTAAATCTGGCTCGCCGATGAGATTATACATTTCATCAGGATCTTGCTCTAAATCATAAAGCTCATTTCGATCCCATATTCCTTGGTACTTAATATACTTGTACTTGGTTGTTCTCATCCCAAAAACAGTAGGTGTCATTGGAAAATCGTACTCCCAATAATATTCATAAAATACTTCCTTTCTTGCTGACGCTTTGGAGTTACCCGTTAATATCGGAATGAATGATACCCCTGGCATCTCATCTGGAACCTTAATTCCCGCCTGCTGCAGAATAGTTGGTCCTATATCAATATTTTGCACAAGTTCTTTCGGTTTTTTGCCCCCTTCAAATAGCTCAGGACATCTAACCAATAAGGGGACCTTGACCGATTCTTCATAAAAGTGGCGTTTATCTATAAGTCCGTGCTCCCCCCAACTGAAGCCATTGTCACCCATATAGATTACCAATGTAGACTCGTCTAAACCATTGCGTTTTAAATAGTGCATTACCGAACCAATACTTTCGTCGACGCCCAACAAGGTTTCGCAGTAGTCTACTACCATTTCATGAATGTCCCTATTATCATGGTACATATAATCGACCCCGTGCCAACTTACACGTTGGTTTGCAACCCATTGCGGCCATTTTAAATCGCGATAGGCCCCTGTTTTGGTCTGGTCATAGGTCTTTGGTAGCGAAATTCTATTGCCTTTGTATTTACCCTTGTGTCTTCTGGCCGGTTTGAATCCGGCATGGACAGCTTTATGTGATAGGTACATAAAAAAGGGTTTGTCTTCATCACGTTTATCTAACCAATCAATGGCATGTTCTGTCAACAAATCAGTGATATAGGTTGAGTCCTTGTACGCTACCCGCGTACCATTAATGTTCAATGTAGGGTTATAATAAACGCCTTGCCCTGGAAAACTCTCCCAATGAGTAAACCCAGGTTGTGGTTCATCGCCATGGTCACCCATATGCCACTTTCCAAAAAAGCCCGTTTGGTATCCGGCTTTTTCCAAATACTGTGGAAAATAGGTCAGATTTCCTGGGTCTGGAGCTTGGTTGTCCACTATTGTATGGGAGTGGGAATAGTGTCCGGTTAGTATGGAAGCACGACTGGGAGAACAAAGAGAGGTAGTCACAAAGGCATTCTCAAGATAGGCCCCTTCTGAGGCCAATTTATCCATATTTGGGGTCTCTAGCCAAGGTACCTTCCCAGTGAAACCCATATAGTCATAGCGATGATCGTCTGTAAGAATAAATATGATGTTTCGAGCCTTCTCTTGCTTTGAATCGGTCTTAGTTTGTCCATAGCCAATGCTCAGCATAAGTAAGGCAACGCTTAACAAACCTAATGGTTTTGACAACCGAATGAATCTTGTTTTCATAAACTATTCTATTATGCTGGTGAAACCGTGGCAAAGCTCGATCAATCACCCCGTTTGTGTAACATAAACCAGTCGTATAGGGTATCGCCCGCATATGCTTTTACCCATGCATCATGGCCTACTTCAGGATATCTTGTAAATTTTACATCATACCCCATTTGCTCTAATCGGGCGACCATGGTCTCTGATTCGGAAATTGGGATCGATTGGTCCTTTTCCCCATGAAATACCCAAATAGGCATGTTCTTGTCAATCCATGCGGCGTAGGGCACCGGGGTCATGCCACAGATTACGGCCATGGCGGCAAACTTTTCAGGATAATGTACGGCCATTTCCCAAGCAGCACCACCGCCCCTACTTAATCCGGTTAAATAAATACGTTTGGTATCTATTCTATGATCGGCCACGATTGAATCTAACAGCTGATTTACGGCTCGCGTATTCCACCACTTATTTTTGTTGGGGTTCTGTGGCGCCAAGATTAAGAATGGAAATTCCTTGCCATTTGCAATCAACTTTGGAGGACCGTTTTTCTTGATTTCAGAAATGTTCTCTCCCGATTCTCCTCCCCCATGCAAGAACAACAGCAAAGGAAATTTTTCGTCCTTATCTACCGCATAGTTTTTAGGAAAATAGAGGTAGTAATTCAGTTTCTCTTCGACCACCGTTTGCAACTCGGAATCTATTAATTGAGAAGAAGATTGTGAAGCGCATGCGTGCAACATAAAAAGGGTAACCAACAAAATAAGGCTTCTCATCATTGTCTTTGCATATTGATATTGTGCAACGGAATATATAAAAACTTATTGAATTCTTGCACAGGCTTCAAGACTTCGGCTATTTGAGGTTTTCTAACGTTTACAAGAGTTCAAATAAAAAAAGCTACCGGTATAGGGTAGCTTTTTTAACATTGATTATCAATTATAACTATCTGTATAATGTAAAGTGACCTACGAAACGTGTGTTTCGATCATCGTTTTGGTTTACCACGTACCAATAATCACCTGATGGCAACTCTTCACCGTCATACCGTCCGTCCCAATTGGTCAATTGATCCAATTCGGCCACTACTCTTCCATAACGGTCATAGATCTTAACCTCTATGTTCGGGAAGAATTCTCTACCTCTGATTACCCATTCGTCATTGTTGGAATCTCCATCGGGGGTAAAGAAATTTGGTATTTCGAGCATTCCGGTAAACTCAAACGGAATGGACGCTATGGCCTCACAACCCAGTTCATCCACTACTCTAACCTCTACCAAAGCATCGGCATTGGTTGTAAAGATATTATCGGTGCCTTGGGAAATACCTTGGAAAGAGAAATCATATTCTCCAAAGCCTCCGATGGCCGTTGCCTCTACAGTATTCGGTCCTGTTGCTGCCAAACTTACCTGTAGTGGTTGATGCATAACAATATCTCGTACCTCGGTAACCTCCCAACAGCCATTTGTATGGAAAATATAGGCTTGGTAGCTACCTGTAGGTAGATTGTTCCACGTGTTGGCCGTATCTGCAAGTTCTCTTCGTCTTGCATTACGGTCGGGATCAGGCAATGCGGCAACTGTTGGATCCAAATTGTTAATGTCCTCTAAATAAAAAGACAGTTCTGGCATCAAATCAAGATCGATCATTTCTAGAACCATTGAATTATAAGGCGTATTCCCTGTACAACCATAGTCTGGGTTAAAGACATGATCTAATAGCACCCCTTCCTCGATCCTAAATACGGTAAGTGCCGGACAATCGTTCGCATCAATTATGGTTACCAAAAATTCATCACCTGTTACAAAAGGTTGGGCAGGATCATTCGGCAATACCTGACCGTTATAATAATCAAAATAAGGGGTCGAATCACTACGTTCGTCAACCGGGAATGTACGTTCGATTTTCAATTGGTAAAAATCAACACCGGCACCATCAGTAAATGGTGTACCACCACTTATCGGAATGAGTACGGTACCGTCGTTATCGCCTAAACAGGTTTCGTTGGTTATTATGGGGTCAGAAACCACCAAGGCCGCCGGCTCGCCTACCACATCGGTACGTTTTTCAATACAACCTGAATCGTCCTTGATCAATATTTCATAGGTGCCTACAGCCAATTCATCAAAAGTATATACTCCTGGGGTCGCTGGGTCGCTAAAGAACTCATCGAAATTAGGACTTATAGAAAATTGTATTAGTCCTTCTCCTCCGCTAGTCACCTCTACCACAATCTCGCCGTCATCATCTCCGCCATTACAGGTCACAGGTAACGCGGTCGTGGCAACCACTATGGGCTCTGGTCTAATTATCTCAAAGGGGCCTTGAATATCTTGACAATTGCTTCCGCTTCTCACAGCTATATAGTAGTCTGGTGCAGGATCCAGTCCTTCGAAGGTTCCGATATTCAATGTACTTACGAGTGTGGCACCCGGATCTGGCGTAAAAGCATCCATCGGATTTCCTAAATAGAGATCAAATATTTCACCACCTACACCACCGGATGCAAAAGATTCAATACGACCATCTAATTCCGATGCACATGAAATATCGTCTACTTGGTTCACAGTTAGTAAGATTCCTGTGGCGTCTGTCATTGTAATACCGTTAGACTGTACGGCAGAACAAGTATTAGAAGCATTCTTTTTACGAACTTCGAACTGATATGTTATGCCATCAAACCCGGCAATCGGGAATAGCTCAGATCCAATCATATCGGTATAGCTACCTACGGCAACGCCATTTTCGTACATCAAATATTCGTATGTGAACAACGGATCGGGGTTTTCAATGAACAAACGCATCTCACCTGAACCACCACAACCTGGAACTCGCGTCTGCACCAATTTAGGAACAATAGGCGGTGGCGGAATTACCTCATAAGGTGGTGTTACGAAGCTGCAATTAAAGCTAGAAGTAACTTCTATAGCATACCAACCCGCACTGATTACCCCGCCACTAGAGCCGGTAAATGTGGGTGTGTCTTGAAGACCACTTCTATTTCGCTCATCAGTAATATCATTGCTATCCAAATAAATCAATTGGTATTTGTATCCCGCTCCCGGAACGCCTCCTGAGGCACCTGGGTTTCCTGACCCTATATCGAATGCTTCGAGCACCGCATTGTTACCACCAGGGCACACCAAATTCTGTGGCTCTCGTATTCCTGCAGTTATCGGAGCAATTTCGTTCAACGTAATGGCAAAGGTGTCTGTACATCCTTCGATGTCTCGAATATCAACGATATAGTCGCCATGGGTCAGATTCGTGAACTGGTTGTTGGCCTGATAAGCCACCTCGACCAAGAAAGTACCCGAACCATCATCTTTGCGTAATTGATATTCATAGGCGGCTATATCCCAACCACCACTGCCAATAGCTTCAATAACCCCGGCGTTGTCATCACAACTAACATTCCCGATTTCCTGTGCTTGTACATCCAGCACACCATTCGGGGTGCGAATGGTACTTACGTTACTATCAGAACTACAATATGGTGCAGCCTGGGAAATTACCTCAACAAAATAATTCCCAGCTCCAAGTCCGGTTATACGTGCAGATGCTCCATTTATATCAGGGAAATTCGCCGTATCGAAGCTTCCACTCGCCAATACCGTAGTCTTGGTAGTATCTGATCCTTCATATACGTTATAGTTATATATTCCGGAATAATCGGAAACATCCAAAAATAGTCCACCGTTCGTATCACCAAAACAAATTACTGGATTGGCCTCTGAAATAACCGCGACAGGATCAATTGGCGCAACTACGGTATGAATAGGTAATGGATAATCACAACCACTAGGACTGTTATCCCTTACAACGAATAGATAGTCTCCAGGATTGGGCAACGATATGACAGCCGGAGTTGTACTGGTACCATTTACATCCGCTACGGTCGTACCCGAAGGTCCTGTCGTAATCACCGTAAAATCATTTGTACCTACTGCACTAATTTCGACCACCTCGTCATCTCTACAATTTAAGGCAGAAACCAAGTTAAGTGCTGGCACCACAGTTGACGGTGGATCAATTGTTACTACAGCCGTTGCTTGGCAACCATTTGCGTCGATTGCATAAATGGTAATATTCTGGGTCGCACCATTATCGACTACCTCAAAGGTGTTGGAATACTGATAATTACTAAAGCCAATAATACTATATTGATATTCTTGACCAGGTATTAAGCCTGGTGTTCCGTTACTTGGAGTCACGGTTATCGTGGCTACGCTATATTGATTGGCACTTGGTTCACAGACAAAATTAGCCGGTGCCGAGGCCGATATAGTGAAAGCCGTAGGTTCACTAATATCAATCGGACTAGACTGTACAGGACAGTTCCTAGCGGTCAAAACTTCAACTTGATATTGAGCAGGTGGGAGATTGGCAAATGAGCCTGTATTGTTTCTGGTGTGCTCAGTGGCCGTATCCAAATTCATTAAAATAAACTCAATCGGTGTATCGATATCGGTTCCGGCGCGAAGAAGAATATCAATACTGCCGTCGTTATCACCTTCACAGGTGATATCCTGTGATAACTCATTGTCTATTATCGGAACCGTAGCCGCGGCCAAATCAACGCTCACCGTAAAATCACATGAGGTTTCAGTATCGGTTACCTGAACTTGATAGGAACCGGGCGCAATGCTGTTAAGTATTCCGGCATTTCTGTCACCAATAATTGGGGCGCCTATATTCGCACCACCGCCATCTTGAAGTTGGTAGCTGAACTGATTGCTACCACCGATCACCGTAAGGGTGATTACGCCATCGGCATTATTACAACTAGGCATTGTCGTGAATTCGGCTGAGGCGGTCAAAAATTCGTACACATCGGCCATACCTTGACTTGTACACCCATTGGCATCGATAACATCGACCAAATAAGAGCCAGGACTATTTACTTGATACGTATACTCCCACAGATTTGTACCGCCATTATATACACCGAATTGGGTATCACCTCCTGCTAAGGTAAATCTTGGGGTATCGGTAGCACCAGGCATTGATACGGTAATGTCGAAATTTGTAGCCGTGACATCACATTGATTGATTACCGTAATGGTTGGCGGCACCAAATTGGGCTCTAATTGTATTATGGTGGCTATTGCATTTGAAGTACATATACCGCTGGCATCCCGCACATACACGTCATAGGTTGCAGCAGGTCCTATAAAAGTAGTATCCGTTGTCCAGTCGGCAACAGTTGGTGTCGCTCCTAAGGTCATGTACGCGAACTCATATGGCCCTCCGATTCCTCCAAAACCTTGAACGGTAATCTGACCGGCAGCATTACAATTGGCAGGTTCTTCGGCTAAAATTATGATTGAAGGTAAATTTTGGTCAATAACAACACCTACAGCATCGGTACAGGTATCCGTTAAATTGGTTACGATTACTTGATAGTCTCCAGCCAAGGCCTCATAGGTATTCACATATGGAATCGTGGTAACATTGGTCAGATTCTCTAGTGTAATCGTTGAACCGTCATCATTGTTTCGCAATTCGATGAGCAGGTCATCTCCTGAGTTAAAGCCATCAACACTATATTGAATTTGTCCGTTTCTAAACGCATCACAGTAGCCTGCTGTTGAAGTAGCGGTAACATCAAGGGTAGAGAAACCATCAATTGGTGGAATCTCTTGTTCGTATATACAGCCATTTGGCGCCAAGACTTCAACGGTATAAGCAACGCCGTATTGAATGCCGTCGGCAGTATTACTAAACGTATGCGTGTCGGGACCGTTGGAATTGTTTAAAGCATAGAATGAGGGTTGCCCGGCAATTCGAATCTCATAGGTTGGCAGTGTCGGGAAAATAGTAGGTGTTACCTGCACCGTATATGTAAATGTACCGTCATCACAGGTTATGGCCGGAGTAAAGTTAATGGGTGCGATGGTTACGTCGTTTGAAACTATGGTAATCGCATCTTCATCCCTACATCCATTTGCATCTAACGTAATCAAGGTAAACGTTCCTGGTATTAGACTTGGATCGTTTATATTAAGTGGTAAGGTAACCGGATCTACATCGTTCACTTCCACCAACTGATTGCCTTGATCATCGATAACGATAAAGGTGAAGTTGGCGGTTCCGTTGGCAACATTGGTTACTTGTATTCCGCCAGCAACAATGTTTCCAGCGCTACATGTAGCAGGTAGTGGGTTCGCTGTTGCATCGGGTGCGAGTGTTGTGTCTAAATTGACCACAGCATCCGCTGCAGGGGTCTCACATCCTCGAGAATCCCTCACTAAATAAGGATAAACACCAACACTTAAATTGGAATAAACGGTCTGTGTTGACCAGCCTAAGCCATTGAAATTAACCTCATATGGAGGTATTCCACTGGTGGCGTTTGGTGTGATCACAACCCTACCATTATCGGTACCTCCACAACTTACAGGAGTTATGTCGACCGTAGCAGGGGCGATTTGTACCGGTGGATCGATTTCCAATGGAGAGGAATCGGCCACACAGTTTTCGTTATCAGTTACTCTAAAAATATAGGTTCCACCTGCATTCACGGGGTACAAAAAGGTATTTGCCGTAAAGGGTGTAGCTGCACCAAAAGGAGCACCATCAACGCTCACTTGATAAATTTTAGGAGTGGAAGGTGAATCGGGATTGGTCAAATATCCTCCCGTTACCTGTACCCTTATTTGACCATCAGCGCCTCCACATGGTATTTCGGTATCAACACTTGTATTTACGCGCAGCTGTGGTCGAATGGTTACACTAATTTGATCTGTACAATTGTTTACATCTACTACCTCGATCGTATAGTTTCCTGGAGTAAGTCCATTAAAAACTGGGCTCCCTTGTAGGCTTCCACCATTAATTCGGTATTGATGTGGAGCGGTTCCTGAAGCAGAAGAAACGCCAATCGTAGCGCCCCCGGAACTTGGAACATAACAATAATCTGAAGCCGCATCGTCTATAGCTATGGTCGGCGCGGTCAAAGGGGTCAATGTAAAATTAAACGTTGCTGTACAGCCTTCCGAATCTACTACGGATAGAATATAATCACCGGCATGGGAGAGGTTGTTAAAGGTACGTCCTGTTTTGGTAAGATCGGGCACACCACTTGCTGCCGGATAACTCAAGGTATATACATATCCGCTCCAACCACCAGTTGCATCGGCTATAACCCTTCCCACATTGTTATTGGCACATGACATATCTTGAACCGTACCAACTAGGTTAATAGGAGTCAAAGGTTCCTCAATAACAAAAGATGCGCTATCTGTACAACCCGTATCCGTATCGGTAATATTGATGGTATAGGTACCTGGGCCAGAAAGGGGCAAATCAACCTCAAGATCGTTCTGAGGAGCACTTTCGGTACCTCCATTAATATTGTAAGTATAGGTATTTGCAAAGCCATCTATCAAGAAAGTTCCGGTACCATCCGACGCACCTGTACATACCCGTAAATCGCCTCCAGCCTTAACTCTGGCCCTAATCGTGCTTAGTACAACGGGGGTAAAACTTTCCACAACACTACAACCATTTACATCTGTAGCCCTGAATTCATAGGAAGTACCTGTATTTAGACCAACGAAGGTATTGTTGGCTCCATTATTTATCGTTACCGGATTGATGACTTCATAAGTAGCTATAGCGGCAGATCCGGTTACGGTTAAAATTACTTCAGACGTACCGGCGGCACAATTAACATTGTTTTGTGCAAAACTGATATCGGTAGGCGGATCTACATTATTGATGCTAATCGGGGTCAAATCCCTTCTACAACCACTATCATCAATAATTACGGGGCTATACGTTCCATAAGGCAGATTGGAATATACTTGGTTTGTACTAAAGTTAACCCCATCGATGCTAAATTGATAGCCAGTGCCCGATCCTCCGGTAAATGGCCCTTGAAATTCAATTTCACCACCTGTAGTGCCGCCACCAATTATACAAGTTACATCGGCGTTCTTTACGGCAGTACCTGTAATACCATTAATACCGCTCACCGTTACTGATCCGGGAATATCCATGATACAAGAGAAGACTCCCGAAGAGTATTGTACCTGTATGGGGTTATACGTACCGGCAGGGACAGAGATTACAGGGTTGGTTGTCCAAGGATCTCCTGGGTCGACCCTAAATTCCAAATCAAAACCTTTGGCATCAACAATAGTAAATTCGAGCCTAGAACCGCCATTGGTACAAGTGCCATCAACCCCAGCTACCGTTATATCAGGGGGTGTGAGCTCCTCTACATTGGCCGATGCGGTGATGGTACACCCATTCGCATCTGTAATTAAAAAATCGTATGTCCCCGGACTTGTGATGGTTTCAACAATCGAAGTGGTATATGCGGGACTGGATGGCCCTGCTCCATTAACAATATAGGTGTAAGGTGCTGTACCGCCAGAGGTATATACCGTAATGTCAACACTATTGATTCCGCAGGCCGTACTAAAACTATTATCTGGCTCAGCAGAGGCCGAAAGAGCCAAGACACCGGCTCCAATAGTAATGGGATTACCGGAAGTATCAAGGCTTTGACGTGGCGGATCAATCCCGTTCAACGGATCCCCGGTACATTGTTGTGTCTCAACTTGAACTATATACGTGCCAAATCCTACAGCAGAAAATGTATAGGGGTTATCAGGAATAAATGCCGTGAATTCTTGAGCCGTTCCCGTATCGTCTAAAAGGGTATACCTATACGGACCAATTCCTGATGTTGGCGTTACGGTAACAGATCCTGTTTCGCCGATACATAAGGCATCTACGAATGTGGCCTCAATCGCCATATCTATACTATCAATGGTAATGGGCTCGTACGGATACTCACAGGCACCGGGTGTGTTTTGTAAGCGGGCCCGCACATTATACGTCCCAGCGGCCAAATTATCAAAGATAGGCCCTTGCCAAGATGCACCTCCGTCAATACTGAACTCGTATGCACTAGATAGGTTTGTTATTTGAATGCTCCCTGGTACTCCGCAAACAAAATCCTCAGAAACATAAGTTTGGGTTATCTCACTCTTCTTTACCTTAAAGAAATATTGTTGACCGTCTGCCACTACTCGAAATTCTGCACCATTGGCGGCCGAAATCGTACTTGCATCCAGGGTGAATGTTGCGCCTGAGCTAATAGGTGTACCATAGCAAGAGACCGTGGTGTTCGGACAATCTTCATTTACATCGGCAGTACACGCACCACCCAATTGATACCAGTTTACACTGCCGTAACTTCCGCTAAGTGAGATGACACGATCGTCAAAATCCCCGCAGAGATTGAAACGAGCAACGGTAAGTCCGTTATCCGCGCAATTGACTTCTTCATCCGCTCCTTGGATAATTGTCATGAGCATTGGAGCCTTGGCAAGGCTTTCCTTGGCTAAGATGCCGGTGTTATATTTAGAACCAGATTTAGTCCCAGTAGCTTTTATTGACGAGTCTGTGGAAGGCGGTGACAGAGTAACAACCTGCGATAACAAGTCTAGAACACCTGAATTAGCGACCGCCGAGGTAAAGACTACCGAAAGAGCCATAAGCAAGGCTGCATACAGTAAATGCTTTTGTTTTTTTGGGAGCATAGGTTAAGTTCTTTTGAAAAGAGCAAAATGATTTGGGATCAGATTATTCTTTGGCGTAATTATTTCAACTTATAGATTCTGCTTATATTTAGGTTTTATCCTACTTTAGTATAATATATTTCTAACGCGTTATTATGAGGATTAGTGTGTCGCTTTTTACAGCCTTTTTGTTGATTTTTAGTATTTCTTGCGCCCAAGAGCCTGACAATCAAGTTTCTACACCTACAAAAGTGCCTTTTACAGCAGAATTACTGATCGATGAAATGCAAATTCCTTGGGGTATAGCGTTTTTACCTGACGGTGGACTGCTGGTAACCGAAAAATCTGGTGAGTTGATTCATTTTTTGAATGGTCAAAAGACCAAAGTTTCCAATATCCCAGAAATTTATGTCAGAGGTCAAGGAGGTTTTATGGATGTTGCACTTCATCCCGATTACGAAAATAACGGTTGGATCTATTTCAGTTATTCTTCAAATGAGGGAGAAGGCAAAGGCGGAAACACTGCAATTTCTAGAGCAAAACTAAAAGACAATTCATTGACAAACAATGAATTAATATACAAAGGCTCACCAAATACTTCAAAAGGTCAACATTTTGGTTCCAGAATTGTGTTCGACAAAAAGGGATATTTATATTTCTCAATTGGTGACAGAGGAGCGCGAGATGAAAATCCACAAAATATCAAAAAAGATGGCGGTAAAATATATCGCCTAAATGCTGATGGCAGTATTCCTGCCGACAATCCATTCGTAGGAAAGGAAGAGGCCAAAACAGCCATTTATAGCTATGGTCATCGAAACCCTCAAGGATTAACCGTACACCCAGAAACCGATGCAGTTTGGAATCATGAACATGGGCCACGAGGAGGAGACGAAATCAATATTGTAGAAAAAGGCGCAAATTTTGGGTGGCCGGTCATTACCTATGGAATAAATTATAGCGGAACTACCATTACCGACAAGACGAAAATGAATGGCATGGAACAGCCGATTCATTATTGGGTTCCTAGTATTGCGCCAAGCGGAATGGCTTTTGTAACTACCGATTCGTATGACGGATGGAAAGGGAGCCTATTGGTCGGATCGCTGGCCTTCCAATATTTAGAGCGCTTGGAAATGGATGGATCGAAGGTAATTTCCAGAGAAAGGCTTTTGGACGGCTTGGGACGCGTTCGCGATGTAAGACAAGGCCCTGACGGACTCATTTATGTTGCCGTTGAAGGAAAAGGCGTATACAAATTGACCCCTAAAGAGTAGTTCCTATGAAGACCTAATTATTCGGACAATGATTTA
The DNA here is from genome assembly GCA_938017825.1 of uncultured Flavobacteriaceae bacterium. Lineage (GTDB taxonomy): Bacteria > Bacteroidota > Bacteroidia > Flavobacteriales > Flavobacteriaceae > Pelagihabitans. The sequence continues at coordinate 79,410 of CALIJE010000020.1, forward strand.
GTGCGCCTGGCCTGAATATACAAGCTAACAGACGCAATACTATAGACCAGTAGAGGGGATGACTGACCCCGAATCCTATAAAGCATATTTATGAAAACATTACTTTTTACCTATTTGGCCTTAGTTTTCGCTAGCGTACTTTTTCACGACCAGGAACCAACACTTGAGGAAAGCATGCAACGCGGTAGTGAAATATATGCAGACTTTTGCATTGCCTGCCATTTGGAGAAGGGCGAAGGTGTCGCGGGTGCGTTTCCCCCTTTGGCCAATTCTGACTACCTAATTAAAAATCGGGAAGGCAGTATTCGAGGCGTAAAATACGGACAAACAGGAGAGCTGATCGTTAACGGTGAAACCTATAATGGGGTTATGGCGCCTATGGGGCTAGATGACGAGGAGATAGCAGATGTCATGAACTATGTTATGAACTCTTTCGGAAACAGTTCCAGTGCCATGGTCACGGTTGAAGAGGTCAGTGCAATTACCAAAAACTAATGGTATCACTATTTTTCGGCGTCTAGGGCTTTTTTGACAGAGCCATACTTCTTAAGAAGAGCCTCGGCCTTTGCATAATCAACTCCCAGACCTTCCATTATATACCGAGTGCCTCGATCAACTAACTTCGTATTGGTCATTTGCATATTCACCATCTTATTGCCCTTTACCCTACCAATGCGAATCATCAACGCTGTTGAAATCATATTCAAAGCCAATTTTTGGGAGGTACCACTTTTCATGCGGGTACTTCCGGTCACGAATTCAGGTCCAACATTTATTTCAATGGGAATTTCCGCTATGAGGGCTAATGGGGATCCAGGATTGTTGGTGATTCCTGCGGTGAGCAGACCACTTTTCTTTGCTGCCTCAATACCACCCAAGACATACGGCGTAGTGCCCGATGCGGCGATTCCGACCACTACATCATTAGCGTTTATTTCATGTTTTAATAAATCAGGCCAAGCTTGATTGGTATCGTCCTCGGCATTTTCAACGGCCTTTCGAATGGCCCTATCCCCTCCGGCAATCAAACCCACTACCCTTTCATGTGGCATTCCGAAGGTAGGTGGTATCTCTGAGGCATCTAAAATTCCCAGACGACCACTGGTACCGGCACCGATGTAAAATAGGCGTCCACCTCTTGAGAAACGGTCCGCCAAGCCATCCACAAGTTGGGTGATTTGAGGGATTACCTTTGCAACCGCATCAGCTACTTTTTGGTCCTCCTCGTTCATCTTACGAAGAATAGACTTTGTATCTAACTGTTCTAAATTGTCGTGATTTGAAGGCGCCTCGGTAATCTTGATGTACTTCATGTAATAATCGGTTTATACTATAGACTTACAGGAGACGAATATCGTGGTTTCGAAAGAGATTCAAAAGATTATTATCAGGTTCTAATTCGGTAATCATGGTGTTTATAGCATTAATATCACAAGTCTTGTATCGGTGCTGGGAGTTTAATTTTTCAGAGATCGATAGCAAAACTGTTTTTTTAGCGGCTTTTATGACGGCTTTCTTAACCTGCACGATGTCCCAATCAAATTCGGTTAGCCCATGCAACGCATCTACATATCCTGTACCTATAAAACCATAATCAACGCGTATGCCGGAAAGGTTATGTATGGCATTGGCCCCAATGGCAATTTGTGCCTCCCTGGCAATCTCCCCACCAATAAAAATCACTTTTACATTTGGTTTGTTCAGCAACTCCATCGCTACAGGAATACTCAAGGTAAAACAGGTAAGTTCAATATCCAACGGAATCAAACAAGCCATTTCGAGGCAGGTGGTTCCCCCATCAATAAAAATCACCGCCCCATCATTTAGAATACCAAGAGCCTTTCTTGCAATTTTTCGCTTTTCATCAAGCGCATAAATATTACTATTTCTAGTTGTATTGGATGTAAATCCCAACGATACTGCTCCGCCATGTACTTTTCGAAGCTTATGTTCAGCATCCAACTCCTTTACATCCCTGCGCACAGTATCAATCGAAACCCCAAATGCTTCAGCAATATCGGTCAATAGAATACGATTGTGCAATGCGACCTCCGTAAGTATTTTATGTTGACGTTCTTCTTTGAGCATGATCATGATTTATAAACAAATATATAAAATTATAACTAAATGCTGTTTTATGCTGTTTTAATCAATATTATCTACAAAAATGCAATCTATTGCACTTTTAAAATTAAAAAACAGCATAAACTCGAAAATTATTCTATATTTGCAGTCTAAAGTTCTAATCAAAATATCAAAGATTATGGCCGCTACGACATCCCACCGCCCAATTATGTTTCATCCCGTTGATGAAGAATCCAGAAAATTCGAAAAAATTCAGACCAACATTTATGAAAGCGCACATGAAGCTTCATTCTATGTCGCCAACGAAATTGCGGACTTGATACGGCAAAGGCAGAAGCAGGGGAAAAATGCGGTTTTGGGTCTTGCTACAGGCTCCACCCCGACTAAAGTATATGACTTTTTAGTGAAATTTCATCGGGAAGAGGGACTCAGTTTCAAAAATGTAATTACGTTCAACCTAGATGAATATTTTCCGATTGAACCAGATTCGATCCACAGTTATGTTCGGTTTATGAACGTACATCTTTTTGATCATATCGATATCGAGAAAAAAAATGTACACATTCCCGATGGCACCCTTGAAAAAGAGGACGTCAGAGAGTTCTGCCAGGCCTATGAGAGCAAAATTGAGTCTGCCGGAGGAATCGATATTCAAGTCTTGGGCATTGGTCGCACGGGCCATATCGGTTTTAACGAGCCGGGCTCGTCCCTTACGAGTAAAACTAGAATGGTACGTTTAGACAGGGTTACCCGCTTGGATGCTGCCAGCGACTTCTTTGGTTTAGAAAATGTACCTTCTAAAGCAATTACAATGGGGGTTGGCACCATAATGTCTGCAAAACGCATTATTCTAATGGCATGGGGCGAAGGCAAAGCGGACATCATAAAACAAGCGGTCGAGGGTAAAGTCAAAGAATCCGTACCAGCTACTTTTCTGCAGCATCATGCCAATTGTGATTTTATAATCGATCAAGCAGCAGCATCCTCCCTAACACGGGTCTTTACCCCCTGGCTAACCAGTGAATGCGACTGGACGGACAACCTCATTAAGAAGGCAACCATTTGGCTTTCGGAAAAATTAAACAAAGCCATATTGAAGCTGACCAATGAAGATTATAACGAATATGGCATGGGAAGCCTAATAGCCGAAATAGGCTCGGCAGAGCACATCAATTTGAAAGTGTTCAATCAATTGCAACGCACCATAACCGGGTGGCCGGGAGGCAAACCCAATGCCGATGACTCCAATCGTCCTGAAAGGCAATCCCCCTACCCTAAAACATCCTTGATTTTTAGTCCGCACCCCGATGATGATGTCATTTCAATGGGCGGTACCTTGCTTCGACTGGTCGACCAAGGACATGATGTTCATGTGGCCTACCAAACCTCAGGAAATATTGCGGTTTTCGATGACGAGGTAATTCGTTTTATGGATTTTGCTACCGATATTCAGAAAGACGATACTGAGCTGCAAGAGCAATTTAAAGCAGTACGAAAATTTTTAAGTGAAAAATTACCTGGGCAGGTAGATAGTGCTGAAATTCAGCGATTTAAAGGCTTGATAAGAAAAGGCGAGGCACTAGCCGCCTGCCGCTATTGTGGTGTTCACGAAGAGAATGCCCATTTTCAGAACCTGCCATTTTACGAAACTGGCACGGTAAAGAAAAAACCTCATTCTAAAATCGATGTTCAACTCACCTACGATCTACTTGACCGAATTCGGCCTCACCAGATTTTCGCCGCTGGAGACCTTTCTGATCCACATGGCACACACAGGGTCTGTCTACAGGTAATTTATGAGGCCATCGATTTATTGATCAAAGATGGTTCGGACTGGATAAAGGATTGCTATCTCTGGCTATACCGTGGAGCTTGGCAAGAATGGGATATTGCTGATATGGAAATGACCGTACCCATAGGCCCTAAAGATATGGCACGTAAAAAAAACGCCATTTTCAAACATCAATCACAAAAAGATGCTGCCATGTTCCCCGGTAATGATGAGCGCGAATTTTGGCAACGTGCAGAACAACGAAATACTGAAACTGCCCGGAAGTTCAATGCATTAGGCATGGCCGAATATGAAGCTATGGAGGGTTTTGTACGCTACAAATTCAATTAATCGCAATACCGCTATCTTTGTGCTAGAGGGCTTATATGATGCGTAATCCCGATTCTAATATTGACCCATAACTACGCCACCAATAATGGTAAAAAAAGATAAAGGAGCATGGGCCTGGGTGCCCGTTCTATATTTTACCCAGGGTTTACCGTATGTGCTCGTAGTCACTGTTTCAGTGATTATGTACAAGCAACTTGGCGTAAGCAACGAAGATATTGGCCTATATACCAGCCTATTGTATCTGCCATGGGTATTGAAACCGCTATGGAGTCCGTTCGTGGATCTAAAAAGCACCAAACGAAAATGGTTTCTGAGTATGCAACTGCTCATTGCAATTGCGCTTTTGGGCGTTGCGCTTACCATACCCACCAACATGTTCTTTGTGTCGACTATGGCCTGTTTTTGGATGGCGGCCTTCGCATCGGCGACTAATGACATTGCCTCAGACGGCTATTATATGTTAGGCCTTACTGAAAAAAGACAGTCCTTTTTTGTGGGTATGCGCAGTACGTTCTATCGCTTGGCAATGGTTACTGGGGAAGGTCTTATCGTGGTATTGGCAGGATATCTGGAGAATAAATATGGTGATAATTCTCAAGCTTGGAGTACCACAATGACCGCTGCAGCTTTTCTAATGTTGATCATGACGGTTGCCAACTTTTTCGTTACACCCAAATATGAATCTTCAAGTGCAATAGCCACAGAAAAACCAAAGGGTTTTCTCGAAGTTTTTGCTTCATTTTTTCAAAAACCTGGAATCGGAATTGCCCTTGCTTTCATTCTGACGTTTAGATTAGGGGAGTCGCAACTGGTCAAAATGGCCGCACCATTTTTACTAGATACCGCAGATAAAGGTGGCTTGGGCTATTCTACAGAACAACTTGGAACAATTTTTGGCACCGCAGGGGTCATCTTTTTATCTATTGGGGGAATTCTTGGAGGTATTCTGATTTCAAGGGACGGCCTCAAAAAATGGATGCTTCCTATGGTTTTGTCATTGAACGTACCGAATATTCTTTATGCGCTTCTAGCAGTAACACAAACCACCAACATATTTGCCGTAACCGCTACAGTAGTATTGGAAAAATTCGGATATGGATTCGGTTTTGCCGCCTTTCTAATGTATCTGATCCATATTGCTGACGGTAAAGCGAAAACTTCTCATTATGCCATAGCTACCGGTTTTATGGCGCTCGGAATGATGATTCCAGGGATGATCAGTGGTTTTATGCAAAAATGGCTCGGCTATGATGGTTTTTTCATCTGGGTGGTTATAGCGGCACTCCCGGCCTTACTATTATTGAAATTTATAGAATACCCGGCCGATTTTGGGAAGAAAACCACTAATGAAGACTAGTCTTTTAACATATCAAGAATCCACAGAGGCACTTTCGTTAAAGGAAAAGATCGGGCAGTTTTTTATGCCAGCGGCTTTTATAAACGACTCTGAAGATGAAATCGAACAGTTAGAACAACTTATCAGGGATCAAGGCGTTGGCGGTCTGTGCTTCTTTCATAGCAGGGCAAGTGCCGCTACTAATTTTGAGGGAAAGAAGAAGGTGTTGTACAATGAACACAGTTTTATAACACTTCAAAAACTCATAAAGCGGTATCAGAGTGTTTCCAAAAATCCCCTGCTCATAGCGATAGATGCAGAATGGGGCTTGGCAATGCGTGTTGAAAATTCGCCCCAATATCCTTACGCAATTACCTTGGGAGCCATTCAAGCAAACAACGAACTAATTTTCAAGGTAGGCAAAAACATTGCTCGAGACTGCAAAATGGTCGGCGTTCATTGGAATCTGGCCCCTTGTATAGATTTGAATAACAACCCCTACAATCCGGTTATTGGGTATCGTTCTTTTGGAGAGGACAAGAATAAAGTAGTTGAAAAGGCACTGGCCTTTGTTAAAGGCACTCAAAGCGAAGGAATCTTAACAAGTATCAAGCACTTTCCCGGTCATGGTGATACGGCTACGGATTCTCATTTAGGTCTCCCATTAATTGATAAGTCCAAGGAAGAATTGGTTTCGAACGAGTTGTATCCCTTTCAAAAACTGATACATGAGGGTATAGATTCTGTAATGGTCGGGCATTTATCGGTCCCGTCTTTGGCCAGAGGCAAGACCAATTCCTCGAGCATATCAAAAGAAATCATTAAAGACCTTTTACGAAGTAAAATGGGATACGATGGTGTCGTAATATCCGATGCCTTGAATATGCATGCGGTATCTAAAAATTTTAAGATCAAGGGCGAATTGGAATGGCTTGCTTTCGATGCTGGTAATGATGTACTCTGCTTTGCGGAGCATGTTCCTGAAGCGGTTGAAATGATTTTAAATAGAGCCTCCGCGGCTCAAATAGAGGAGAGTTTTCAACGAATCTGGAAATTAAAGGAGAAAGCGCTATTGGCCAGCCGAACAGACGTGATAACGAATGGAAGACCTGAAGAAGACCATGCTTTAAATAGAAATTTGGCCGAAAAAAGTCTAAGCCTTTTCAAGGGGACTGAAGCCGACATCAAGGCTTTTCGAGAAACCGATTATCGTACCTTGACCCTTAAGCGAGTCCAGACGCCTAGCGAGAATGCTGATATTCTATTGGAGTTGGAAAAAATGAAATCAGCGGTTGGCCAGGCAACCAACATTCTCATACAGCTTACGCCACCCCAAATAAAACCGACCAACCGCTTTGGATTGCTAGAAGAGGAGATTCAGTTCATCAACAGCCTACTACAAACTAAAAATGTGATTTTGTACCTTTTTGGAAATCCGTATACGCTAAACCATCTGAACATCGATGAAGCGAAGGTCGTAGTGATCGCATATCAGAACTTTAAAGAGTTCGAAGCGGTTGCGGCAGCGCATTTTTTAGGCCAAATCAAGGCCAAGGGAAGTCTACCGGTCAGCTTTACCTAATTGTACAATCAATGGAAAAAGAAGTTTTAGCATCTTGGGACGAGAATGCGGATGAATGGATCAAAGTTCTGGAATCGCAAAAAATTCAGTCCAGGGCATTTACCAATAAGGCGATAATAAAGACTTTGAGCGCTTTACCAATTTCCAAAATTTTAGATTGCGGCTGTGGGGAAGGTTGGCTGACTAGAAGTTTGAGTGCCTTGGGAAAAGACGTTGTGGGCATAGATGCTACTTCAAGGCTGATAAAAAAGGCTCGGCAATTAAGCGCCGACACTTTTTATGAATTATCATATGAGCAAATTATTGACGGTGAATCAATTCCTGAACACCCGTTCAATGCGATAGTTTTTAATTTTTGCTTGTATCAAAAAATCGGTTTGGAACAGCTTTTAAAAAAAATCAAAGGGGCGACGACTAAAAATGGATTTATCATCGTACAAACCATACATCCGCATTGGCTAAAAGGGCAAAATTTACCCTATAAGAGTCAATGGATAAAAGATTCTTGGCTCGGTCTACCTGGTAATTTTGTAAATGGCCATTCGTGGTATGCCCGTACATTTGAAGATTGGATATCGGTTTTTAAAAACAGTGGTTTACGACTTCACACCATTAAAGAAGTTACGGATACTCAAAGTGAACCCATATCAGTTATTTTTGTTTTGAATTAACACGTTATGCAACAATATAAGGTTATCGGTCTAATGTCGGGCACCTCCTTGGATGGGCTCGACCTTTGTTACTGCCATATTAGCAAAGATGGGCACCTATGGTCATTTGAAATCATGGCTACTAAAAGTATTTCCTATTCTACTGATATGCAGTTAGAATTAAAAGATTCGATCTTCCTAAAGGCCGATGAGCTGCTTCAATTTCATAATACGTACGGAAGCTGGTTAGGCCAGCAGGCCAAAAAGTTCATCGCCGAAGAAAAACTTGAAGTCGATTTTATCGCTAGCCACGGTCATACGACACACCACCAACCAGAAAATGGACTCACCTTCCAAATAGGCTCTGGCCAACATTTGGCCAATGAAAGTGGTTGCAAGGTGATTTGCGATTTTAGAACAAATGATGTTGCCCTTGGGGGTCAAGGTGCGCCCTTAGTGCCTATTGGCGATCAATTGTTTTTTGGCGCATATGACTTCTGCTTAAATTTAGGAGGTATTAGCAATATCTCCCTAGAGCAAAAAGGAAAGCGCATTGCCTATGATATTGGTCTGGCGAATATGATTCTGAATTACATTACCAGAAAAATCGATTTAGCATATGATAAAGGAGGGGAATTGGCCCGTTCTGGCAAAATAAATTATAATATGCTAGATCGATTAAATGGGCTAAAATACTATTTACTCCCCCACCCTAAGTCAATAGGTTATGAGTGGTTTGTTGAAGAGGTGGTACCGATCGTTGAGATAACCGATGACACAACCGAAAATCTATTACATACTTCCATTCACCATATTTGCGAAAAGGTTGCTCAGCAAGTAAAACTAAACAGCATCAAAAAAGAGAACTCACTATTTGTAACCGGTGGCGGTGCCCTGAATGACTTCCTTATCGAAGTACTTAAAGATAAGTTAGGTACGCATACCAAGGTCATTGTGCCGAATAAAGAGCTGATCGAGTTTAAGGAAGCAACGGTTTTTGCCTTAATGGGAGCCCTGCGTATCGCACAAGAAATCAATGTGCTAAAATCTGTGACCGGGGCCAAAAAAGATTCTTCGAGCGGTGTACTTTATCTCCCTAACTAAAGATTAAGGTGAATTCGCTATCTTAGGAAACTATTCTCAAAACAATGCGATTATGAGCGAAAAACAACAAAAGGCCACGGCCTATTGGAAAGAAAATCTACGATACCTCATTATTTTACTTCTCATATGGTTTATGGTATCCTATGGAGCGGGTATTCTTTTTAAGGAGGCATTGGATAGTATTCAAATCGGAGGTTTTAAACTAGGCTTTTGGTTTGCTCAACAAGGTTCAATTTATGTATTTGTCATTTTGATTTTCGTTTATGTTCGATTAATGAACAAGCTCGATAAAAAGTACGGGTACGATGAGTAATTCTTCCAAACCAACTACTTTAAGCAAAATCTAACAACCAAAATTATGAGCGTTCAAACGTGGACTTATCTTTTAGTCGGAATCACCTTCGCCTTATATATTGGAATCGCAATTTGGTCTCGGGCGAGCTCTACCAAAGAATTTTATGTGGCCGGTGGTGGTGTTTCCCCTTTGGCCAATGGCATGGCCACTGCCGCCGACTGGATGTCTGCAGCTTCGTTTATCTCTATGGCAGGTATCATAGCCTTTGCAGGTTATGATGGTTCGGTTTATTTAATGGGTTGGACCGGCGGTTATGTACTACTTGCACTTTTGCTAGCGCCCTATTTGCGTAAGTTTGGAAAGTTCACCGTTCCTGATTTTATTGGAGATCGCTACTACTCCAATACTGCGCGCATCGTTGCGGTCGTCTGTGCTTTATTGGTTTCCTTTACCTATGTCGCAGGCCAAATGCGTGGCGTGGGAGTTGTCTTTTCACGTTTTCTGGAAGTGGATATCAATACAGGGGTCATCATCGGAATGGTCATTGTACTTTTTTATGCGGTATTAGGTGGAATGAAGGGCATCACCTATACGCAGGTAGCCCAATATTGTGTTTTGATTTTTGCCTTTATGGTGCCGGCGATATTTATATCTATACAAATGACCGGAAATCCTATTCCGCAATTGGGAATGGGGTCTGCGCTAAATGATGGCTCTGGCCTCTATTTGTTGGAAAAATTAAACGGACTTTCAACTGAACTCGGTTTTGCGGAATATACCTCCGGTTCTAAGGATCTTATCGATGTTTTCGCCATTACCTTGGCACTGATGGTGGGCACAGCGGGCTTACCCCATGTCATCGTCCGTTTCTTTACCGTAAAACGAGTAAAGGATGCCCGTAAATCTGCAGGTTTGGCGTTATTGCTCATTGCCATATTATATACAACAGCCCCAGCTGTTGCAGTATTCGCACGCACAAATATGATCAATACAGTAAGCGAGCAAGAGTATGGTAAGATGCCAGAGTGGTTTAAAAACTGGGAGGAAACAGGATTGTTGAGCTTCGAGGATAAAAATGCGGATGGCAAGATTCAATATGTTGCGGATGCAGCAATAAATGAACTTACCGTAGACCGTGATATCATGGTTTTGGCCAATCCGGAAATTGCAGACCTTCCGGCCTGGGTAATTGCCCTGGTTGCAGCCGGAGGCCTAGCCGCAGCGTTATCCACCGCCGCAGGATTACTATTGGTGATTTCGTCTTCGGTTTCACATGATTTGATCAAGAAGGTTTTTGTTCCCACAATTTCTGAAAAAGGAGAGCTTTGGGCGGCTAGGGGCGCTGCAACGGTCGCCGTAGTTATCGCCGGCTATTTTGGCATTAATCCGCCAGGCTTTGTAGCGGCCGTGGTTGCTTTGGCCTTCGGCCTCGCAGCGGCATCATTTTTTCCGGCCATTGTACTTGGGATTTTTTATAAACGTATGAACAAAGAAGGTGCGATTGCAGGGATGGTTGTCGGAATATTGCTCATGTTATTTTACATGCTTAAATTCAAATTCGGAATTTTTGACGGTGGTAAAGAAGCTGTAGCCGGACTCCAAGCCGATTGGTGGTTTGGTATTTCCCCAGAAGGTTTTGGGTCGGTGGCCATGATCGTAAATTTCCTAGTGTCTATAGTAGTCATGCAATTTACCCCGTCACCACCGCATCATGTACAGGAAATAGTAGAGGATATTCGCATTCCTAGTGACGCGGGAGCAGCAGTTGATCACTAAATGCAATTGTTAACAATAACAAACTAAAGGTTTATGAGCCCAGAAAAATTTGTGAAGGAATATGAACTTGCATTAGGTACACAAGAATGGAAAAATGTAGCCCCATTGGTACGTAAAAATGCCAATGTCACCTTTTCCAATGGGCAGGTACATCAAGGTAAGGGGGCAATAAAAATTGCATTTGAAAAGAACTTTTCGTCGATAAAAAACGAATTGTATGAGATTCAAAATTTAAGGTGGTTACTCAAAACCACTACTACTGCGGTCTATTTGTTCGATTTTCGATGGAAAGGCATCATCAACAACGAGCCAGCGCAGGGGAAGGGTATCGGAACTTCGGTTTTGGTGCACGAAAATGGCCAATGGCTCTTGCTCGCAGAGCATCTGGGAAGCGCACCAAAAAACCAAAATTAGATTGAAAAAATTAAAAAATATTGAGTAATAATGAGCAATTATCATATCAAACATTTAGAAGAATATTTTCAGGTCTATCGAAAATCGGTTCGTAATCCTGAAGGATTTTGGGAGGAAATTGCAGAGGAGCATTTCGTTTGGCGAAAGAAATGGGACAAGGTTTTGGATTGGGATTTCACGAAACCGGAAATCAAATGGTTTGAAGGGGCAAAATTGAATATCACTGAAAATTGCCTTGATAGACATTTACCGACTAGAGGTGACAAAACCGCAATTCTTTTTGAGCCAAACGACCCGCAAGAAGAAGCACAGCATATTACGTATCGACAATTACATGAACGTGTTTGCCGTATGGCGAACGTGTTACTAGACCATGGTATTCAAAAAGGGGACCGAGTTTGTATTTATCTACCAATGATTCCTGAATTGGCAGTTTCCCTTTTGGCATGTGCCCGAATCGGGGCCATACACTCGGTCGTATTTGCCGGATTCTCGGCGAATGCGCTTTCCACGCGAATCAATGATTCCGATTGTAAAATGGTCATTTGTTCCGACGGTTCATTTAGAGGGGCTAAAACAATCGATTTAAAAGGCATTGTAGACAAAGGCTTAGAAGATTGTCCTGGGGTAGAAAACGTTTTGGTGGTAAAACGCATCAATTCCGATGTTCAAATGAAAGCGGGAAGAGACCAATGGTTACAACCGCTGTTAGACAGTGCATATGCAGAATTATCCGCCGAAATAATGAATGCTGAAGATCCTTTGTTTATTTTATATACGTCAGGTTCAACAGGGAAGCCCAAAGGTATGGTACACACCACCGGTGGCTATATGGTCTATACTGCCTATACCTTTAAAAATGCATTTCAATACACCGAAAACGATGTCTATTGGTGTTCTGCGGACATTGGTTGGATAACCGGGCATTCGTACATCGTTTACGGACCATTGGCAAATGGCGCAACCACGGTAATGTTCGAAGGCGTTCCCTCCTATCCGGATTATGGGCGTTTTTGGGAAATAATCGAGAAGCATAAAATCAACCAATTCTATACTGCCCCAACAGCAATACGTGCTTTGGCAAAGGAGAATCTAGACTTTGTAGAAAAACATGATCTATCCTCTTTAAAAGTTTTAGGTTCTGTCGGAGAACCTATAAATGAAGAAGCATGGCATTGGTACAATAACAATATAGGCAAAAAGAAGAGCCCCATTATAGATACTTGGTGGCAGACTGAAACCGGGGGTATGATGATTACGCCTATACCCTATGTGACCCCTACTACCCCAACTTATGCCACGCTTCCATTTATAGGCATTCAGCCTGCTTTAATGGATGAAGAAGGCAAAGAAATCAAAGGCAATCAAGTCGATGGGCGTTTGTGTATCAAATTCCCTTGGCCTTCCATAGCACGAACCATTTGGGGCAATCACGACAGATATAGAGACACCTATTTTTCTGCATATAAGAACATGTATTTTACAGGCGACGGCGCTTTACGCGATGCTGTGGGCTATTACAGAATTACGGGTCGGGTTGATGATGTTATAATCGTTTCGGGACATAATTTAGGAACAGCTCCCATCGAAGATTCCATCAACGAGCACCCAGCTGTGGCGGAATCCGCAATAGTAGGATTTCCCCATGATGTCAAAGGGAACGCCCTATATGGCTATGTAATTTTAAAGGAAACCGGGGAAAGCAGAGACCGAGACAACCTTAGAAAAGAAATCAACCAACAAATCACTGAGCAGATTGGTCCTATTGCCAAACTAGATAAAATTCAGTTTGTACCTGGTTTGCCAAAGACAAGAAGTGGAAAAATTATGAGACGCATCTTACGAAAGATCGCGAGCAAAGACACCGGAAATTTGGGTGATACCAGTACACTTTTAAATCCGGAAGTTGTTCAGGATATTAAGGATAAGGCCTTATAAAATTAGCGGCGAACAAGCATCATTATTCCTAAAGCCAAAAGACCACAAACTGCCAGCCCCAAGAACATGGGCCACATCGTTTGATCAATAAATTTTCCAATAAAATCAGCGATAGGTACGGCTAAAACCGTTGAAAAAAAACCGTTGATAGCGGCACCTATGCCAGCTATATGGCCAATCGGTTCCATCGCAATAGATCTAAAATTGCCCCATAAAAATCCAAGACAAAAAAATTGTGTGCTCAAGAACACAATCGAAACCGGTACGCTTGGGTTTGGGGTTCCCCAGAATAAAAACACATACAACATAGCAATACCACAGAAAGCACATAGTGCCATAAATGACAATTTGCGCATTCCAAAGCGCAAGACCAAGGTACCGTTAAGAAAGGTGGCAAAACCAATTGAAATTGCAAGTCCGGCAAATATATATGGGAATTCTTCAGTGAGTCCGTATTGATCTTCGAAAACCTGTTGCGAAGCGCTTAAATATACCAAGAAAGCACCTGTAACGAGCCCGGACACAATGGTAAACGCTACGGTTTCCCGATACTTGATAAACTCTAAAAAACCATCTATAAATCGCTGGATCGAAAATGCCACCTTATATTCAGGTTTTAGTGTTTCTGCCTGTCGTTTCCAAAACCAAAAACTAATT
>CALIJE010000021.1 GCA_938017825.1 uncultured Flavobacteriaceae bacterium
TAAAATCAAGTATCTGAATACGATACTTTTTGTGCAGTTCATCGATTTTTTAATCGCAAATCAGTCCTATTTGGAACCGATTTTCAGCAATAATTCGGGATCAGGGCAGTTTTTTGTGTAAAAAACCATGTCCCCTACCGCGCAAACCCCCGGATAATCGCCCTTTTTGTCGTTCATATCATGAATAATCTGAAAATGTAGATGTGGCGCATAGTTGACATTTATAGCGGCAGTACCTAAAGTGGCAAGAGTGTCTCCCTGCTTATAATGCTTCCCAACGAATATGTTGTTCAACGATTCTAGACTTAAGTGTCCGTAAAGGGTATGAAAGGCAATATTTTCTATTTCGTGCCTTAATATTATTGTTGGTCCGTAATCCCCAATTGCATCGTTATTTTGAAAGCTATGTACCCATCCATCAATTGGCGCTAGCACTTTTGTCCCCGCTCTGGACCAAAAATCTATCCCCAAATGGATATTTCGAGTCGAATTTCCCGAAAAATTGGCCTTATCTGAATACAGGTTTCTTTGCTCCAAGTACCCACCATAGGCTACTTTGGCAGCGTTTTGTTCTAAGACCCTATCGATATAGCGTTGGCATTCTTTCGGGTCTGTAATCACAAAATTGTCCAAATCACTATTGTCATGCGATAAATTTATCTCGGTATAGGCATTCAAAGCAATTGCCATGTCTAAAATAGAAATAGCCGATTCTGAAAAAGAGTGCAAAAGTTCGGTGAGCGGTTTCATTTCAAATGAAAATAGCGTAGTTTAATCTTAGAAACAAGTTCTGATAGCCTATCCTATCCACATCATCCAAAATTCATTAACATTTTTTAACCCATTATCCTGTAAGTACTTCGTATATTCAACTACAAAGTTGAAAAAGGAAAACAATGCACTACATTAAAACAATCATATTTGCTTCGCTGGTACTCCTATCGACCAGCTGCCAATCGAGCACCAAGGAAAACAAAAAAGCGGACATAACCGCAGCGGAAGTCTCTTCAACCGCAGTTCAGCAAACAAAACGTTCTCAAGACCTTAGCACCTATGAAACTGCGTATTTCGCAAGTGGTTGTTTTTGGTGCGTTGAAGCCATTTTTGAAAGTGTAAAAGGGGTAAGTGAAGTCATCTCAGGGTATTCAGGTGGCAAAGAGGACAACCCTACTTATGAGCAAATAGGTAGGGGATTGACCACGCATGCAGAGGCCGTTGAGGTCTACTATGACCCTAAGATAATTTCATTCACAGCCTTGGTGCAGGTATTCTTTGGGTCTCACGATCCTACAACCTTAAACCAGCAAGGACCAGACCGGGGACCGCAGTACCGCTCCATCGCATTTTATAAGAACGAGCAGGAAAAAGAAATTATTGAGGCCTATATTGGGGCGTTGACCGATCAGAATGTATACGACGGAGATCCGATTACCACTGAGGTCGTTCCCTTCGAAAAGTTTTGGGATGCTGAGGACTATCATCAAGATTACGAGAAGAAACATCCAAACAATTCCTATATCACCAATGTTTCCATTCCGCGATTGAATCGATTTAAAGCGAATTTCAAAGAATACTTAAAGGAAGATGCCCACTAAGGCCAATTATTTGTTTGGGACACTAGGAAAGATTTAATCTAAAACGACTTCACTGTACTTCGAGTTGATAATAATGCCCTTATTGCTATTTCTGTTTTTATAATAACCCCTGTGAATCATGGTATTTCCGTTTTTGGTACGTTCAATTTGCACTGTCGCAGGTAGTGTCAATTTTGAGGCAGTACCATTTACGTAAAGGGTAAAGGCGGTATTCGGCATGTCACATTCAAGCTCTGCATTCTGAAGTGATACATCTAAATCTGTAAAATTATTCGACACCGATAGAATTTTCAAAGGCCCAAAATCATTTTTAATTATGGCTTTGTCATGCAACCGGTCGATCGTAACCTCCGAAGAGGTGGCCGATAAACGAAGATCAAAGACCTCTTGCAAATTTACGGCATCGGAATACTCGGTCTGCAATTGACCGAGATTCCATTTCTCAACAAAAATTGGTGAGTAAGAGGCGCGCACAGTGGTAGCCGCTCCATCAATCTCATATGCAAGCAGGTTGGAGTAACTTAAATTTGCATCGATGTTCAACGTATTGGCAGCCAGTTTTACCTCTCCATGGCGCACGTTCATTTTTATCTTATTGCCCTTTGGCATTCTAATTTTGATCGACTTTTTCACCTTGTAATTCCTATTTTTTCCATCGGAAGAGAAATAAAAACTATTGGGCTCTTTATAGTTTATAGAATCACCTGAAAAAGAAAACCTTCCAGTAGAATCGATAATATGAACGCCACTTGGGAATCGGCTTACTCGGCGTTTGGCTGCATTGGCCCTCCGCTTTTGAATTGTATGCATCCGTTCTGCACGCTCCTCAGCTCTTTTATTCATTTTTTCTGAACGTTCTTCTACCCTTTTTTCAATTAGTTTTGCGCGTTTCTCACCACTTTTACGCTGCTTTTCTTCAAGCTTTTGCTGCCAAGCCTTCATTTTTTCCTGGTACTCCTTTCCAAAACCATCCTTAAATTCTGATTGCCATTTTTTAAGGTATTCCTCTCCATCCTTTTCAAAAGCATCATAGTCAAAATTAATGGGAGGTACCGGTGGCATAGGAGGCATAGCTTCCATAAGATCAAAAGCCAAGAATAATGAATCTCCTGTAAAATTGTTCATACTATCACTGATGATATCATTTATTTCAAAGCCGAATCCGTTATCAAAGTGCAAGGGACTATTGCCACCTACAGTATGCCTAAATAACCATGTATTTTCACCTCCTGTTTTGACCGACACCTTTTTGCTATTCCCTATAATTTCAATCGTACCATTTTCAAAGTATTTCTTGGCCTCTTCACTAGTGGCCCCTTCGATTTCAATGGTTGCCTCAATTTCTATTTGATTACTGTTCCAGGTTGTGAATTCAATATCCGTATTATTGGTATCAATGTCCAAGACCGTTTCTGGGGTAACATTAAAAACCTCTTTATACGTTTTCGTTTCTTTTTTTTGCCCATAGGCTGCTGTGCCGATGACACACAGCAGCAAGAATAGGCGTTTAAATAATCTCGACTTGTTCATTTTTTGATGATTTTAATTCGTTCAACTTCGTTTTAAGTTTTTGTAATAATTGTAAGCGCAATTGTAAGTTCTTAATCAATGCAGTTATGGTTTGGTCGTTGGGACCCAACGTATTCAATTCTGTATTTAGTGATTCATATTCTGAATTGAGTTTTGCCAATTGCGTCATAAAACTATTCGTCATTTCTTTATTCTCTTGGGAAACCTCCAATTCTGATAGTGCGAGATTGATATTCGCCACGTAATAGGTCTCTACTTTTTTCAAATCAGGGGAAAGATCGCCCAAGGAAATCTTGGTTTCCTTGACATTTTCATGACCAGCAACCTGGTCTGATGACAAATCGGTTTTGGCAATCCGATTCGAATAAAACCAACCTGCCGCTACTAAAAGTGCCAGCGAAGCCGCTATTTTGAGCCATGGAATGCCTGTCCTCTTCTTTACAGGAAGTTCAGTATCTAACAGTTCCATAAAACCATCATGATGCCCTTCTGGCATTTTATACCTTTCTTCGGCGGTCTCCCTATCTTTTTTGAACAGTTCTCTAAGATCCTGTGCCATAAGTTCTATTATTTAATATTTCTTTAAGTTGTCCTTTTCCCCTTAATAATCGGGTACGACAGGCTGTATTACTGATTCCCAATATTTCCGATATTTCTTCGTGATCATAACCTTCCATTAAAAACAATTGCAATACCAGACGATACTTTTCTCCCAATTGCTCCATTGCGTTCTTTACCTCATTTAACGAAATTCCATCCGCTACAGACCAATCTTCATCCTCAGCAACCTCTAAATAAGATTCATTTAGGGCAACTGTATGCTCTCTTTTTGCCCTTAAGAAGTCTAAACTTCGATTCACAACGATTTTTTTCAACCATGCTCCAAAGGTGACTTGTCCTTTATATTGCTCTAATTTTTGAAAGGCTTTTATGAATGCTTCCTGCATTATGTCTTTCGCATCATCTTCATTTTTCACAAATCGCATTGCAACGCAAAACATACCATGGCAGTATTGCTCATAAAGCTTCATCTGCGCATTGCGATCGTTCTCCCTACATTTGGCTACCAAATCTATCTGAAACATTGGCTGGCGTCGATTCCCGAAATTCGGGAAAGTTTAAGTTGTTATAATTGTGCTGCCCTAAGGACGATAAAAAAAATCGGATGTGGCAAAAAACGATTAATTTTACATCCAAATTGCAAAAAAAATAGATTCTGTTGAAACAGCTTACCATCAGTACGCCCCATTTATCATTGATCGTACTCAACTATGGGGCGATTATTCAAAAGCTTTTGGTCAAAGATGCCAACGGAAATTCGGTAAATGTTGTCATGGGCCATGACCTAGCATTGGATTATCTGGACGATAAGTACTTTCTAGGTGCGGTTATAGGGCGGCATGCCGGGCGAATTACGAATGGAAGTTTTGAGCTCGATAGGGAAACCTACCATTTACACCAGGAAAACGGCGTGCATCTGCATGGAGGAAAAGAAGGTTTTAGCAAGAAATATTGGAAATTCGAAGATGTGCACTACGGTAACGAACCGTACATTAAACTCTCATATACCAGTAAGCATTTAGAAGAGGGATATCCTGGAAATTTAACGGTATCGGTGACCTATCGCTTGCGACACAACCAACTGCATATTGAATATGAGGCGGTGACCGATCGCACCACTGTAGTCAATCTCACGAACCATTCCTATTTTCGACTCGATGATGCCCCGAATCTCAAGCGACATAAACTTCAGCTTAACTGCGCTAAATATGTTGAGACAAATGAGAAGTTGCTACCTACCGGCAAATTAGTTTCTGTCAAGAAAACCGATAAGGACTTTCGGAAAGGGAACTACTTGGGCAATGTGCATTTAGACACACCTTTCGTTATTGATAGCGGTACACGAATAGCCGCCCGTATGAGTTCTCGTTTATTGGGAATTAGTATGGAAGTACTTACCGACCAGCCAGTTCTTGTTGTCTACACACCAACCAAAATGCCGGCTATCACTTTCGAGGCACAGAATTTTCCGGATGCCCCGAACCAATCTGGTTTTCCTAGTGGTATTTTAAGACCGAATGAAATATACAAGCAAGCAACCCAATACCGGTTCGATACGCTTTAGGCACATTAGAACATTCAATTCAAAGCGATTTTAGTACTTTTAAGAACGTAAATCCATAATAGTTCGTTCATCTCATAAATCACTTCATATGAAATTTTTAAAAAGACTTTTGCTCATTCTGGTAGTACTTGGCCTTTTGGGGTATTTTGTAGGCGTGCCCTATATGCAAAAACAAACGAAAAAGCATAGCCCTGAACGCACCTCGACCTATACTGAAAAAGGAATGGATCTATCGGTCAACTATTCGAGTCCGTCGAAAAAAGACCGGGTCATTTTTGGAGAATTGGTTCCTTATGATGCCGTGTGGCGCACGGGTGCAAATGAGCCAACTACTTTTACGACAAAAACCGACGTGACTATAAATGGGAAAAACCTTTCGGCAGGCACCTATTCTATCTGGACCATACCTAAGCCCGAAGAATGGGCGGTTATGTTCAATGACCAAGTTCCTGATTGGGGCGTTACGATTTTAAGTGGTGGGGCAGATACTACCCGTGATGCCTCGCATGACGTTGTCTCCATTAATGTGCCAGTGCAATCGGAAGCCAACGAAATTGAAAAATTCACAATTGACTTCGAGGAGAACAACGGCACCCAAATGTGCCTTTCATGGGACAAAACCAAGGTTTGTGTACCTATTAACAAATAAGGTTGACAGTACCAAAAAATACCAACAATAAAGAAGGCGAAAATTTGCCTTACAAAAGAAAGGTGCTGCCCAATGTATCGCAATTGGCGCAAGCGGTTCTCAATGGGGAAAAGGCCTCTTTGGCCCGTGCGATTACCCTAGTAGAAAGTGCCAAACCAGATCACTGGGAATCCGCCAACTCCCTGATTGAAAAATGTCTGGTAAAGCAGACCAATTCGATCCGTGTCGGTATCACCGGTGTTCCGGGTGTTGGCAAAAGTACGTTTATCGAAACCTTGGGGAAAAATCTCACCGCTGAGGGCAAGAAAGTTGCTGTATTGGCAGTTGACCCGACAAGTAGTAAAAACAAAGGAAGCATCTTAGGCGATAAAACGCGCATGGCCGAACTTGCCGTAGATCCCAATGCTTTTATCCGCCCGTCCCCTTCAGGAAGTTCGTTAGGCGGCGTGGCAAGAAAAACAAGGGAAACAATTATTCTATGTGAAGCTGCCGGCTACGACATTATACTTGTAGAGACCGTTGGCGTAGGACAAAGTGAGACTGCTGTAAGCAGTATGGTAGATTTCTTTTTATTACTGAAATTAGCCGGAGCTGGGGACGAATTACAGGGAATCAAAAGAGGAATAATAGAAATGGCAGATGCAATTGTTATCAACAAGGCAGACGGGAACAATGTAAAGCGAACCAAAAGTGCCGAAGTCGAATTTAAACGTGCTTTGCAATTGTATCCTCCAAAAGATAACGGCTGGGTACCTATAGTACATTCCTGTTCAGCTTTGCACAATTCAGGAATTCGGGAAACCTGGGATGTGATAAACGAATTCGTAAAGCGTACGAAAACGAATGGAAACTTTCTAAAAAATCGTGCGCTTCAAAATGAGCATTGGCTCTTACAAACCATAGAAGACCATATTAAAACAAGGTTTTATGGGGATACCACTATACAAACAAAATTGGCCGAATTAAAGGGTCAAGTAACTCAAAATAAAATCTCACCCTTTAGGGCCGCGGAATTATTACTAGAACTACAACGAAATAAAGTTTAGTCCATCCGTTCAAAAAACATAACTTTGTACAAAGGGATACCCAATACCAAATGCCCCTTGTAACTACCCATCTATGACTGCTGTTACCCATGCCCCTCTTTCAATTGTGGTTCCCCTCTATAACGAGGAAGACAACGTGGCACTGCTGACCCAGAAAATTCACGAGAGTTTGGTTGGTTACAACTATGAAATCATATATATCGATGATTTTTCAAAGGACAGAACACGCAAGACGGTCAAAGATCTGCGCGATGAAAAAGTGCACCTTATAGAACTCAAGAAAAATTATGGCCAAAGTCTAGCACTTGCTGCCGGTATTGATTATGCCAAAGGCGATTTCATAATAACGATGGATGGGGATTTGCAAAATGACCCTAGCGATATTCCCAAAATGTTGAAGTACGCAGTTGAAGATGATTACGATGTCGTTACGGGTATTCGGCAAAAACGCAAGGATTCACTCGTCAAGAAGATCCCTTCTAAAATCGCGAATTTCTTGGTTCGTAGGGTAACGCAATTAGACATCAAGGACAATGGTTGTGCGCTAAAGGTATTTACCAAAGACATTGCAAAAGATCTGAATCTTTATGGAGAGATGCATCGCTTCATAAATTTGCTGGCGCATTTAGAAGGTGCCCAGATCAAACAGGTTCCGGTAAAACATCATGCGCGTCATGCAGGGGTTTCTAAGTACGGACTCGAACGTGTTTTCAAAGTAGTCGCCGATATGATGCTGTTACTCTTTATTCGCAAGTATTTTCAGAGACCGATTCACCTTTTCGGAATTTTTGGATTCTTGTTGATACTTGTAGGCATCATTATCAATATGTACCTTTTATTTGTTAAGTTTTATTTAGGCGAGGATATCGGAACACGACCACTATTGATATTTGGACTGATGTTCATATTGGCGGGAATTCAACTCTTTACCATTGGTATTGTTATGGAATTGCTTATTCGTACGTATTACGAATCACAAAGCAAGCGACCGTACCGGATCAAAAAAGTTACCGTAGGTGGGCAAGTATCATAAACATGCCATTACGGCCTTGAAAATCCTAATTAGTGCCGCCCTAATCTATTTCATCTTCACCAAACTTGATATCGAAGAGGTTACGACTATTCTAAAAAAGACGAAACCACTTTACATTTTACTTGGGGCGCTATTCTTGATTATGTCTAAGGTATTTGCCTCATATCGACTCAACCTCTATTTTCATGAATTGGGTGTGCGTTTGACACAAAAAAGCAATTTGAAATTGTATTGGTTAGGAATGTTCTACAATCTCTTTCTTCCCGGAGGAATTGGTGGCGATGCCTATAAAGGATATATCATTAAGAAAAAATTTCCGGTACAAACCAATAGTGTCATATCTGCATTGATCTTGGATCGCCTTAGCGGATTGCTTCTCATTTTTCTTTACAGCTGTACGTTCGCATTTTTCTTGGAAAGTGACTATATACGACCTTACCGAATAGCAATTTTGTTCGTTGCCATAGCGTCGGTATTCGTTTTTTGGGGATTGAACAAAAAATTAAAGCCTTCCCTTTTGCCCGTTTTCTGGAAAGCCTTTGCCTATTCTTCCCTGGTACAATTGTTCCAATTGATATGCATACTATTGATTTTAAAGGCACTGTCGATCACCATGCAAACCGTAGCATATTTATTCACCTTCATGATTTCCTCTATTGTTTCTGTTCTTCCTATGACCATAGGGGGCATCGGCAGTAGAGAGATTACTTTTCTTTATGGCGCCAAGTTCTTGGGATTGGAAGAACCTACTGCGGTGGGCATCAGTATGGTGTTTTTTATTTTGAGCGCGATTATTTCGTTATTCGGTATGGTGTACCATATTAGAAAGCCTAACCTGAGCACCGTGAACGGAGCATAGGCTGAACCTTCGTAGAGCAACAATAAATTTGTGGTCGTTTCCTAATAGATATGTACCAAGTGCATCTTCCGCAACACTTTTTTTCGCGTTGCAGGGTCCAAAAATTTGGCCTGTAGACGGGTAATTCGAAAATCTGATTTGGTATATTGTTTGTCCCAGTCGAACCCGTTGGCATGTAAATTTTTCAACTCTTCATCAGTGGCGTAGACCCAGATATCCTTTTTGTTGCGTATACCTTCAATGGAAGAAATTTTGAGCGGATTTTGATTATAAAAATCCAAGGACCAAGTATATCTTTCAGAAAGTTTATAAATGTTCTCTGTTGGAATTCCGTCGTGTCGAATCACCTTGGCCATTTCACTACCAGCCTGATATTTGAGCAAAGAAGGATAAAAATGAACGTTCATCACCATATTGAGTATTATCGCTGCGAAAGCAGAGACGGTAATGATACGATAGAAGTATCCTTCGCGTTTTAAACTATACCCTATGCCCATTGCCATCAACGGTATCATCCACGCATAATGCCATACATTTTCAAATTTGAAAACGTAAAATGCAATGAGCACAGTCGCAATAAAAACGATTGCCAAAATAAAATACTGTACCCCTAAGAGCACCTTCAGTGTTTTTTCTTTGAACAATTGTTGTAAATCGTGCAAATAGGCGGCAGATAATACAGAAAACAAAGGGATGGTAATGTTGAGGTAATGCGGCAGTTTAAACTGAGCAAAACTAATGATCGCAAAAATGAAAACAATTCCGCCCACGGTCAAAAACTCGCTGTGTGGTCTAAAAGAAAATCTTTGCTTAAACAGGGTCTTTATTCGGTTGATAATTGCTAAAATCGCAACTACGGTCCACGGTAGGAATACCCATAAAAATGTATGAAAAAAGAAGAAGTAATCACTACTGTTCTTTCCTATATCCTTGCCGCTCAAACGTTCAAAACTTTGTTCCCAAAAAATAAAAAAGATTCCGCTGCGGTCACCGCGACCACGAATTACTTTTTCGGGATGCAGATCAAATTGGTGGTAATAAGCATAGAGCATTGGGGCGATGGTCACTGCAAAAACCAAAAGGGCTACAAGTACTTTCCAGCTTAAAAATCGTTCCCATTTCCTAGTATAACCAAGATGACATAACAAGGGGAGGCCAACAACCAAAAGGGCTATTTGTCCTTTTGTCGAAAAAGCAACTCCCGTACCAATAGCACCGAGTACAATATGAAACAATTTTTTATTTTCTATATAAGACGCCAACTGCCATATTGCAAAAATCGCCGAAGCAGTAAGCACGGCATCGGTACGCACATCTATTACCGAGAGCACTATTGTTTGGGCAGTCATGAATATTAAGCTGGCCAATCTTCCGGTATCGGAATTGTACAACAATTTCCCAAGTCCATAGCAGCTATATGCACCCACTAGTGTTGCCAAAATAGCCGGAATTCGATAGGCCCAATCGTGTAGTCCAAAAATTTTATAGGACAAGGCCGCCAACCAATAATGCATGTGAGGCTTATCTAGATACTCATTAGGGCCTTTGAAAAGATTGATAAAATCATTTTCTTGAAACATGCGCATGGCCATAACCGCAAATTGTGCAGAATCATTTTCAAGAAGGGTAGCACACATCCCTATGAGGTAGGCAGTAAATATTAGAAGTAGTAAAAACCAGTACCTTCGATTCGAAATCATACAGGGAGTCTGTGGAGTGCAAATATATACAACTTTGCAAATAACCAACCGAAAAACACCCCAATAGCAGACCCTGAGAGCACATCTAAGGGAAAATGAACTCCTATATAAATACGACTATAGGCCACCAATACCGCCCAAACTATCAGGAAAATTCCTATGTAGCGCGATTTTGACTTCAGCAATAAACCGAAGAAAATAGCCACCGCTGTTGTATTTGAAGCATGTGCGGAAAAATAACTGAATTTACCCCCGCAATACTCTTTTACAAGGCGCACAGCATCGCTTATTTCTGGATCAAAACAGGGGCGCAAGCGCTGAATCCCATGTTTAAACAAATCTGCCAAGCCATTGGTTACGGTTATCATTAGAGCAACAGTCAGTACCAAAACCAAAGTCGCCTTAAGTCCGAATTTTTTGTAAGAGAGAAAGAGTAACGCCAAATACAGGGGTATCGCACTAAATTTATGTGTGATGAACATCCAAAAATCATCGAAGGTTTCAGATCCCATTTGGTTTAGAAACAGGAAGAGCTCTTTATCGTTCTGTATTAGGGTTTCCCACATCAGTATTAATCTTCATAGCGAGACACTTCCCGATCATAAAATGCCGTAGCCGAGCGAATAAGGGTTTCTGCTTCGGCCTCAAGCTCCTTTTCATCATCATTGGTGAAATCTTCGAGCCACTCTACCTCATCGTTTTCCAAATTGATAATAAACCTAGGATACTCTGTATGAACAATGAATATCGACTCAGGATGGTCGGTGTTATCACCTAGTAAAAATTTGGGTAATTGCATTTACAATCTTTTTAAAGCCAAGCTATATCAGCAACATATAAATGTTTGCCTATTCAGCTTCTACAATGAGCTTTTTGGTTAAATAATTAAATCGAATATACAACATAATGGCCGATGCCGTAAGGCCCGTCAACAAACCAATCCATATACCCGTACTACCCCAATCGGTATGCAATCCTAAATAATAGGATATTGGAAAACCGATCAGCCAATAAGCGATAAAGGTGATCAGAGTAGGTATTTTCACATCTTGTAACCCTCGAAGTGCCCCTAGCACCACCACTTGAATACCATCGGAAATTTGAAAAAACGCAGCAACAAGCAAAAGCTTGGCCGCTAAGGAGATAACCGTAGCATTATCGATCATGTTAGGTACATCCGCATTGTCTAGGTACAAGGTTGGAAACCAATTTCTACCCAGTAAAAATACAAGGGCAAAGACTATCTCAATAAACAAGGTCAACAAAAATATCGATTGCCCAATGCGGCGCAACTCCGAAAAATTCGCCAGTCCTTTTTGATTACCAACCCTGATCATAGCGGCAACGCCAAGCCCCATCCCGAACATGAACGTCATGCTACTAAGGTTCAGGGCGATTTGATTGGCAGCCTGCACGTTTTTGCCCAGCACCCCGCTTAGCCAAATCGCAGCCGTAAAAATTGCGACCTCGAAAAACATTTGAAGCGCCGAGGGAAATCCCAAGCCTATGATTTTGTTCATTACCTTCTTTTCGATTTTTCTGAAGTTGAAGTTGGTCACATAATCTCGGAATTTCTTTTTGCTCTTTAATAGATACCATAAATACAGTACCATGAGTATCCTAGCCACCAAAGTGCCAATAGCGGCACCAACGATGCCCATTTTTGGAAACCCAAAACTTCCGAAAATCAAAAGGTAGTTCAGAACAATATTGATCACATTTGCCAGTATCGTGGCATACATTGGGTATTTAGTTTGAGAAAGGCCTTCTGAAAACTGCTTGAAGGCCTGAAAAATTATTAACGGTATTAAAGAAAAAGCTACCAGATCTAGATAGGGCATTGCGAGAACAACCACCTCCTCGGGCTGCTTCATAAGGTACATGAGCGGTTTGGAAAGCAAAATAATACCGAAGAGGCTTAAGGCTAATATCGTGCATAGTACCAACCCGTGTTTTAAAGCACTTTTTCCGTTCGCCTTATTCCCTGCGCCATCAGCTTCGGCAACGAGCGGTGTAATGGCGGTAGAAAACCCGATGCCCAATGACATCGCAATGAACACAAAACTATTGCCCAACGACACCGCGGCCAATTCTGCCGTTCCCAAACGACCAACCATTAAATTATCTGCAAACTGAACAAAGGTATGCCCTAGCATTCCCATAATGACGGGAACCGCAAGTTTTGTATTGTAACTAAATTCTTTGGTGTATTTTTCTAACAAGGAGGTATTCTTTGGTGCAGCTAAAGCCTTCTACTAACTAAATTTGCGGTCAATTATTTGTTTCATACTTACATTCTCATAATTACGCAACACAAAGTCAAGGCCTAAATCTACTATTTCACCCATGTGCTTGCATTTTTTAAATTCTTTGTCCAGTGTAAGGTCGTAGATCTCATTCTTAAGTAAATCGATATGTTTTTTTAAGGAAATACTGTCTGTCTTACAAATTTCGCGTAACTCTTTTATACGATCTCCTGAGCTGATGATCCGTTTCGCGACAATAGAACGTTCTTCTACCTTATACTGATCTACAGAATGCTCTTGCAGTTTCTCACGAACCAGCTCAACCATGTTGAAATTCTCCTTAAAAAATTGCGGACGATATACTTTCAATTTTCCTTCGAAACATTGCTGATCAAAATCTATGGCACGAATTTTATACACCACTTTATCGAAATCGTGGGTGGGTACGATTACATAATTGTACGAACGCATGTCACCTAGTAGGCGTATCATACAGCGTTCATTGAACTTTACGAACTCCTTGGCCAACTGGGCCTTTTCGGATTCGGTACATTTTGGAAGAAAATCCTTTATAAAAACGTCTCCAGGAATACCAGCGATATGTTCTTCTATCAGCGTATCCTTGCAGACTAAAAAGTTTAGATTATACGGTGAAAGCATATGCTCAAGTTCCAGGCCATAGATACGTGATGCATCGGTCTTTTTTACATAGAAGTACGTAAAGTTATCATTGAGAATGTTTCTGATTTTTATGCGGAAGGGCTTTGAATTTCCAAAAGTGCAAAAATCTACTGCATCGACGTTCAAATATTGATTGATGCTATCGCTACCATCTGAAAGTAAAATGGAATATAACTTCTTTAAGCTTTGATCAATTTCTTTTCTCTCGATTTCGGAATAGTAAACCCGAACCCAAAGTGTATCCTCATCGTTATCGTCGTAAACCACTACCGAACCCGAAAACCGAAGCAAATCTTCATAAAAAATTGGAATCTCGATTTTGCGATTGTACGCCTCAAGATACTTCTCAAGGCTTTCAATGACCGGGTAGGCCGGTTTTTTCTTTGACATTAATTTTTCATCGGACATAATCACGCAGAGTTTGTAACAAAACTACCATTTCTTCGTCAAGTTAGTAGCAACCTTTAAACCTATCTCCAATTGGAAACTATTTTATCTGTTCAACAACTGACAAAAAAATACGGATCACTCACGGCGGTTAAAGACCTTTCGTTCGAAATTCAAAAAGGAAATGTTTATGGCATATTAGGACCAAATGGTAGTGGGAAGTCAACTACCTTGGGCATTGTACTAAATGTCGTAAATCGAACGGCTGGGGAGTTTTCATGGTTCGATGGTAGCATTGATACCCACAACGCCCTTAAAAAAGTGGGGGCCATTATTGAGCGGCCCAACTTCTACCCCTATATGTCAGCGGAACAAAATTTAAAATTGGTCTGTAAGATAAAAGAAGTAGCCGAAGATAAAATCGAAGAGAAACTAGAATTGGTCGGCCTGTTAGAGCGGAAAGACAGCAAATTCAAAACCTACTCGTTAGGAATGAAGCAGCGCCTGGCCATTGCCTCTGCCCTATTGAATGATCCCGAAATATTGATTTTAGACGAACCTACGAATGGTTTAGATCCCCAAGGGATACATCAGATCAGGGAAATCATCAAAAAAATAGCATCGCAAGGTACTACCATTTTATTGGCATCGCACCTGTTGGATGAAGTAGAAAAAGTATGCAGCCATGTTGTAATCCTAAGAAAAGGAGAAAAGTTATATTCCGGTCGTGTAGATGGCATGATGGCTACCCATGGTTACTTTGAACTTAAAACGGTACAACATGATCAACTAAAACAATATCTAAAAGACCACAATGGTTTTGGAGAGCTGAAGGAGGAAAACGGACTCTTGACAGCATTTCTCAATGAAGAGATGAGTGCGGAGGAATTGAACAAAACCCTGTTTGAAAAAGGAATTTTTCT
Source organism: uncultured Flavobacteriaceae bacterium (assembly GCA_938017825.1). Lineage (GTDB taxonomy): Bacteria > Bacteroidota > Bacteroidia > Flavobacteriales > Flavobacteriaceae > Pelagihabitans. Next base: position 14,775 of record CALIJE010000021.1, read on the forward strand.
TTCGCATTTGGTAAAACGCAAAGAAAGTTTGGAGGAACAATTTTTAAACCTAACCAAAAACCAATCAAACTAAGAACCTATGTTACGATTACTTCAAATAGAGTTTATAAAACTTTGGAACAATAGGTCTAGTAGGATACTCATCTTTACCTATTTCATTTTGGTTACCTCGATTGCCTTGGTATCAATGATCAAATTTGATTTCGGGGATATTCATTTTCAACTTGCCGATCAAGGAATATTCAATTTTCCCTATATATGGCACTTTAATACCTATTTCGTGGCTTGGTTCAAATTATTCCTAGCCATTGTAATCGTTTCTATGATGGCAAACGAATACACCAATAAGACGATTAAGCAAAACCTGATTGACGGTCTTTCCAAAAAAGAGTTTGTGCTCTCGAAGTTTTTGACCGTACTCATGTTCGCTCTTATTTCTACGCTCTTTGTATTTGTCGTCTCTCTGATTCTAGGCCTGATCTATTCCGATTATAATGAGGTGTCGATTATTTTTTCGGACCTTGAGTTTGTTCTTGCGTATTTTTTAAAGCTAACCGGTTTCTTTTCTTTTTGCCTATTTCTTGGAGTATTGGTAAAACGTTCTGCATTTGCGCTGGGTTTCCTCTTTATTTGGCAAATATTAGAGCTTATTGCAACTGTTGTTTGCGAACAAAAGCTCTTTGGCACCAAAAACGGGGTTGCAGATACGGTGATGGGTTTCTTTCCCCTCCAATCAATGTACAATCTGATCGAGGAACCCATAACGAGGCTCAATGTCATACAAACGGCGGCAAAGCAATTGGGTGCCGATTTTAGTATGGACTACCATGTAGAATGGTATGAAATGCTCATCGTTTCGGCTTGGACATTCCTCTTTATCTATGGCTCGTACGCGCTCCTAAAAAAGAGAGATCTTTAGTCAACTACATAATCGTCGTACAGTTCACTTTCTAGGGTAAATGGTATTCTGTTGATTTTCAAGATGTCATCTCAATACATTTCGGTCTATTTATGACTTCTTTTTTAGAAAAAACCATGATTTAGCCTATCTTGTAACACTTGCAGCTTATGAGACGCTATGAAAAAAACTGCATTACTAACCCTATTGCTCTATTCGGCTTTTGGCTTGGCACAACAGGCCAATGATTGCGTTGATGCTATTGTCGTTTGTGGAAATAGCCAGATTGCATCAAATGCAAGTGGCTTTGGAACACAGGAGCTCGACAATCAAAATAATCCCTGTGAATTTGAGGAAGTAAATAGTCTTTGGTTCAAGTTAAACATGGGCACCAGTGGAAGCTTGGCTTTCGAAATTACGCCTAACGATCCAGACCTTGCTGTCGACTATGACTTTTACATTTACGGCCCTAACTTTGGTTGTAATAACTTTTCAGCGCCTATACGCTGTTCTACTACAAACCCATTAAATGCAGGGCTTACCTATAATACGACGGGATTAAGTGATTTAGCTCTTGAAAATTCTGAAGGTCCTGGGGCAGATGGCGACAGTTACGTAGCCTCGCTAAATGTCCAAGCCGGTGAAACCTATTACTTGCTTATAGATCGTCCTCACGGAGGTGGTGGGTTTGGTTTGGAATGGACAGGCACAGCCGAATTCAATGAATTTCCCGACATAGATGAACCTAATGACATAGCCTTGTGTTTTGCCAATAGCGAAACAGAAATTGACCTAACGGTCAACGATTTTATTAAACCCGCTGGTACTGATTTTAAGATTGCCTACTTTCCAAGTTTGGCAGACGCTTTTGATGGCACCAATGCGATTTTACCGGCCAACGCTTTTCGACCTCAGCAGGCGGAAACTTCTATTTTTGTTAAGGTCAGCGGTGCCAATGAATGTTTTGAAATAAAGGAATTCAAGATTATTGCAGATGAATTTCTAGATACTTCTGGTTTGGAATATATTCAATGTGACCAAAACAATGATGGTACCGAATCATTTAATTTGGCAACAATCGGTAATGACATTACTGCCCTACTTTCAAATGTTAATCTGTTCAATGTTTCCATTTACAATTCGCAGGCCAATGCCGACAATGCTACCAATGCACTGCCCTTAACGAACTATCTCACACAAAGCACCACAATTTTTGCTAGAGTGGCAAAAAACGGTACGAGCTGTTATACTGTTATTCCCATAGCCCTAGATATCATTACCAGCCCTTTGGCTGCTAGTTTGCAGTTGGTTCAATGCGATGTGGATGTCTTAAATTCAACGGATGGAATTACCCGATTTAATTTGGAGGAATTGTATAACCGCAACCCAGATGCCGCCAATTTTGAAATCCGATTTTTTAGAACACTGGCAGATATGGACCAGAATAGGGCCATCAATAATCCTATTGGGTATAGCAATACCGGTAGTCCCTTTTCACAAACCATTTACTATCAAGTTACAAGGGATGACGCCAGTTGTACTAGCGAGGGCGAAATTGAGCTTGTGGTGGAACCTACCATAGCCAGTCTAAGTCCAAGAAGTCCGTTTTACCTATGCGAAAATTCAGATTTGAGCGGGGAGTTATTGGCGACTTTTGATCTAGAGGAAATTGTAACTACCGACTATCCCAATCTAGATGTAAGCCTATATCGCACTATAGAAGACCTTACCTTGGAACAATACCCTATGGAACTAAGGCCATGGGTCACCGGGACAGAAACGCTGTATGCACGAATCGAAAATGCAAACCAATGCGAAGATGTTCAGCTCATTGAACTCATAGTAGTACCTGCCCCACAATTCGATTTTGACACAGCGTACGATTTATGCATTGACAGCGAAGCCATCGAAGTGACCGGTCCGGCTGGTTTTGATACGTATAATTGGTTTGAGCTACAAAACGGGGAATGGTCTGAAATTGGTAATGAATCAGGACAAATAATCACAAAAACAGGAGAATATCTAATGGAAGTGGGCACCTCATTCACCTTTGATGGGGAAACATCGATCTGTACCAAAAGGGTTGATTTTAAAGTAAATCCCTCCTCAAGAGCCACAATCTTGGATATTATGATCGAGAACGATCTCGAAACAAACTCAATTCAAATCGAAGTTTCGGGAGACGGAGATTATGAATATTCATTAGACGGACAATTTTATCAGGACGATAATGTATTCAGAGGCCTTCCACCTGGTAAATCAAATGTATATGTACGTGACAAAAAAGGATGTGGTGTGGTCGAAGAAGATATCTCATTGATCGGTTACAGCAAATTTTTTACACCTAATGCAGATGGCGCGAATGATAGATGGCAAATAATAGGAGCGCAAGATCTTGAATTCGAAACCAGTATCAGCATTTATGATCGTTACGGCAAACTGGTCAGTCAGCTTCGCACCGATGACCCAGGTTGGGATGGCATGTACAACGGCACACCGTTACCCGCCTCGGATTATTGGTTCAAGATTCCTTTGGCAAATGGTAAGGAATTCAAAGGTCACTTTAGTTTAAAGCGATAGATTGTCTTGATTTCCCGAAATTGGATTTTTGAGTAAAAATGAAAAAAAACGGACTAATATTTATATTTTGGTTAGCGGCAATGACCTGTGTGGCTCAAGAATGCCCTAACTTGGTAGACCCGTTAAACGGTGCCGAAAATGTTCCTGTTGATACGAGTATTTCATGGAATTCGGTTACCGGTGTACCTGGATATCTTATTTCAATAGGCACCTCTCCAGGAGCCAATGATATTCAAGATAATCTCTCGGTCGGTAGCGCCACAACCTATACTCCGCCGTTAGGATTACCTGAAGACAGCGACATTTATGTAACCATAACCTTATTTTTCTTTGATCCCGATATTGAAAATATTGTATGTACAGAGGAAATGTTCCGTACTCAGGATGTGACCACTGCACCCTCCTGTGCCGTCATCACCACCCCGGCAAATGGCAGTCCCAATGTAAATGGCGGAACTCCAATTTTATGGGAATATGCGCCGACAGCTACGTCATATACCATAAGTATCGGCACTAGTCTGGGTGGTCAAGAAATAGTACCGTTGACCAATTTAGGCAATACACTTTCCTATAACCCTCCCGATGATTTGCCAGAGAACACTACGATTTTTGTACAGGTAATACCGTCGAATGAAAATGGCAGTGCCCCTTCGGGCTGCCCTGATCACAGTTTTACGACGGGGAGTTTAGCGACTATCCCAGAATGTACTCGACTCTTAACTCCTTTAAATAATGATTTAAACGTACCACTAACCCCGCTCCTAGAATGGGAGGCCGTTCCCAATGCCACTGGATATAGAGTCACCATAGGTGCCTCTCCCTTTACAGCAGAAATTCTAGATAACGTCAGCTTTTTTACGAACAGTACCATGGTGCTAAATTTTGAACCAAACCGCACTTTCTTTATGACAATTGTACCATTTAACGATGCCGGGGAGGCCATAGGATGTTCACAAGAATCCTTTTCTACCCTCTTGGGGTGCGGCCCATATTTTGATGCGGATACAGGTGAATTGGTTGATTTAAAACCAGTCATCGATTTTCCCGATTCAGTGGGAATCTGTCTAAATCAGGTACCGTTTACAACGCAATCAAATGACATTGCAGACGGATATAGATGGTATAAGATTATAGGCAATACTGAAGAACTCATTTCGACCACCAGCAGTGTAGAACTTTCTCAAGAGGGTCTATACCGCTATGAGGCGTATAACACAGCTTCTCAAGAAAACCAAGTTCTCGAATGTGTCAGTTCGAAAGAATTTATGGTGGTCAGTTCTGAAGCTCCAAAAATATCAACCTTAGATATTACACCTGCCGATAACGGATTAAACATCACGGTAGAAGTATTGAATAGCGGAGATTTTGAGTACGCCCTTGATTCGCCTGACGGTCCTTATCAAGATAGTAATCTTTTTCAAGATCTGTCTGCGGGCTCATACACCGTCTATGTTCGGGACAAAAATGGTTGCGGTATCGATCAACAAACGTATTCACAAATGGCTTCAGCCGAGGGGTTCCCACGTTTTTTTACCCCTAACGGAGATTTGATAAACGACTATTGGCAGTTTATTGATCCTGGAAACCTTCCCGAACCATTGCTTCGTAACATCACTATCTACGATCGTCACGGAAATTTGGTTGCCCAAATTACCCCTGATTCTATAGGTTGGGATGGTAATTTTATGGGGCAACCACTGCCGGAGTCTGACTATTGGTACAAGGCAATCTCTTCCGAAGGAGCGGTCTTAAAAGGACACTTTAGCTTAAAACGCTAGTTTTCAAGGAGATTTGAAAGAAATTTGGGGCAATAGTTAGGGCATTCTTGCGTTATGAAAAGACCAAATTGTCCAACCGATGAAACGGCTTGCCTGTTCCCTATTTTTTTTACTTGCGGCTATATGTTCTTTTTCGCAAGTTAGTCCTGCCGAGAGGACGGCACTAATTGCCCTATATAATGCTACGGACGGACCCAATTGGAACAACAACACAAATTGGAATACTGCCGCAACCGTTGATAATTGGTATGGTATAACAGTTTCAGGAGGTCATGTCGTAGAAATCGACCTTGCAGGAAACAGCCTTTTGGGAACCATTCCGGCATCTATAGGAGATTTACAATGGCTACAGATATTCGATCTTTCTCGAAATAGGATTTCAGGAACCATTCCAGAAGAATTATATACGATTCTTAGTCTTGAAGAAATTATTCTAAACGCGAACAGGGATTTATCAGGCACTATTTCTGCATCTATTGGGAACCTATCGAACTTAAGGGAATTTTCAGTTCACGAAAATCAAATGACCGGACCTATTCCACTATCGATTACAACCCTATCAAATCTTGAAGTACTTTCTATTTACAAGAACAATCTTACCGGAACAATTATACCCGAACTTGGAAATTTAACTTCCTTGACCCGTTTACAGATTGGGGCAAACAACTATGACCCTGCACCAATACCACCAGAACTTGGGCAATTGGTAAACCTGACTTCACTCTGGATCAATCAAAGTAATTTGATTGGCACCTTACCACCCGAATTAGGTAACCTTGTACTTCTGTCTTCCTTTTATATGGATCGGAATTCATTAACAGGACCTATACCTCCTGAATACGGAAATTTTACTGAGGCGTCCTGGTTTCTTTGGCATACCAATCAATTTACGGGAACTATTCCCCCTGAATTAGGGAATTGGACAAAGTGTAGGTATTTCTTCTTGAACAACAATCAGTTAACCGGGGCAATACCCCCAGAATTGGGTAATATGGCAGCAATGGAGCAGCTCAACCTCGGGAACAACATGTTGACAGGTCCTATTCCATCAGAACTAGGTAATTTATCGAATGCTACGCATCTCGTTCTCTCTGGCAATGAATTATCCGGTGCCATTCCAAACTCACTTACAGGGCTAAACGACTTGTATCAATTACACCTTTCGAACAATATGTTAAGTGGTCCGATTCCTGATTTCACGGCACTTACAGGTCCAGGTTTTGATAACAATAGTATAGAGTTCTTTTGGTTTTATGGCAACTTTTTCCAGTTTGGGGATTTTGAAAATGAATTCGCTACCTATAAGGCCAATATGACTTCACTTGATGTTAGTCCGCAGGCCATGCTAGATAGCCCGTTGAACCTTAACCACAATCCAGGCGAGAACATTACCTTAACAACTACGGTACCTTCCGGTACTCAGCTCCACTATACTTGGTATCGAAACAATGTGGCCATAGCTGGAGCTCCGGATAGTCCTAATTTAGATTTGACAAATATTCAACCCGCCGATGCCGGAACATACCATGTCGAGGTGACAAGCGATATTGTGACCGATTTGATCTTAACCCGTCATGACATTGTCTTAAGTATTGCAACGGCACCTCCCGGACCCGCAGTTTCTATAAACGCCACTGCTACAGAAAAATGTGATTTGGATACGAATCTAATTACACTTACGGCAACCACGGCCTCTCCGGCCACCGGCAACTTCTTTTATGAATGGTTCATACAGGGAAATACAACAATATTGGGTACAAATGCGACTTTTGACGTATCGCCATCTACAGCCACTACTTATGTGGTGGTCGTCTACGATGATGGCCTACCGGCTGGAAGTAATTCAGGTCAGGCTGTTCAGACCATAAATGTCGTGGGCAGTCCACAGCTTGATCCAATTGCAAATGTTACCGCTTGCACAAGCTATACCCTTCCTGTAATCAATGGTACCAACATTTCTAGTACTGCTTCCTATTATGATAATCCGAATGGTACAGGCACCAATTACGCACCGGGCACTACTATCAACTTTGTTGATTTTCCATCTTATCCTGTAACGCTGTATGCGTATGATGAAAACACGGGAACGACCGTTGTATGTCCTAGTGAACTTTCATTTTCGCTAACACTAACCCCAACGATTACGGCCGACAACCAAACCAACGTGGTGGAATGTAACTCCTTCACCCTACCAGCACTAAGCGTCAATAACAGTTATTGGTCGGCACCAGGGGGTAACGGAACCAATTATAATCAAGGAGAAAGTATTCTCGCTGATGCTACGATTTATATCTATGCCGATAATGGCGGATGTTCGGATGAGAGTCAGTTTACAGTTACTATAAATTCGATAACCGCGGACATATTGCCAGATGCGATGGGATGCCTCGACTATATATTGCCTTCGCTAAGCCCAAATAATAACTACTATACCCAACCCAATAAAGGTGGCACACTATTAAACGCGGGAGAAGCCATTACGACAACAAGTACGATTTATATTTATGCTGAAGTTGGCACGGTGCCGAATATCTGTGCTGATGAAAGTTCATTCGAAGTTACCATTACCGGCTTAGCCGTAGCGGATAACTTTGAGAATGTACAGGCCTGCGATAGTTATACGTTGCCCGCTTTGTCCGCAAACAATCGGTACTTTGATCAAATGTCAGGGCAAGGAACCGAGTACTTTCCAGGTGAGGAGATTACGACGAATATGACCCTTTATATTTATGCGGGCATGCCCGGTTGTTCAGCAGAAACTGATTTCGAGATTTCTTTGGATACTCCGATTACGGTAAGTGAATTAGAGGACGTACGCGCCTGCGAAAACCATGTACTTCCAGAAATTTCCAATGGAAGGTATTATACACAGCCGCAAGGCCAAGGCATTGAACTTTTACCATTCGGTGTTATCTCAGACACACAAACAATTTACATTTTTAATGTATCGGGTTCATGTACGGCTGAAAGCGAGTTTACCGTAACCATCGACTGCAGTCCACCTCCTGCGACCACTTGTGTAAATTTCCCCAAGTTCTTTACCCCAAACTCAGATGGCGCAAATGACTTCTTTCAAGCGTTTAGCGATACTGGTTGTACTATAAATGGTACCGTCTCTATATATAATCAATATGGTAGTCTGCTATCCCAATTCGATGCGGCAAGTGATTCTTGGGATGGTACCTATAACGGATTGGCCGTACCTAGTACCGATTACTGGTACCACTTTATAGATTCACAAACCGGAGCCGTACTAAAAGGTCATTTCTCACTTAAGCGCTAGTTCAGCAAGGGTACAAAATACCACACAAAAAGCATCCAATATCCTCCCCTATTCCTTATTTTTAGAGGATGAAATTCAAGGTAGTATCGGACTTCAAACCGACTGGTGATCAACCCCAGGCAATTGCACAATTGGTAAAAGGAATCGAAACGAACGAGCGCTATCAAACACTTTTAGGTGTCACTGGTTCGGGAAAGACATTTACTGTCGCCAATGTCATAGAACAAGTACAACGACCAACATTGCTGCTGGCACACAACAAGACTTTAGCAGCTCAGCTATATTCAGAATTCAAACAATTTTTTCCAGAGAACGCTGTCGAATATTTCGTATCCTATTACGACTATTATCAGCCAGAGGCCTTTATACCAACCTCCGGCCTTTATATTGAGAAAGACCTTTCAATTAACGAGGATATCGAAAAATTACGTTTGAGTACTACCTCCTCTTTGCTTTCTGGTCGAAGGGATGTTCTAGTGGTTGCCTCGGTTTCATGCCTGTACGGTATCGGCAACCCAGTAGAATTTCAAAAGAACGTTATAAATATCAAGAAAAATCAGGTAATTCCACGTACCAAATTTTTGCATCAATTGGTTCAAGGCCTTTATTCACGTACAACGGCGGACTTCAGAAATGGAAATTTCAGAGTTAAGGGAGATGTTGTCGATGTATTTCCCAGTTATGCCGATCATGCCTTCAGAATTCATTTTTTTGGAGACGAAGTGGAGGAAATAGAAGCCTTTGATCCATTCAACAATTCGGTAATTGAGCTATACGATAATCTCAATATCTATCCTGCCAATATGTTCGTGACATCACAAGATGTGCTACAAAACGCCATTCATCAGATACAGGATGATATGGTAAAGCAAGTGGATTACTTTAAAGAAATTGCTAAACCCCTGGAAGCCAAAAGGCTAGAGGAACGCACTAGTTTTGACCTGGAAATGATTAGAGAATTAGGCTATTGTTCCGGTATTGAGAACTATTCTCGCTATCTAGATGGTAGGGAGCCGGGCACGCGCCCGTTCTGCCTTTTGGATTACTTTCCTGATGACTACTTAATGGTCATCGATGAAAGTCATGTAACCATACCGCAAGTTCATGCTATGTACGGTGGGGACCGATCGAGAAAGGTAAACTTGGTAGACTACGGGTTTCGGTTACCCGCAGCAATGGACAATCGACCCTTGAAGTTTGAAGAATTTGAAGGATTGCAGAACCAGGTGCTCTATGTAAGCGCTACCCCGGCAGACTACGAACTTAAGCTAAGCGAAGGAATTTTTGCAGAGCAGATTATTAGACCAACCGGACTATTGGATCCGATTATTGAGGTTAGGCCCAGTCTAAATCAAATCGATGACCTGGTAGAAGAGATACAACAGCGAGTTGAAAAAGACGAACGCACCTTAGTAACGACCTTGACCAAAAGAATGGCTGAGGAATTGGCCAAATACCTGTCGCGAATTAATGTTAGATGTCGTTATATACATAGTGATGTAGATACATTGGAACGTGTAGAGATCATGCAAGATCTTCGAAAAGGAATTTTTGATGTCTTGATTGGTGTGAATCTGTTACGTGAAGGTCTTGACCTGCCCGAAGTTTCCTTGGTCGCGATATTGGATGCCGATAAGGAAGGGTTTCTTAGAAGCAACCGTTCATTGACTCAGACTGTCGGTAGAGCTGCCAGACATCTTAACGGGATGGCCATAATGTATGCCGATAAAATCACGGCCAGTATGAAGAAGACCATCGACGAAACTATTTATCGAAGAGAAAAACAAATTGCGTATAATCAAGAACACAATATCATACCAAAGGCACTCAATAAAAGTCTGGATAGTGCTCTTGCAAAGAACTCTGTTTCGACCTATCATTTTCAAAAAGAGGAACTGCGCGCGGCGGAACCCGACATGGATTATTTGACCAAGGAACAAATTGAAAAATTGATTCGCACCAAGAGAAAGTCTATGGAAAAAGCAGCTAAAGATTTGGACTTTATGGAAGCCGCAAAGCTTCGAGACGAGATTAAAATGTTGCAAGAAAAAACCTAAAACCGCTAATATTTCAGCATAATTTTGTCAAAATAACCCGAATTTGTAAAATATTAAGTTTAAATTAAAATAATAACATTTAAATATATGGAATAGAATATATTAACTATAATATTTAGACGTGTCTAAATCCCATATTTAGACCTAAAAAGAGGTCTTTTCTACTAAAAACATAAAAATAATGAAATTTTCAGAACCACCATTTTGGAGCTTTGTTTCGTTACTTTTTCTTTGCAACTTTTCAAATGCACAACAGCTTACTTCAGAGGCAATAAAATTAGCAGCAAAAGAAAAACTGAGCGAATCGATTTTCGATTTTAAATCATTTTTGGCAATGCCAAATGATGGTCACTTTCCTGAGCAAGTGAACGCAAATCTAATTTGGTGTGATCGTGTTTTTTCTGATTTGGGTTTTGAGATAAAACAAATTTCTACTGAAGGAGCTCCCCTCCTCTTTGCCCAAAAAATAGTCGACAAAAATACTAAGACCGCTTTATTCTATTTGCAAATTGATGGTCAACCCGTAGACAGCACAAAATGGAAACAAGCCAATCCGTTCGAAGCTACTTTAAAGCAAAAAGGACAAACCACCTGGGAGACCATAGACTTCAATCGTCTTAAAAAAGAATTTAATGAAGACTGGCGCATTTTCGCTAGATCTTCATCGGATAGCAAAGGTCCGGCAATGGCTCTTATCAGCGCTTTGCAGATCTTACAAGAGAAAAAACTGCAGCCTCTCTATAATATTAAAATCATAATGGACTTTCAAGAGGAAATGGGTTCACCGCATTTGGCACCAGCGGTAGCAGCCAACAAAGCGCTGCTCCAAGCCGATATGATTTTCATTATGGATGGCACCCGCCACCTTTCCAATCTCCCAACCCTTACGTATGGGGCAAGGGGAATTGCAACAGCCACCCTTAAGGTTTTTGGTGCTCGTTATCCATTACATAGCGGGCAATACGGAAATTTTGCCCCAAATCCCGTATTCGAAGTTTCTAAACTCATAGGGGGCTTGAAAGATGCCAATGGCAGGGTTACGCTAGCGGGGTTTTATAACGGAATAAATCTAAGCGATGCTGAAAAAATACGCTTGAACAAGGTCCCCGAGAATCTTGATAGTATTCAAAAACGCTTGGGCATCGCCAAACCAGACGAGATAGGAGCAACTTACCAAGAGGCATTGCAATACCCTTCGCTAAATGTTCGTGGGCTACAATCCGCTTGGGTAGGCAGTGATGTGCGCACCGTGGTACCGTCAGAGGTAATAGTGGAAATAGATATGCGCTTGGTACCTGAATCGGACGGTACCAGACTAATGGAATCACTAAAAGGATATATTCAAGAAAATGGATATCATTTGGTCGATAAGAATCCTACTGAAGAAGAGCGTGCAACCTATTCTAAACTTGCTTCTTTTACCTATCGATTAGGTTCACAGGCGTTTCGAACCGATATGAGCTCTAATATAGGCGCTTTCCTCAGCAAAGCCCTGGGTAAAGTTTTTGGAGATCAAATAGTACATATGCGCAGCACTGGCGGGTCGCAGCCAATAGCACCTTTTATCAATACCTTGGGGATACCGGCAGTATCGGTACGCATTCCCAATCCCGATAATAATATTCATAGCCCCAATGAAAATTTACGCTTGGGCAATTTTTTGGAAGGCATCATTACCTGTCTTGCTATTTTGGATGAGCCATTGAATTAAGATCTTCCAAAAATATAGATGGCACAAACTAGTTTGTTTAAATTTGAGCGCCACCATCATTAAAAAAAGCGCCCCGATCTTTCGAACGAAACGCCTTTTCAACTAACCAACCAACTATTATGAAGTGCGCCATAAGACGCAGCAACACAACTTTTTTATCTTTTTAAGACAATTTTATTTCCCTTTTAGGCTTAGGCAGGGCCTCTTCTCTTTTTGGTAAAACAAATTTTAGAATACCGTTTTCGTAGGATGCATCAATGTGCTCAGCGTCGATACTATCTGGCAATGTAAATGTTCTCTTGAATGAATTCAAGGAGAATTCCCTGCGCGAATAGTTAGGCTTATCTTCTGTTTCTACCTTTTTAGCTGTATAGGAGACCGTTAGCAACTCATTATCCAAGTCGATTTTAAAATCCTCCTTATTTCGACCGGGAACTGAAAGCTCCAATTCGAAGTTCTTTTCATTATCCTTAATATTGACCGCAGGAGAATTTGTTGTAAAATTCTCGATACCGCCGAACCAGTCCGGCTTAAAGATTTCATTTATCAAAGCCGGGATTACCGTGTGATTTCTTTTTACTCTGTTCATATTTTTATTTTTTGATTAAACAACTTAACTGTCGCTTTACCAATAGTCAAAAGCCATTCCAACTCAAATTAAGTGTCATTACGTCAGTATGCTGCACAATAATACTGTCTTTTTGGCAGTATTTATGCTGCTATGAAGAAGAAAAGTGTCGCCGGGGAGGCCTTCTGGGCGAACGCTGCAGACCTAAGAAGGATTTCACTATATTACGTTAAGCTAAAACCGACGATACACCGAAGCCTTTTTTGAAATGATTCGTCGAACATTGAGATGCCTATGAATAATATCGGAAAAAAACTGAAGAATAAATTCAATAATTTCGTCTACAAAACGGCCCAGTACCCTGCAACCAGTACAGCCAAGAATTATGAACTCGATAAAATCGGGAATTCATATTCCTTTTGCATGGTTCCCAAAGGTTACCTGGATTCTACTTCGATTATATATTCTTTTGGTGCTGGTGAAGATATTACATCAGATATATCACTAATTGAAAAATACAACTGCGAAGTCAAGGTTTTTGATCCCACTCCAAAATCTATTGCTCATTTTGAAAATCTGAAACAAAGTATCAGACAAGGAACGGATTTTTTCAATGATCAAGGTCATAAGTATGAAATGTCAACACCTTCCGTAATAGATAAAATACAGTTTGAGGAAATAGCCTTGTGGAAAGAGGACACGAGATTAAAATTCTATATGCCCAAGGACAAAGATCATGTATCATGTTCTATAAATAACATACAAAATACCAATGACTACGTAGAAGTTGAAGCGATGAAACTATCGACTATGATGAATAATTTGGGCCACGAACAAATAGACTACCTAAAATTGGATATTGAGGGTGCCGAATTTGCAGTCATTGAAAATATTCTTCAGGAAAATTTGGCCATAAAAATAATCTACCTAGAATATCATTATCTTGATATCGACAAGGCCCTAAGTAGTACTAGAGCAATAAAGAATTCTTTAAAAACACTAATGTCACACGGATATGTCATAATAGATAATGATAGGAATAGATATTTCACTCTAATTAAATCGTGAATCCTTATGAACTTAATATGGCTCAATCACCTTTATGATAGGTCAAATTCATAATTTCATAAATGAAACTAAAGGTTGTCGTATTTGCATTATTTCTGATTGCATTAGCTTGTAGGCAAAAAAAACAGAGCACAATAGACACACCAGAGGAGTTGTACAATGAACAACTTATTGCACACTTAGATACCATATGGAGGACCGAACAAGAGCCGCTTGAAATTAGTCATGCGCTGCGCTCAAAAACTAAAAAGCACTTGTTGTATTTGAAAAATTTTGCACTTAGTTGTAATGTGCCCGGAAAATATCGATCAGTACATTGGGCGGTATAAGTCTATTCGGGTATTGATGCATCTGTACCAAGACCTGATCAATTGCGGATGGGGGTAAACCCATGTGAAGACCAATATTGTGAATTCGGGTAATTTCTATTGGCAGAAGTTTCTTGTCTACATTCATTAATAGTACCAGCCGGTGAAAATGTATTATGCGATCGGTTTCGGACTTTAAAACCACATGCTCGGCTTCTTTTTCGAAAAGCGATTCGAAAGTTTCGCGGTCGATCTCGAGATGAATGGCGACGCCCAATAAAAAATTGTATTCGGGCTCCCCTACCTTTTTATCGATTTTCGCAAAGGCAATCAGGTTCGAAAGAATACTCAATTTTTCTTTGTAGGTACTCATTTAGTTTGGCGTTTGGGCCGATTAGACACCTATATATAACTCAGAATAGAGCATTTTCGTATGATTATGCGGCAATTGGGTCTAGAACAGACGGTGCAATCGTAATTTTATAATACCTTGCAAAAAATAGTGTAGATGACCAATAATGACATTTTTAAGAAACTTCGGGTGGCCTTGATGCTGCGTGATGATGATATTCTTGAAATCTTGAAACAGGTCGATTTTAAAATAAGTAAAAGCGAACTGAGTGCTTTTTTCAGAAAAGAAGACCATCCGAATTATATGGAATGCGGGGATCAGATTCTGCGAAATTTTCTAAATGGCTTGGTCATACATTTAAGGGGTACCAAGGAACATCCAAAACTACCCGGTGACGTGCTTTCAAAGGGAAATGGAAAAGTCACCAAAAAGACATCAAACCCCAACAAGCCAAGTTTCAAGGCCCTACAACAACGCAAAGTCGATGCTGCAATGCCCCCGATCAAATACAAAAACAAATCGAACAAAGGGAGTACAAAAAAATCCTGATCGCGACAGTATGCCGGACCAGGATTTCACCACCACCAATTGTTGTATTACGCTTTAATGCTGACCTTAACGGTGTATTTTTTTCCTTCCTTAAAGGAATCCAGTTCTACTTCTTGATAGTTCAAACGTGATTTGATAAACGAATCCAAAGTGCTATCGGCCGCATCTACAGACAGCACTACAATTTCTTGTTCACTGTTAAGGGTAAACTCGACTTCGGCGGTTTTGCCACATTCATCTTCCGTGAAATCATTCTTATCTAACAACGCACCAATTTGTTCAGACAAGGTCTTCGTTGGCTTTTCAGGGCTATTAAAATCGTTGGCAAATAAGGTTCCTGTGGAAAATAGCATTGCAGCTATCAATGTGATACTCAATTTTCTCATGATTGTTTGTTTTTTATCCGCCAAACGGCGAACTGATTAATAATTGATTGATGAAATATCGCTTATAGATAAAAAAACCCCTTTTCGAACTTCGCACCTTTGTTATTCTAATTTCTAAAACTCACTCGTTAGCTGCAGCAATACAAACGAACTTTAAAAACCGATTACAAAAAGTAGTTTTGTTCTCCTTGGGGGATTTTGAATCGTATGCGATACACTAAAAAGACGGCTAGAAAAAAAGATTGTTACATTGAAAAGCTGATTTAACAAAACTTTAATCTAAATCCTACCAAACCGTCATAACCAAAAAATAATAGCCAGTCTGCCTAGAAATGGGTGTTTCGACCCTATTGACCCATAAAATAACTTAACCAATGTTTACAAAAAAAGGGCAACGTTTTCACGTTGCCCTTTCACATTCTTTGTTTGATACTTATGCCGCAAGTACATCTTTAACTTTATCCGCGGCTTCTTGAAACTGTACAGCTGAATGAACCGCTAGACCTGAGTTATCGATAATCTCTTTAGCAAGTTCTGCGTTTGTACCCTGCAAACGAACAATAATCGGTACTTTAATAGCATCGCCCATATTTTTATATGCCTCAACAATTCCGTTGGCAACACGATCACAACGAACTATGCCGCCAAAAATGTTGACCAAAATCGCCTTGACAGCCTCATCCTTCAGAATGATACGAAATGCCTCCTCTACCCTTTTAGCATCCGCTGTACCACCAACATCCAAAAAGTTGGCCGGTTCACCCCCAGCCATTTTAATTAGATCCATTGTGGCCATTGCCAAACCTGCTCCGTTGACCATACAACCTACATTACCATCTAAATCAACATAGTTCAAACCAACTTCACCAGCTTCTACCTCAACCGGATTCTCCTCACTCAAATCGCGCATTGCAGCGTATTCCTTTCTACGAAAAAGTGCATTGTCATCAATCGATACCTTGGCATCGACGGCCATTATCTTGTCGTCTGAAGTCTTTAAAACCGGGTTGATCTCGAACATACTCGAATCACTTTCAACATATGCCTTATATAATGAGGCAACAAACTTGGTCATTTCCTTAAAGGCGGTACCTGTTAAACCCAGGTTGAACGCTATTTTTCTGGCTTGAAAAGGCAATAGCCCTGTAGCTGGATCTATTTCCTCATTGAAAATCAAATGGGGCGTCTCTTCTGCAACCTGTTCAATATCCATACCGCCTTCGGTAGAATACATGATCATGTTACGACCCGTACCCCTGTTCAACAAAACAGACATATAGAACTCGCTGGTCTCACTGTCTCCAGGATAATATACATCTTCAGCTATCAATACCTTACTCACATATTTACCTTCAGCAGAGGTTTGTGGTGTAATCAAGTTCATCCCGATTATTTGGCCAGCGATCTCTTCTACTTCCTTCAGGTTTTTGGCAAGTTTAACCCCACCACCTTTACCACGACCACCAGCGTGCACTTGTGCTTTGATAACATGCCAACCGGTTCCGGTTTCTTCGGTTAATTTTTTGGCTGCCGCAACAGCTTCGTTGGCATTATGTGCTACGATTCCGCGTTGAATGCGAACGCCGAAACTGGCTAAAATTTCTTTTCCTTGGTATTCGTGAAGGTTCATATATAATGGTGGATTTCTAGTTCGGATGCAAAAATAGGAAACGTAATGGATTTACACTAATTGATAAATAGTTTATGACTGCGAATCAATAATTTTCACAACCAAAGGAATTTGAATTCTTACTGCATATCGCTTACTCTACCGTAAAACCCTTGAAGTCTAGTGGGTCAAAGTTTTTAAAATGCCCATTGAGTTCAATGGTCTTTTTGGTGCGATCTACTTCTGAAAGCACTGCCATTGTATTTTGCAAATGATCCAGAATATAATTGAGTCGTTCACTTTCGCGGGTCATTAGGAGCAATTCATACTCCTGTGCCATTGAAAGTCCCATTTTGTGAATCAGTACAAAACTGTGAAATTTATCTACGGCAATAGGTGTAAAAGGCACCTCCATCATCGCATACAATTCCTCGATTCCGGCAAGCACTTTCTCTTTCATTTCATCATCGGCATCAGATATATTTTCCAGAAATTTGACCTGACCACCTGCATATAATTTGTCGTTTAATTGGTTCTCGAACGTTTCTACGCGAAATACTTGGCGCGCAACACAGATAACATCCATTTCACCATTCTCATAGGTGGTCACTACTTCAACCAACTGAACTTCGGTACCATACGCTATGCCATTATCAATAAAAACAGGAATACCAAAGGTCAAAGCCTCGGATCTACAATCGTTGATCAATTGCTTATAGCGCTCTTCAAAAATGTGCAGGGGAACAGTCTCACCGGGAAAAAAGATCGATTGCAAAGGAAAAAAGGGCAGGGTCATTTTTTTTGTTTAAGTCTTTAAAAGTACGATTCGAATAGCGATGTCGCAAGCAAAATCAATATGTTATACATGTCACAAAATGTTGTATTTATCATTTTTTGTGTTTGTTTTTTTGGTGGATGTCCTTGATTCCACTTAAATTTGAAAAAAACTCTTAGGTTGTTATGAATAATGCCGATTTATTAAAAATAGCGAAAACATTTGGAGACCCTGTCTATGTTTATGACGCTCAAAAAATAGTTTCCCAATTCAATCGTTTGACCAATGCATTTGGAGGGGTAAAACATTTAAAGCTCAACTACGCGGCCAAAGCCCTATCCAACATTAACATATTGAAGTTGATGAACAGCCTGGGAAGTGGTTTGGATACGGTATCGATCCAAGAAGTTCAACTAGGTTTGCTTGCTGGTTTTAGACCTGAGGACATTATTTTCACTCCAAATGGGGTGTCATTGGAGGAAATTGAAGAGGCGGCTAAATTGGGCGCGCGTATCAACATAGATAACCTTTCTATTTTAGAGCAGTTCGGAAGCAAGCACCCGGATATTCCGGTTTGTATTCGCATAAATCCGCACGTTATGGCCGGTGGGAATTCCAATATTTCTGTAGGTCATATAGATTCAAAATTCGGTATCAGTATTCATCAGATTCCACATCTGTTACGCATTGTTGAATTGACCAAAATGAACATTAACGGAATTCATATGCATACGGGAAGTGATATCCTGGATATTGATGTCTTCCTCTATGCCTCAGAGATTTTATTCGAAACGGCAAAGAACTTCCCCAGCCTTGATTTTATCGATTTTGGAAGTGGATTTAAGGTGCCCTATAAAGAGGGCGATATCGAAACCAATGTCGAGGAACTTGGAAAAAAATTAAGCAATCGATTCAACGAATTTTGCAAAGAGTATGGGAAAGAACTGACCTTGGCCTTTGAACCAGGCAAATTTTTGGTAAGTCAGGCGGGCTATTTTCTGACGAAGGTGAACGTGGTCAAACAAACGACCTCTACGGTTTTTGCCAGTGTAGATTCGGGCTTCAATCACCTGATCAGACCAATGCTTTATGGTGCTTCGCACGAGATTTCAAATATTAGCAACCCAAAAGGCCGGGAGCGATACTATTCGGTCGTGGGTTATATATGTGAAACGGATACCTTTGCGAGCAATCGCAGGATCAATGAAATTTCGGAAGGTGATATCCTATGTTTTAAAAACGCAGGAGCATACTGCTTTACTATGGCCAGCAATTACAATTCGCGCTTTAGACCCCCAGAGGTTTTGTGGTACAAAAACAAAGCACATTTAATCCGGGAACGGGAAAATTTCGATGATTTGATTCAAAATCAGGTAGATGTAAAAAATCTCTTCGAATCCAAAAAAGAAAAAGCCGCAGTCAAATAAGCCGCTTCTTGAAATAAAGACAGCCAAAATTCGTTAGTTTTGGTATAGTATTTGGACTAACCGTACAAAACAAGCGATATGAAATTATTTTCCCCACGTATTTCTACGTCAGTTCTCATTCTTTTTGTTGGACTCATAACCTTTACTTCCCAAGCTCAGGAGGTTGAGTGGTTGAGCTGGGAAGAAGCAACAGCCCTTTCCAGTTCTGAAGAGAATCCGAAGAAAATGTTTGTTGATGTCTATACCGACTGGTGTGGTTGGTGTAAGAAGATGGACAAGGACACGTTTCAAAATGCTGAAGTTGCGGCGTATATGTCCTCAAATTTTTACATGGTAAAGTTAGATGGTGAAGGGAAGGAAGATATCGAATACAAAGGCAAAACTTATAAGTTTGTGCCTTCTGGTAGAAAAGGGTATCATGAACTGGCCGCCGCCCTGATGCAAGGTCGACTGAGCTACCCTACCACGATATTCTTAGATGAAGAAATGAATATGTTATCTCCTGTTCCTGGATATCAAAAACCAGAACCCTTTTTGAATATTGCCAAGTACTTTGGTGATAATATCTACAAGGAGAAAGATTGGAAAACCTATGCTGCTAAAGGGGAATAAACTTAATCCCTATTGATAGCGGGTATTACGAATAAAAGCCAGAACAAATGTTCTGGCTTTCTTGTGTTTGTGAATGGTTGTTTGCTACCTACTATAATTTGGCGATTCTTTGGTGATGGTGACATCATGAGGATGACTTTCATTGATTCCGCTTGCGGTAATCTTAACAAATCGACCTGTCTCTTGGAGCGTTGCAATATCTTTAGCACCACAGTAGCCCATACCTGCTCTTAGGCCGCCTACGAATTGGTGAATGCTCTCAAACAAATCACCCTTATAGGGTACGCGTCCTACAATCCCCTCAGGTACCAATTTCTTGATGTCGTCTTCAACATCCTGAAAATATCGATCTTTAGACCCTTGCTTCATGGCTTCAACAGAGCCCATTCCGCGATACGATTTGAACTTTCTTCCTTCATAGATTATCGTTTCCCCAGGAGATTCTTTTGTTCCTGCCAAAAGTGAGCCTAACATGACCGTGTCAGCACCGGCCGCAATGGCTTTGGGAATATCGCCAGTATACCGTATACCGCCGTCTGCGATTACGGGAACCCCACTGCCCTTTATGGCCGCAGCTACTTCGAGTACCGCCGAAAACTGAGGAAAACCCACTCCTGCCACAACCCTTGTCGTACAAATAGAACCTGGACCTATACCAACCTTAACAGCATCTGCACCTGCAGCCACCAGATATTTTGCGGCTTCACCAGTGGCAATGTTACCGACAATTACCTCCAATTTTGGGAATTTCTTTTTTACCTCTTTCAATACAGAAACCACACCTTTGGTATGACCGTGTGCCGTATCAATGACGACGGCATCTACACCTGCGTTTACCAAAGCTTCGGCCCTATCTACAGCATCGCCTGTTACCCCTAAGGCAGCAGCTACCCTTAATCTACCATACTGATCTTTGTTCGCAATTGGTTTCTGGGTAAGTTTGGTAATATCTCGAAATGTGATCAAACCGACCAAGGTATTATTCTTATCTACCACAGGAAGTTTTTCGATCTTGTGTTCCTGCAAGATATCCTCTGCCTCTGCTAGGGAAGTACCTTCGGCGGCCGTGACCAAATTCTCAGAAGTCATCACTTCCGCGATCGGTCTGTCATTGTTCTTTTCAAAACGCAAGTCCCGATTGGTCACAATGCCAATTAATTTCCCGGCATCATCTACGATCGGTATGCCACCAATACTATGTTCTTTCATATTCGCCTTGGCATCACTTACCTTTGAATTCAATGGCATAGTCACCGGGTCGAGAATCATACCGCTTTCAGCACGCTTTACTTTACGTACCTTCATCGCCTGATGCTCAATGGTCATGTTCTTGTGCAATACCCCAATACCGCCCTCTTGGGCAATGGCAATCGCCATCCGTGATTCGGTAACGGTATCCATTGCTGCAGATACAATAGGAACATTAATGGTAATGTTGCGTGTAAATTTGGTTTGAATCTGTACTTCGCGCGGAAGCACTTCTGAAAAGGCAGGGACAAGGAGTACGTCATCGTAAGTAAGACCTTCTCCAACAATTTTGTCAAGGTGAGCTTGCATAGCAATTAAGGATTAATTGCGAGCAAATGTAACGAATTTTATCGGGATACCCTA
Source organism: uncultured Flavobacteriaceae bacterium (assembly GCA_938017825.1). Lineage (GTDB taxonomy): Bacteria > Bacteroidota > Bacteroidia > Flavobacteriales > Flavobacteriaceae > Pelagihabitans. The sequence goes on from CALIJE010000021.1 coordinate 36,347, forward strand.
TTGCCGTTCTATGCGTTTGAAACAGAGTTGATACAATACCAAAATTGCCGATATTGAATACGTGGCCGTCATCAAAAACCCTGAAAACATGACCACATATTTCATCCATATAACACCGGTCCATAATAGGTAGATGCCACCAAATGTTAGCACTACCGAAATAAAAGGTTCTACGGTCAAAAATAGTTTATACTTTTTGGGAATTTTTGTCAACCAGACCAGAATGCCCAGCAGAAAAAAGATAAACGACATTGAAAGGATATGGGTATGGACGATGGTAAGCATTTCGCGCTCACTTTTTTTGAACTTCATTATCATGGCCTCTTCGTCATCTTCATTGCCATTATAATTCTCCACGATTCCATCTGGCGAAGTCGTGCTGGTCTGTGAAACAAACAAGAGACCTGTATAAAAACCTATAGACAGTATAATAACAAAAGCTCCAGCAAAAATCTTTACTTCCTTAGGAAGCATTAGCAAGAGCCCGTCATAATTCATTACAGGACTTTGTTTAGGCTGAGAATGGAAATGGTCTGCAATAAATCATCTACAGCATTGGTCATTGAACGCACCGATATGGTTGCTCCTGCAATGCCATCAATATTGCTTTCATGACTCACTCGATCCCCCGAAGTTTTACCCAAGAATTGTTTCAACCACCTTTTGCTTCCAATTTCCCCTCCGTATTCCTCACGATAAATCAGTACTTTAGAATGCCTTACCTTCAATTCGGCATCAAAAACCACCAAATAGTCAAATTTGGCCGTCTTACTTGGAGCTTGGTCTACAAAGGCATATCCCAAAAGACGTTCGCCATGGGTAAGTCGAAATAAATTATCTTCTGTAATTCTTACGGGCAACTTTTGGTTTAGGCTTGTAGAAATCGATATGGCCTCCATTGCGAATCCCTCGACCTCAAAAGTTTTTTCCACCTCCTTGACCACTTTTTTGGCTACATTTTTCGGTAGACCAAAACCCATAATAAAGAAGGCAATAGTAAAAAGTAGAGCTGTAAATAGCGATTTTTTGATCATAGGCAAATGTATTAATTTAGAATGAATCTCAATAAAAATAAGCCACTATTTTATTACTATTTATATTAAAACCAAACCCCGATCCCAAAATTCAACCTATCCTTTGTATCCGAATCCGATGCATTGGAGCGAAACTGGTAGTCGCCTTTTACCACCACTCCGGGAGCAATATGATAGGTCAAACCGGTGGTTATATCGGTTCTGTCATAAGCATCGTTGGCGATTAAATCCCCCGCCGTACTGGCGTGGGTATTAAACTTCTCATATCTGGTAAAGACAAAGAGTTTCTGTTTTTTGACTAAAGGCAAAAGATTGTATGCACCTTCTACATAAAATCCTTGTAAAGCACTCCCAAGGTCTTTTTCCGTAAGCGTATTATACAAATCAGTATCAGACAACGCGGCGTGAATAAACTGCCCCCTAGCCGTAAATCGCTTGTATGCATAACGTGCATCCAAACCTATCATGCTGATGCCGATATTGGCCCCATCAAATTCCTCGACATCATCTTCGGCCTGGGTTTTTCCAAAATACCCAGAGAGGCCCAGTCGAAGTCCGGGAAGTCCGTAGTAGTCTAATTTTACGGAAAGGGTGGGACTATCTACAGTAGATCTAATAGCCTTTTGCCTCCCACTGCGGAGTCCGTTAGACCCCTGTAAAATTCCGGTAACACCACCTTCACCATCTGCTTCCGCAGACTTGAATCCATTAAAAACATAGGCCTGATATCCTAGGGAAATATCATTGATCCTCCCTGCTGCGCCTATACCGATTTCACGCCATGTAGTCGGCACGATTGCATTATCCATTGCAGGACGTTCCGTACCATTAAAAGTGGTAGGTTCATGAAATTCATTAATGATACCCATAGGGACCAACATCAAACCACCACGTAAACTTATGTTACTTCCGACTGCATAATTCACAAATGCCTGCTCAACAAAAACCTCGTTCACATGTTCTAATTCTACCTCGGTAACGAACTGTGTTTTCTCATTGAATCGATACCCGAACAAAAGAACAAGGCGCTGCACATCCAACTCACCATTATCGCCCTCAGGTTGATTATATAACATTTCACCATAGGCACCAACGGTAACCGCTGATCCATAATTACCAGAAAGAAGACGTTGGGCGGCGTTCAATTGCGATTGCGGTATCAATGTAATAGAATCCGTTTTGGTTTGCGAAAAACCAAATGATAAGACGAATAGTAAACCAACAATTATAAAAAGCTGAGATTTGTGCATGAATATTATTTAGAATGATTATGAATAATGCTCTTATTGAAGTGCAAATCTACCATCAAATGACAATCTGACCAAACTTATTTATAATAAATCTAAATAAAAATAGACATTTAACATTACTGAAATTCTAGGACGAATAAAATCAGGAAGTTAGCTTAATGATACGCAGAAAATAATTCGGAAGCCTTGTTGTGGGCCGCTTCGAATACCAGCCAATTAACACCGCTATCGGCCTTGACCGCCGTAAAATGTGATAGCATTTTTTCTGTGGGCATATTGCCAGTAAGTTCGTCTTTTGCCATAGGGCACCCGCCGAAACCTTGAATGGCACCATCGAACCTTCTGCAACCCGCCCTATAGGCCGCATCTATTTTTTCATGCCATGAGGTAGGCGTCGTATGCAAATGTGCCCCAAACTCGATTTTGGGATATTTCGGTATCAAGTTTGAGAATAGATAATCGATAACCTCTGGCGTAGATGTTCCCACGGTATCTGAAAGTGAAAGGATACGTGCACCCATTGTTGCCAACTTCTCGGTCCACTCTCCTACGATTTCGACATTCCAAGGATCACCATACGGATTTCCGAAACCCATTGAAATATAGGTGACGACCTCTTTCCCATTTGCGTCGGCCAAATTCAAAATCTCCTGAAGGGTAGCAACAGATTGTTCTATGGTCTTATGTGTATTTCGCATTTGGAAATTCTCAGAAATTGAAAACGGGTAGCCTAGATAATCAATTTGCTCATGCATACAGGCATCCTTTGCGCCCCGTACATTGGCGACAATCGCAAGAAGTTTACTCTGGGTCTCCGATAAATCAAGTTGGGCCAACACATTGGCCGTATCGATCATTTGGGGTATCGCCTTAGGAGAAACGAAACTCCCAAAATCAATCGTATCGAAACCACATCCCAAAAGGGATTGAATATAACGTACCTTTTCGGAGGTAGGAATAAAGGTCTTGATGCCTTGCATGGCATCTCTTGGGCATTCGATTATTTTGACGTTCTGAGGCATGTAAACTAGCTGAATAACCGATGTAAAATTACTACTATTTATCCGATAGTACGAGGTAAGCGGCAAGGCCTATAAAAACAAGAATCTGAACCCATTTAAGCATAAAACCCACTTGGCCATTCTTTTTGATATAGGTCGAAATGTTCCCTGCCAATAGTGCAATAGCACTAAAAATAATTCCAGAGATTAGCATGAATAATAATCCTAGCACATAAAATTGGATAATGGTATCGAGGGTATCACTAAAAAGGAAGCCCGGAAAAAAGGCCAGAAAAAAAATCGTCACCTTAGGGTTTAGCACATTCATGATAAAACCCTGTTTATACAATTTTAGGAGACCTTTTCTTGGAGTCGGTTCAGAAGAAAGTGAAACCGTCGAATCGCTCCGCCACACCTGATAGGCTAGGTACAACAAATAAAGTGCACCAAAAACTTTGATTCCAAAATAAACATTCTCTTGGGTTTTGATCAGGGCAGAAACTCCAAAAGCAAGCAAGGTCGTATGAACGAGACAGCCAGAAATGAGTCCGGCTACAGTGGCCAATCCGTATTTTTTTCCATTCGCGATGCTTTGGGTAAGGACGTAAATATTGTCTGGCCCAGGAAAAATGGCCAGTGAAGCCGTGGCCATAGTAAATAGATATAAGGTTTCGTAATTCATCAGTATAATTCTAAACGAATTAAACAAGCAAATTACAAATTCCTTTAACCATCAAAGCTATTTTCATACCTTTCCAAAAACTTGTTGCCATGAAAATCTCCCACATTGCCCTAGTATTGTTTTTAAGCCTTTCCTCTTTGACACTTATTTCCGCAAATTGGAACGATCTAACCGAAACCAAAGAAGATATGATCACTGTACACCAGGATAGTGTGCTGCGCCATATGGTGCTTTTTAAATTCAATGATAGCACCTCAACCCAAAAAATCAATGAAATTGAACAAGCCTTTAAGGCTTTACCATCGAAAATACCCGAGATTCACGCCTATGAATGGGGATTAAATAACAGTCCAGAGGGGCTAGACAAAGGCTTCACCCATTGTTTCTTCATCACCTTTAAAAGTGAGGAAGATCGTGCGGCCTATCTCCCCAATCCTGACCATCAAGCTTTTGTGGCCCTACTAGAAGGGCATATAGCCGATGTATTGGTAGTAGATTATTGGGCCACAAATTAGAAGTATCTAATTACTTAAGAAGATATGGTTAAGTCTGAGCAAGGATTGCATTGTTAATGCGCTTGATTAAACCTGGGCCCTCATAAACGAAACCTGTCCATATCTGAACAAGGTCCGCTCCGGCTTCCAACTTTTCCAGTGCCTCCTCTGGACCATGAATGCCGCCTACCCCTATTATTGGAAAGGCCTTTTTACTTTTTTCCGAAAGAAATCGAATGACTTCGGTACTTCTAGCGCGCAGCGGTTTTCCGCTCAGCCCCCCTCTTTCCTCGGTATGAACCAGTGATGATTTTAGGTTATCCCTTGAAATGGTGGTATTCGTAGCGATAACCCCATCTATTTTGGTATCGGCAACAATTGTAATAATGTCTAGCAACTGATCGTCGGTCAAATCTGGTGCGATTTTTAATAGAATGGGCTTTTCTTTGCTCCTTATTTTTTGAGCAATTTTGGTATTTTCTCGCTTGAGTTCCTGGAGCAATTCAGTTAAGGGTTCTTTATCTTGTAATTCTCGAAGTCCAGGGGTGTTGGGAGAACTTACATTCACAACGAAATAGTCTACATGTTCGAACAATGCATCGAAACAGATGAGGTAATCTTTTTTGGCATCGGCATTGGGGGTAATCTTGTTCTTTCCGATATTTCCCCCAATTAGAACTCGATGTTTCTTTTTCAACCTTTCGACGGCATCGAAAACACCTTTATTATTAAAGCCCATTCTGTTGATAATCGCCTGATCGGGTTTTAGTCTAAACAAACGTCTTTTGGGGTTTCCTTCTTGAGGTTTAGGAGTCAGTGTTCCGATTTCGATAAATCCGAATCCAAAATCGCTCAACTCGTTATACAATTTTGCATCTTTATCAAAGCCAGCGGCAAGACCAACGGGGTTTGGAAATTTTAGGCCAAAAACTTCGCGCTCTAGGCGCGTGTCTTCAACAACGCAGATGTTTCTGAATAACTTTGAAAAACCAAGTTTAGAAAGGAATTTAATTCCCCAAAAACTCAAATGATGCACTCTTTCCGGGTCTAAAAAAAATAAAAGAGGCCTAAGAACGAATTTGTACATGAAAAGTTGAAGAAGTTTCGGCAAAAATACGAACAGAATGTCAGTATTTCTCCTATCTCAGCCGATTTTATCAACAGCTTGGGTTAATTACTCGGGAGTATCGCTATCCTTGTACGAAATAGGGGTGATTTTTATGGGCTCACGTACAGCTTCATAACAAAGACTTTTATAACGCTCATATTGTTTTTGATTGAACGTTTCCAGTAGTTTTTTATCACTCTCCCTTGAGGCGCTGACCAATTTTTCTTTAAGAATTTTATACTTATCACTTAGCGTAATTAATTCGGCCTCGGTACCTTGTGGATGTGAGGCGAATAACTTTTGAATCTCATCCTCTAAACTCTTTGTGGTAATTTCCAATTCGCCGCGAAGCTCCTCCATTACGGTTTGTTGCTTCTCATTCAGCTGAAAAATATCGATCACCATAGTGCCATTCTTACCCCCGATATCCAAGGTGCACTCTTGAGCAATTATAAATGAAGAAACAAATAGTGATAGTACAAGCGGGAAAACTGATTTTCGAATAGTTGTATACATGACTTGAAAACTACTATAATGGTTGTTATATAAACTGTATTTTTATCTAAAAATTATATCGATGCAGCATATTATCGACCGTTTTCTAAGCTATGTAAAGATAGATACCCAAAGTGATCCTAATTCAGAAACCACCCCAAGTACCGAAAAACAGTGGCAATTGGCAGATTTATTGGTCGATGAGCTTACACGCATTGGCATGCAAGACGTCACTATTGACGATAATGCATATATCATGGCAACCTTACCCAGTAATGTAGAGGAAGATGTACCGGTAATAGGCTTTATTTCGCATATTGATACCTCACCAGACTTTTCGGGCTCGAACGTAAACCCGAAAATCATACCTGATTATGACGGTGGTGATATTGTTTTGAATGTAGCGGAAAAAGTGGTCCTCTCCCCGTATTATTTTGACGACTTGTTACAGTACGAAGGGCAAACGCTAATAACTACAGATGGCACTACACTTTTAGGCGCTGATGACAAAGCCGGAATTACCGAAATTGTTACCGCAATGGAGTACCTTATTCAGCATCCTGAAATTAAACATGGAAAAATCAGGGTAGGCTTTAACCCAGATGAAGAAATCGGACGTGGGGCCCATAAGTTCGATGTGGAAAAATTCGGAGCCAATTGGGCCTATACTATGGATGGGAGCCAAGTAGGCGAGCTTGAATACGAAAATTTTAATGCCGCCTCTGCAAAGGTCACCATAAAAGGCAAAAGTGTTCATCCTGGTTATGCCAAAGGAAAAATGGTGAACGCCGTAAGTATCGCAAACGAATTCATGTGGGTGCTCCCAATAGAAGAAACCCCTCAAAACACCTCCAATAGAGAGGGTTTTTTTCATATTCATCATATGCAGGGCAGTATCGAATATGCAGAGTTTGAGCTTATCATCAGGGACCATGATCGTGAACAGTTCGAGAAACGCAAACAATTGTTACTAGACATTACCGATAAGCTAAACTCTCTCTACGACAACTGTATCGCAATAGAGGTAAAAGACCAATACTATAATATGCGCGAAAAGGTAGAGCCGGTAATGCACATCGTTGAACTGGCAAAAGAGGCAATGGAGGCTGTGGGGGTACAACCGATCATTAAACCTATTCGTGGTGGTACCGATGGTTCACAATTGAGCTTTATGGGACTGCCCTGCCCCAATATTTTTGCTGGCGGACATAATTTTCACGGCAAATACGAGTATGTGCCCGTAGAAAGTATGCAAAAAGCGGTTGAAGTAATTGTAAAGATATGTGAGCTCGCCGCAAAACCCCACTAGTTGAAATTATTAGCCGAATTGGTTATCTTTAGTTTCCTCCGTACATAAACTTTTTTTGAAACTTAATTCGACAATCATGGATAAAGCGGAAAAGGTCGCGGCCTATTTTGAGGAAGAACATCCTTTTAAAAAAAGCGTTTCGATTCTTAGGGATTTGGCACTTAAAAGCAATCTCGAAGAGACCTATAAATGGATGTTTCCTACTTATATGATAAATGGTAAAAACGTACTTTCCATTTGTAAATTCAAAAAACACTGTGGCATTTGGTTCTTTAAAGGTGTTTTCCTTTCGGATACAGAAAACGTATTGGAGAATGCCCAAGAGGGCAAAACTCAGGCCATGCGGCATTGGAAATTCTATTTGGAAGATGACATAGATACTAAAAAAGTAGCTGCCTATATAAACGAAGCTATTGAAAATGAACGAAAGGGAATAAAGCTGATGCCGAAAAAGAAAGGCAAAGTTACGGTATTTGTGCCTCCAGAGCTAGAAGAGGTCTTTGACAGAGATAGCGCTTTAAAGGCAGTCTTCAATACACTGACCGATGCTAAACGAAGAGACTACTGTGAATACATCGCAAGCGCAAAACAGGAAAAGACCAAAAATTCGCGCCTGCAAAAAATAGTACCAATGATTGCGGAGGGCAAGGGATTGAATGATATGTACAGGTAACTAAAGCCTGAGAACAGGTACCAAAAAAAGGGTCTCGACAGCATCGAGACCCTTTTGTTATTCAAAATAGATAGCGCCTATTTTTTATCTACTGGTGCATTGAGTTTTTTGCTCATTTCCATTGAAATGGCCGAGCGATCAAATTTTAGTTTGCCGGCCATGGTTTCAAGAACACAAGAATTATCCTTGTCGCTCAACTCCATGATCTTACCATGTAACCCACTTTTCGTGATTACCCGATCACCTCTTTTCAGTTCGGCGCCGAATTTACGCTCATCTTTTTGCCGCTTCATTTGTGGGCGAATCATAAAGAAATACGCAACCACAAAAATTAAAATCATTGGCAAAAACTGCCCAATATCTCCCATAAACCTATCGTGTTCTAATCGTTATACTAGTTTGCTACAGGACCAACTGCCTGCGGGCCAACATTCTTAGGGTTTACAAAAGCTTTGATTTTCAAAAACTCTTGTCCTTTTTCAGTATTTGCCGTAACCGTTATGGTCTTCTGAACTTGATTCTGGCCTTGACCATTAAACTTCACCAGAAGTTCCCCTTTTTCACCTGGTTGAACAGGAGCTTCAGGTTTTTTTGGAACAGTACAACCACAGGTACTTTTTGCATCGGTGATAATCAATGGTGCATTTCCTGTATTCGTGAATGAAAAAATAGTTTCCTGAGGTGCGTTTTGTTCGATAGTACCAAAATCATGCTCAGTTTTATCGAATGTCATCACGGGAATTTGTTTTGCAGCAGCATCCCTTTCGGCAGCCACGGCTACATTTGCGGTATTCACTTTACTTGCTGCGTTTTCTTTACAGCCAACAAAACTTAACAGTGCTAAGGCGCTACATGCTAAAAGTACTTTTTTCATGATAATTGTTGTTTTTAGTTAGAACAAAATTAAATAATTAATTTATAACAGGCCACGGCCAGTTTTGTTCAACTTTCCGTTCGCCCTATACTCTTTAACGAGTTTATCGAGAATTCCGTTTATAAAAGTGCTACTTTTTGGTGTAGAATATTCCTTGGCAATCTCTAAAAACTCGTTAATCGTAACCTTTTCGGGGATTGTAGGGAAATTTAGTAATTCACAAATTCCCATTTTTAACAGTATTCCATCTATGTCAGCAATCCTATCTTTGTCCCAATTCGGTGTTTTTCCTTCGATTTCCTTTTCCAGATTCGTATTGTTCGACAGCGTTTTGGTCAATAATTCCCGTGCAAAAACCATATCCTCATCATCTTTTAGCAAATTTGGTAAAAAGAACGATTCTGGCCTGTTCTCATTCGCCTTCTTTAAATGTTTGAGGAAAAAGGTGTTTACTATGGGCAGATCATCTAACCATGTCAATTGATTATCCTCAAAATAATCATAGATTTTTTCGTTCGGTGCGATAACCTCTCTATAGAGATCTATAAGCAATGTTCTGTCCTCCTCGTAACTCGTAACAGCAGAAAGCATGTAGGTGTGGTAACGATCGCTCTCAACAATTTCCTTGTAAAGCAGCTTTACATACTCATCGTTCAAATACCAATTCTTAAGTTTTCGCTTTTCGAATTGGGCCTTCAGCAATTTGTTGCCAGCAAGTTGTTGCAGCAACTGGTTGTTCAGAAATTTTTCCTTATCAGCATACAAATCAGAACTGTTGGCAAGGTATTTTTTAGAAGATAGTGCTACTTGACTTCTGGCGTGCCCATGTATCTCGATAAGCAGACTCAAAATCAGCAAATAAAGAGCGTACATATTCTCGATACTACTAACCAAGAAATCTTCCTGCTGCTCTAAAGACTCATCCTTTGAATGCGTGATAGCATAAATGCATTGCATTACTTTAACCCTGATATGCCTTCTTGTTAACATGCTAAAGAACTTTTTGCCGATTCGGTCTTTCCATTGAGGTCGCAAAAATAAGAATCTATTTTTCATAACCACGCATAACATGATCAATTGTAACCAAAAAATCGTCGTCCAAATGAATATATGATTACATTGTACATTGGTTTCAACTTGTAAAGTAGGCCCTACGCCCCTATCTTTGCAAACCTGTCCTATTACTACATGAAAGAGTTAAAACACCTCAACAAGTACTTTAGAAAATACTGGTTAAAAATGCTCCTTGGGGTCGTTATCACTGTAATTGCCCGCATATTTTCATTGGTAATGCCCTCATATGTCAACAAGCTTGTTGCACTGATCGAGGATTTTGCAGGAGGCCAAATTTTGGCCCTGGAACTTCGTGAATTGGCCCTAAAATATATTCTTATTATCCTTGGTACGGCATTGCTTTCGGGGATTTTTACCTTTTTAATGCGACAAACCATTATCAATGTTTCCCGATATATTGAGTTCGATTTAAAGAACGAGGTGTTTGATCATTACCAACGCTTGAACCTAGATTTTTATAAAAAAAATCGTACCGGGGACCTTATGAATCGTATTAGCGAAGACGTGAACCAAGTGCGCATGTATGCGGGGCCTGCCATAATGTATGGTATGAACGCACTTACTCTTTTTGCCTGTCTTATTCCGTTGATGTTTATTAAGGCTCCTACTCTAGCGTTATATGCTATTCTGCCCTTTCCCATTCTTTCATTTTTAATCTACAAGATCAGTAAAGTAATTCATAAGCGCAGTACCAAAGTTCAGGAATTTCTGTCGGTGCTTTCCACTTTCACACAAGAATCATTTTCGGGCGTTGCTGTTATAAAAGCGTATGGCTTAGAACCGAGTACTAATTCTGAGCTCACCAATTTGGCCAATGAGGGCAAAGATAAAAGTGTAAACTTGGCCAAGGTCGAGGCCTGGTTCTTTCCGTTAATGGTTTTATTAATCGGTGTAAGTAATCTCTTTGTGATTTATATCGGCGGTAAACAGTACATGGCAGGAGAAATAGCTTCTGTAGGGATAATATTTGAGTTTATCCTCTATGTAAATATGCTTTCCTGGCCCGTTGCTATCGTAGGATGGCTAACATCTATTGTGCAGCGCGCAGAGGCCTCCCAAAAACGAATCAATGAATTTCTTAAAGAAACACCGGATATTGAAAATCTGGTACCGGAACCTACACCAATACAAGGTAAAATAGAATTTCGCGATGTTACCTTTACCTACGATGATACCGAAATTACTGCATTAAAAAACCTTTCCTTTACCATACATGATGGTGAAACGGTGGCCATTTTAGGAAAAACAGGTTCTGGCAAATCCACGATCTTAGAATTGATTACCCGCCTATACGATGTAAGCTCTGGTGAAATCTTAGTTGATGATGTGCCAATTAAGCAGCTCAACTTATTTAGTCTTCGTAAGCATATCGGAACCGTGCCACAGGATGCCTTCTTGTTCTCTGATACCATCGGCAATAATATTCGATTTGGAAAGAACGATGCCAGTCAGGACGAAGTGGTACAAGTGGCCAAAAACGCCGTGGTGCACGATAACATTTTGGGTTTTTCCAAAAAGTACGACACGGTTCTGGGCGAACGGGGCATTACGCTAAGTGGAGGACAAAAGCAAAGGGTATCTATAGCTCGCGCCTTGCTTAAAGATCCGCAGGTGTATCTTTTTGATGATTGTCTCTCTGCCGTTGATACAGAAACCGAAGAAGAGATTTTGAACAATTTAAAACAAGCTTCTGAAAATCGAACTACGCTGATCGTCAGCCACAGGGTATCATCGGCAAAAAATGCAGATAAGATTTTGGTTTTGGAGGAAGGCGAACTACTGCAACAAGGAACTCACGAAGAATTGAACAACCAAGAGGGGTACTATAAAGAACTCTATTTGAATCAACTATCAGAGAAAGAAAACTAGAAATTTGTTGTCCGTAAGGCTTTTTTTTTTCATTTTTGGTAATACAACCAATTCGAAAACTACAACAGTACACTAATCATGGGGGAGAAATATCACGAGGATCAGGAAGAAATACATTCCAAAGTTTTAAGAGCAGGCAGAAGAACATACTTCTTCGATGTAAGAAGTACCAAGGCCGGGGATTATTATTTAACCATTACTGAGAGCAAGAAATTTACGCATGACGATGGTTCTTTCCATTATAAAAAGCACAAAATATATCTGTACAAAGAAGATTTTGATGCGTTTAAGGAGCACTTTACCGAAATGATGGATTTCATTATTGCCGAAAAAGGTACTGAGGTAATTTCGGATAGACATCAAAAGGATTATAAGAAAGAAGATGACATCGCGCCTGTAGATGCTGCAGATGCTGAAAAGGCAGCTGCCACAGATAGCTTCACTGATGTTGACTTTGATGATATCTAGCTAAAGTTCATATAAACTTATTTTAAAACGACCTTTTTACGGGTCGTTTTTTTATATTTAAAGATTGACTAAACCAAAGAACAGCATGAAAAAATTTGTACTTCCCTTTGTATTTGCCCTTGGCCTTTTTAGCGTAGCTCAAGGCCCGCTTACCCTCGATTATTATTTACCACAAGGCGTAACCTACGATAGTGCGATACCCACCCCGGAATCGGTAATAGGCCATGAAGTAGGTGAATGGCATGTAACTCATGACAAGCTTATGTTCTATATGCAGACCTTGGCGAATGCGAGTGATCGAATCACTATTGAAAATAGAGGTGAAACATTTGAAGGAAGACCAATTTTATTGCTTACGATTACGACACCAAAAAACCATCAACAAATCGACAAGATTAGGCAAGATCATATCGCGCTCACTGAAAGTGGGAGCAATTCTTTGAATCTAGATTCAATGCCAATTATAGTCTATCAAGGATTTTCGATTCATGGAAACGAACCAAGTGGATCTAATGCGGGCCTAGCCTATGCGTACTATTTGGCAGCCGCCCAAGGGCCGGAAATCGAAACGATGTTGAATGATATGGTCATTTTAATGGACCCTTCCTTTAATCCGGATGGACTGCAACGTTTCGCATATTGGGCCAATACCAATAAGAGCATCAATCTTAATTCGGATACCAACGAACGTGAATACCATGAGGTTTGGCCCGGTGGTAGAACAAATCACTATTGGTTCGACATGAACAGGGATTGGCTGCCCGTTCAGCTCCCCGAAAGTAGAGCTCGCATTAAGAGCTTTCACAAATGGTTGCCGAATATTTTAACTGACCATCATGAAATGGGAACAAATTCGACCTTTTTCTTTCAGCCGGGTGAACCGACTCGTGTACATCCCCTGACCCCGAAATTGAATCAGCAGATTACAGCGGAAATTGGCACCTATCATGCCAAAGCCCTTAATAAAATTGGGTCGCTTTACTATTCGGAAGAAGGTTATGACGACTACTACTATGGAAAAGGGTCTACTTTCCCTGATGTAAATGGCAGTATTGGGATTCTATTTGAACAAGGTAGTTCACGTGGGCATATACAGGAGAGTGAAAATGGTACGCTGACCTTTCCCTTTACCATTCGCAATCAATTCACTGCAGCACTTTCGACCGTCGAGGCGGCAAAGAACATGCGTGCCAAAATTCTTAAATTTCAACGCGATTATTATACGTCATTGCGAAACGAAGGTGCCAAAAGTAAAACTAAGGCAATCGTTTTTGGAGATCGTAAAGATGCCTCCAAGACTTGGCATTTAGCGGAGATTCTTAGTCGGCACGGTATCAAATTTCATGAACTTGCAAATGACGCCACACTTGGCGGGAAGCGATATGAAAAAGGAAAAAGCTATGTGGTACCTATGAATCAAAAGAATCCCCGCTTGATCAAGGCCATGTTCGAAAAACGAACCACCTTTACCGATAGTCTCTTTTATGATGTTTCTGCATGGACCTTTCCATTGGCCTTTAATGTAGATTACGGGGAGTTAGGATCGCTTGCGAATGCAGGGCAAGAGGTAATTGAATTAAAAGAACTGGGTGGTGGAGTTGATTCGCAAAGTAACTATGCCTACCTTTTTGAATGGCATGAATATTATACACCCAAGGCCTTAAATACTATTCTGAACAAAGGCATTCGGGCAAAGTTTGCCAAATCTCCTTTTTCCCTCGAAGGTAAAACCTACGATTATGGCACCATTATGGTTCCAGTTCAAAATCAGGAATTGGACGCCAAAGCGCTATACGAGTTTTTAAGTAAGGTGGCCCAAGAGAGCAGGCTACAGATTACCGGCGTTTCGACAGGATTGACCAAGGGCATTGACCTGGGAAGCAACGATTTCGATCCTGTAAGAAAACAGAAGGTAGCCATTTTGGTCGGTAATGGTGTGCGTTCTTATGATGCCGGGGAAATTTGGCATTTATTTGATACCCGTTATGATATGAAATTAACCAAAATCGACTCGGACTATTTTAATCGTGCAGATATTAGCCAATATACGGATATCATAATCCCAAGTTCCCAGGCCAGAATGATAAACAAAGCAGGAGTTGACAAGCTTAAAGAATGGGTCAAAAATGGAGGCACCCTTATTGGATATAGAAATACGGTTGAATGGTTCTCGAAAAATGATTTGCTGAAATTGAAATTTAAAAAAGATACCTTGATTGCCAAAAACATTTCCTTTGAACAAAGGCAAGATTTCAATGGAGCACAAGTAACTGGCGGGGCTATCTTCGATACCAAATTAGACAGGTCGCACCCGATTAATTTTGGTTATAAAAATGATAATTTGGCCATGTTTCGTAATACCAATATTTACATTAAGCCAAACAAGAACAGTTATAATAACCCAATTACATATACCAATGCTCCCTTACTAAGTGGTTATATCTCTGAAGAAAACCTAAAACTTATTAAAGGTAGCGTACCCGTACAAATTCAAAGAAGCGGTAAGGGCCGGGTTATCGGTTTTACAGACAATACGAATTTCAGGGCTTTTTGGTATGGCACGAATAAATTGTTGATGAACGCAATCTTTTTTGGCGGAAGTATGTAGTCCTTCAACAAAAGAATCAAGCGAGTTTTACATAAGCCAAATTAAATGCTAGAAGGCATACTATTGCGTATAGACCTATGGCAGAACTGTAGAGAAGAGCCAAGGTTCCAAATACCACTGCGCAATATATTCCACTAGTCAAAAGGGCATAACCGAAGCGCAAAGTTCCCGTAAATTCTGGCTCCCAAACCTTCGGTTTTAGTCCGAAACGCCATAATAGAACTACGGGCAAATTCAAAAGGGTAAATACGAATTTAAAGAATAGGCCCATAATATTGGGCTTGGGTCTGCTTTCTTGGACCCTATTATGAAAATTCATTTGCGCCAGCTTTTTGTTCACAAGGTCGGGCTTAAGAAAATCTGTTCCCGCGGCATCCAAACGCGAAATAATATGTTCGTAATTTTCTTCATCCTCTATATGGGTTGTCAATTTTTTTAAACTATCCGCTACAGCTATCTTAACTCGCTTTGTGGAATAGTGCACATCATCTTTATTGTATAGGTCTTTAACTGCAATAGGGGCTCCAAAATTAATGCCCACTCGATCCGGAAAACCTTCTGCGTCCTTATAATTCAATCCTACAGGCACTAACTGAATATCTAATTGGGGATAGGTATCCAAGGTTCCGAATAAAATTCTTGTAAAGCCTTTGCTCAGTGGTCGTACCCTACGTTTCAGATTATGGTTTGCTTCTGGGAACATTAAAATGGCCTCCTTGTTTCTTAAAAGTTCGGCACATTTTTTAAATACTAGATCGTTGTTCTTCAAAGAACTGCGGCCGTCACGTATACGGTAAATGGGTATCATTTGTAAATAATCGAAAAATCGTTTTAGCCACGGCCTTTTGAATACATCCGATCGTGTAAGAAACCAAGGCTTCCGATTGCAATCCACACCGATTAAAAGCACATCGAGCAGCGCATTTTGATGATTGGACAAAAACAACACGGGTTTGTTTTTGGGCACTTTTTCCTTACCGTTTATTCTTATAGTACCGAAATAGCCATACAGGCTATATTTTATCCAATACTTAAGTATGTTGTACCCTATATTCTTCAATTGAACTATATATATATCAAACCGGTTTTTGGCTCCAATACCCAGAAAGCAACAAGCCGGAAACTAGGTGCCAAATGCCCCAAAAAGCTGCAATCAAGGCCATACCACCCAAACCTTCAAAAAATGCGAAAACAAGGATAAGCCCTAGACCAGAATTTTGGATTCCGGTTTCAATGGTAATGGAACGGACATCTTTATTAGGTAGACCGATCAATCTGGCAACCGAGAAACCGGTCGTCAGGGCCAAAATGTTATGCGCCAATACCAGCCAAAATACATAGAAAACATATTCCATAAATATTTCCCTGTTATTATACAATGCAAATAAAATCAGCAGCACGAAAAACACTAAGGAAATCGCTTTAATTATCTTGGCCATTTGCCTAGCCGTAGCCGGAAATTTGTGGTGCAATAGCATCCCGAAAACCAAAGGCAACCCCAATAGCAAGGCTACCAGTTGTACCATATCTAATGGCGAAACTGAAATTGCGTTTAGAATATGTGATGTTGGTTCATAACTAGCTCCCAACAGTTGCAGGTTCAAAGGTGTCATAATTACAGAAAATAGGGTAGCCACAGCGGTAAGGCTTACCGATAAGGCCGTATTTCCTTTGGCGATATGGGTCATGAAATTAGATACATTGCCTCCAGGACAGGAAGCCACCAAGAACATACCTAGGGCAATACTAGGCATAGGTCTAACTAAAAGAACGAATAAAAATGTCAAAGTAGGCAGCAACAAGAATTGACTAAGGACGCCTGCAAAAATGGACTTTGGATTTCGAAATACCGCTTTAAAATCATTAATGGAAATCTCCAAAGCGATACCGAACATGACAAAAGCGAGTACAACGTTCAATATCCATTGGGCATCGGCATCAAAATTTAACTGAACAGTATCAACTAGGGTATCGGTCAAGCTTGGTACTTAAATTTATTATATCAAAGGGGATGAAGTTAAAAATAGCATTTGGGAAGAACAAGAAACGCCAAAACCTTTTATCTTTAGTGAGCTAAAATTAAATAGTAAGATATGGCCATGACCCCAAGTAATATGCTGCCTTTAGGCACCGCCGCACCTAATTTTAGGCTTAGGGACACCGTTACCGAGAAGATGATGTCTTTAGATGAGCTGAAGGGTAAACGGGGCACAGTAATTATGTTTATTTGCAATCATTGCCCATTTGTGATACATGTGAACTCTACCTTGGTAAACTTAGCAGAGTCTTATCAAAAGAAGGGCGTAAAATTTATTGCAATTTCTAGCAATGATATTGTGAATTATCCCCAAGACGCACCTCATTTAATGAAAATTAAGGCCACTGAAGAGGGCTATCCTTTTCCATATTTGTACGACGAGACCCAAGAAATTGCCAGAGCTTACGATGCGGCATGTACCCCTGATTTCTATTTGTTCGACGATACGTTAATACTGACCTATCGAGGCCAGTTGGATGACTCTAGACCAGGCAACGGTCTTTCGCCAAACGGAAGCGATCTGCAAGGAGCCATGGATGCACTCCTCAATGGCGAACAGAACATAGCCGTTCAAAAACCGAGTATAGGATGTAATATCAAATGGTTATAGAAAGCTAATCAAAATAGATTCCCAATTATTCAGTCTACATCCAACCCCTTCTTTTCAATAAACCTTCGATATGGGCATAATGGTGGTTACTATGCCAGGCATACTTACCAATATTCTCTTCCAAGGTCGATTCTAAACTACCAACAGGGTGGATAAAAGTACGCTTAAGTTGTTCGGGCGAAAGGCCTTTCAATAAATAGACCAATTTGGCATGAACGGCTGCCAAATGATCTAAGGAAATAGCGATAGGCGCATTTTGGCTATCAAAAAGACGTGCCCATCCTTTTTCATCATAGGCTTTGATAACAGGTGTATCTTCGGTCAAAGCCCATTTAAAACGCACATAACTATTATGGTGGCTATCGGAAATATGATGAAGCAGTTGTCTAACCGTCCACCCTTCTGGACGGTAAGTAGTCTCCAACTGTTCTGTAGTGAGCTCCGAGGTTAAATTCTTTAGTCTACTAGGCAAGCTTTCCAATGTACCTATCCATTGTTCAATTTGAGCCTGGTCAATTAGATCTGGTTTTTCAAAATGCCCAATGGGATACTTTAGTTTTTCAAGGCTTTCATCTGTCATATATGCTATTTCTTAAATTTATTTAGTTCTTTGGTACAAAGGGACTTAAGTTGGCATGGTATATGCTTAATATTAATCTCAAAATAACATAGTTTAAAGATATTAACACTATCTTTGAGCTTTAATTTAATTTTTAATTTTTTATTATGAGTAAAGGAACAGTAAAATTCTTCAATGATTCTAAAGGCTATGGCTTTATCACTGAAGACGGTTCAAGCGAAGATCACTTTGTACACATTTCTGGTTTAATCGACGAAATTCGCGAAGGTGATGTTGTAGAATTTGAACTACAACAAGGTAAAAAAGGACTAAACGCGGTAAATGTGAAAGTAGTAGACTAGGTACGCACAAACTTTTTTTATACAAAGCCTCGACATTGTCGAGGTTTTTTTGTGGCCTATTGCAAAAACTTTATTCAAATTGTTAATAAGTCTAGATTAGTCACGGTTTCATTCTCAAGAATCATATCGAATTCTGAACGTCAAAATTTCATTGAATACATTATTATTATTGACCTTACGACAATTTTGTATATCAAAAATATTTTGATTTTACCCAAGGAATAAATTCGTTTTTAAGGCCAACTTATTTGAAGACAACTTACTTTCAAAAAACAGAAACTACAATTGTATTTTTGATAATTTTAACCAAAGTTAGAGCACTATATCGCAATAAATGGCGTTTTTATTTATATAGTCTTTGATTTTACCCCCCGAAAATTACTATTTTATGATTTATATTTTGAGCATTTTGGCCTCGCTCGTACTATTAAATATAGTCTTAATGAGGTATAGCGCAAAAGAGGTTGAAAAATTTTAGAAACCGAACTTGGTTTAAGTAGGGTTTTTCCTTGTTGAATTGTTATTAGTTAAAGTGAGAAACTTTCTAAACAAAACAAAACAATGACGGCCTTTTTTAATGTGCTATTGGTCTTAGTAATCGTCAACCTTCTCCTCTTGGTTTTAAGTGTTGACAAGGCAAACGACCCCCAAAAAAAATAGAGGTTACATTAAATAAAAAAAATCCCGCTTAAGGCGGGATTTTCTATTTGTAGGAGCTTATTCCTAAATAATTATGTGTCTTACAAATATGAATGAAACAATTGTTAATTCACTCCCATTAGTTCAACATCGAAAATCAAAGTTGCATTTGGCGGTATAACACCGCCTGCACCTGCTTCTCCGTATGCCAGTTCTGAGGGAATGGCGAATCGAGCCTTGTCACCGACCTGTAATAATGCGATGCCCTCGTCCCATCCTGGAATCACCTGTCCAACGCCCAATTGAAAATCGATTGGTTCGTTTCTTTTGTACGAGGAGTCGAATACCTGCCCGTTCAACAAGGAACCTTCATAATGCACAGAAACGCCTCTGCCCTTTTCAGCTTTGACACCATCGCCTTTCTGAATAATTTTATATCTCAGCCCACTAGCCGTTTCTTCAAAACCGGCAGCAACCTTGTTCATGGCCGCAGTTTGTGCCGCCCTCGCTTCCTCAAGTCGTTTCGCCTTGTCGGCCTCAAGGTTTTCAAAAGCGGTCAAAGCATCCCACTTTTCAGCTTGCGTTCCTACTCGAACGATTTCTAAACTATCGATGGTATCGCCCTGGGCAATCGAATCAACGATATCCTGACCAGAAGTAACCTTTCCAAAAACAGTGTGTTTGTTATCTAGCCAAGGGGTGGCAAGGTGCGTAATAAAGAATTGGCTACCGTTAGTTCCAGGTCCGGAGTTTGCCATAGATAGAATACCAGGGCCATCATGAGTGAGTTCAGGATGAAATTCATCATCAAATTTATAGCCCGGATGCCCGGTTCCTGTACCCTGCGGACAACCACCTTGAATCATAAAATCAGGAATCACCCGGTGAAACTTTAGGCCATTGTAATACGGTTCACCATCTCCCTTCACATCATTTTTCTTATTTCCTTCAGCCAATGCCACAAAGTTACCCACTGTTGCCGGGGTTTGTTCGTAAGTAAGCCTGACCAATATTTCGCCTTTCGATGTTTTGAATTTTGCGTAGATACCTTCTTGCATAATGCTCTTTTTAAATGAGCGGCAAAGGTATGAAATTGTTGCTTCTTCTGTTTGAATTACTTGAGACGACCTTGATCGTTATTCTACACCATACTTATCAAAAAGAAACACCAAACTCGCCATGGCTGCTGCACCAAGTTCTAGTTCCCTTTTATTTACATGCTCGAAGGTATCATTTGCAGCATGGTGGTGGTCGAAATATCGTTGTGAATCTGGTCTAAGACCCGCCAACACGATACCTTCATCTTTAAGTGGTCCTATATCGGCTCCACTACCACCTTTGGTAAATGAATGTACCAAATAGGGTTCGAACAACTTTTTCCACCGAGCTACCTTTTCGAAATTGGCATCGGAGGCATCGAAAGAAAAACCTCTGGGTGAAAATCCTCCAGCATCACTTTCTAGGGCAAATACATGTTTTTCATTGTTCGCTTTGGCCACCTTGGCATATTCTCTACCCCCCCGTAGTCCATTTTCCTCATTCATAAAAAGTACAACACGCAGGGTTCGTTTTGGTCTGTAGCCCGATTTTTGTAAAATTCTAAGTACATCCATACTCTGCACGCAACCAGCACCATCATCGTGAGAGCCGTCTCCGAGATCCCATGAATCTAAATGGCCCCCTACGATCATAATTTCGTCGGGATATTCACTACCGGTAATTTCACCAATTACGTTGAATGACTTTACATCATCGAACTGCTTGCAGTTTTGCTTAAAATAGAACTGGGTATCGGGGTTCAATTTTAAGGTAGTGCTTAACAACTCGGCCCCATTGGTACTTATTGCCGCTGCAGGAATACGCTCGTTAACCGGTTCATCCCCATAGCGCATATTGCCCGTATGTGGATAATCGTCCAATCGAAGGTTCATAGACCTAACAATAACGCCTACGGCACCATATTTGCCCGCTTCGGTGGCACCCACTGCGCGTTGATCTACGCAGCCAGAATACGCTTTAAAAGTGTTGATCAATTTTGCGTTCATGGGGCGATTGAAAAATACGATCTTGCCTGCTATTTTTTCCTTTCCCAAAGCCTCTAATTCTTCAATGCCCTGAACTTCCAAAACATTGGCTTTGAGTCCGCCCAGAGGGGTAGACACTGATCCACCCAAGGCACAGATGTCCATATTGGTAGTGACCCCAGGGCTTGTTTCCATATAGGCGAATTCGGGCACTCCCCTAACCCATTTGGGCACCATAACCGGCTGTAACCAAACCTTGTCCAAACCCAGGGCATCTAGCTGGGCTTTGGTGTAGTCAACGGCCATTTCGGCTTGTACCGATCCTGACAGGCGACCCCCGATTTGATTTGACAAATGGTTTAGCCATTCGTAAGCCATACCCTCGGTAAGGGCAGTATCGAAAATGGCTTTTAGCTGTTTATCATCTTCGTTTTGAGCCCTTGCCAGACCCGAAATAAGCAATAAAATAAATGCTAGTTTCTTCATTTTTATTCGTTTTCCAATTGTTGTTTGTAGCTATCCAAATTTGCCTTGACCTTATCTTCAAGCTCTGGTTCCTTGATATCGGTATACTTGGATAATTCCTCTAATAATATCGAAGCGAAAATAACGCGCGCAGCCTTTTTATTGTCTGCCGGAACTACATACCACGGGGCTGTCTCAGTTGAGGTTTCATTAATCGCCTCCTCATAACATTCTTGATATTTATCCCACAGTTTTCGTTCCTTTAGATCCCCAGGGGAAAACTTCCAATTCTTTTCGCGTAGCTCTAATCTGCGCAAAAGTCTTCGCCTTTGTTCATCTTTGGAGAGGTTCAAAAAGAATTTAAAGATCAAGGTACCATGTTGTGAAAGGTGTTGCTCGAAATTCCTGATTTGCTTAAAACGCATGTCCCAAAATTCTTGATCAATATCGTCTACCGTATGAACCCCTGGAATATGTTCTCCCAAAATATATTCGGGATGCACTCGGGTGACCAAAACATTTTCATAATGTGTTCTATTGAATACACCAAAAATTCCTTTGGCGGGAAGCACAATATAATGCCTCCAAAGATAGTCGTGCTTTAATTCCAATTCGGTAGGAACCTTAAAGCTATGCACTTGAACCCCGCTTGCATTAAAATCTTTAAAAACCTCGCGTATTAAGCTGTCTTTCCCTGAAGTATCCATTCCTTGAATACAAATAAGCACGCTGTATTTGCCATGGGCATAGAGTGTATTCTGGAATTCTCCTAAGGTTCTCCTAATTTTTTGAAGCTGTTTTTTCAATTCTTTATCCGATAGCCCAAAATTCTCAAATGTAGGGCAATCAACTAAATTTAGGCCTTTGTTTGCTCTATAGGAGCTGCTTTTCAAATTATCCATAAGGGAAATATAGAATTTTTTACTCGTTGAACTGCACTAATTGTTAAAAAATTAAGCTATTTAACCTTAGAAAAAAGCCATTGAACCAATATGTGTTATTTTGGATGTAACCCATCGAAAAAAGTCTTTCCGAAACCCTTTCCTGACCTACCTTTACAGTGTAAAATGCCCAAATTTTACTATATAATATGCTTGTCATGAAGACCTTACGAATTATTGGCTATGCCATGGTTTTATTTTTCTTCTCTGCTTTTAAGTCGACCTCGGCTTGCGAGTACGCAGGCTCTAACATTAATTTTGTTAAGACTCAGACAGAAAAGGCTCTTGCCAAAGACGACCTAAATCTTGTGCGCTACTATGCATTTAAAGCACTCAATGCCATCGAGAAGTCAAAAAAGCAGATGGGCGACTGTAAATGTGAATATGCATCGATCAGTGTAGAAGAAAGCGCCTACCTTATAAAGAGAGCTACTAAACTCAGTAATATACAAGATGCTAAAGAACTTTTAAAGCGTGCTTTGGAAAACGCACAAAGCAGTATTGAGGCCCTTAAAATTCATGATAAAGAACACACCCGAAATAAAACAGGGAAATTACTGGCCATTAACACTGGTTCAAAAGACGACGGTAATTCTGTATCTAAAGTTGATTTGCCATTAGACTACAAGAAACGCATCGACACCGCTCTTGAGAGGTATCAAATAGCCTTGGATAAAGTGGTACAAACCGTGAATTGTAAAGAGGCAACCGAATTTGCTGAAAAAATCTATAATTCTTGTGAGCAGGAACTTCTAAAAGAAGGGCTCTCGGAGTCAAAGAAGTATTATAACCTTAGGACTCAGGAAATAACTGCAAAAGCTTTGGAATCAATTAAAACCGGATGTGAACGGTGAGATTACTTACTTGCGAACGATTTCACATCACTATCAGTCACTTCTTGACCTCCTAGAATTATTAATCGTTCTACCACATTTCTCAATTCTCGAATATTACCGGTCCAATCATACCCTTGTAATAGTTTTACGGCACCAGACGAAAATACCTTTGGGGCTATACCCTGCTCAGAAGCAATTTTCTTGGCGAAGTGAGCTATCAATAGCGGAATATCATCACGTCTATCGTTCAAGGCAGGTACTTTGATCAAAATTACAGCAAGTCTATGGTAAAGGTCTTCTCGAAATTTACCATCCGCAATTTCCTTTTTCAAGTCTTTGTTGGTAGCAGCGACGACTCGAACATCTACTTTGATATCTTTGTCGGTACCGACCCGTGAAATCTTGCTTTCTTGCAACGCCCGCAAAACCTTTGCTTGCGCCGACAAACTCATATCACCTATTTCATCTAAGAAAATCGTACCCTTGTTGGCCGCTTCGAACTTACCAGCACGGTCTTTTACAGCGGAGGTAAAAGCTCCTTTAACATGACCGAACAACTCGCTTTCTATCAATTCGGAGGGAATAGCAGCACAATTTACCTCAATAAACGGTGCGCTGCTTCGTGGGCTTTTTTCATGAACCCAATGTGCTACCAATTCTTTTCCGGTACCATTAGAACCAGTAATCAAAACCCTGGCATCTGTCGGGGCCACTTTTTCAATAATCTCTTTGATTGAAGCTATTTCTTTACTCTCCCCGATCATTTGATAATTCTTGCTGACCTTTTTCTTTAAGATCTTGTTCTCGACCACGAGTTCTTTACGATCCAATGCATTGCGAACCGTTGTCAATAATCGATTTAAATCGGGCGGTTTGGAAATATAATCAAAAGCCCCTGCACGCATGGTGTTCACTGCAGTATCGAGGTCTCCATGACCGGATATCATGATAAATGGAATCTCAGGTTTAATTTTTCTTGCTGCTTCTAAAACCTCAACACCATCCATTTTGGGCATTTTGATATCGCACAAGACAAGATCATAGTCGTTGTTTTTTATGGTCTCGATGCCTTTAAGACCATCTTCGGCCTCCTCTACACTGTACGCCTCGTTCTCCTCGGTAAGTATTTTAACCAATACCCTTCGAATGGCGGCTTCATCCTCTATTACCAATATTTTTGACATATGCTTCTATTTTATTCATTTCTGTCTTCACGAAAATCGATTAAAAAATCCCAATTTTAAATCCTGTTCTAAGATAAAAATTTCCCTCATCATTCAAGGTAAATGCCCTGTTTCTATCTCCGTCTCGGATAAGTCCTTCTTGCAAAATGGAATAACCTGCCAAGGCATAGACACTTATTTCCTTGGTGAATTTATATTGATAGCCTAAGGCTCCCACAAAGGCAGACAATGAAATTGATGCACCCGATCTATTGTCAGGTAATGCAATTTCTTTTTGAATGTTTACGTAATACCCATCCAAAAACAATGCCGTTTGTATGACATGCTTGTCGTTTATATAAAATTTTAGGTCTGAACGCGGAATACCCAAGGTATAGGACCAATTCGGTTTGAACCGCTTATAGTAGTTTATCAACGGTAAAGGAAAAGGAAGACCAGTTGCGCTATTATAACTTAAGCCAAGAATTAGGCGATACGGTTTCTCGAGTTCTTTCTCTTCTTTCCAAAACACCATTGAAGCGTTGAGTCGCAAATCATTATTATCTAAACCTTGTTCAATATTCGAGGAGATGCGGGGTGTCAAAACAGCTACGATACGCCAATCTGGATTCATCTTAAAGGTATAGCCGAGATTTAAATCAATGATATGCAAGCGTTCAAAATTATCACTTGAAAATGGAAGATCCCGTTCAATTTCAAATTCATACCTGTTATACTCCATCCCGGCAATGAAATAGTCATTATTTGCCAATTTCATAGGAACGTTCAGAAGAGCACGATAGCGGTTTGTGCGAATGCCAAAATCGTTTTCCGGGATAACCGTGTACTCCAAACGTACCAAATCTGGTGTCTGTGCATATGACATGTTCAGGTATCCTACCGCTAGCAATAGAAAAAGGAATACAGAAACGGAAGTAATGCGAGCGATAGCTATTCGTTTTTCGGATTTTTAATAAGATGAAGCTCTCTCTGTGGAAACGGAATTGAAATACCGTTATTGCGAAAAGAGGCCTCAATCGTGTAGCGAATATCGCTTTTAATGCGAGGATCGCCATAACTATCTGTAATATAGAAGTGCAACGAAAACAATAATGCGGAATCACCGAAATCGTCAAACGTCACAAATGGTTTAGGTTTTTTTAGAATTTTCTGTTGTGTATCCGCTGCCTCTACCAAAAGCTGAGTCACCTTTTCAACATCGCTTCCGTAGGCCACCCCTACCTTTACAAATTCGCGTGTGGTATTGTGGTTTTGGGTGTAATTGTAAATACTGTTGGTCAGAAACATATGGTTCGGCACAACAATGACCTTGTCATCTCTGGTCAAAGCCCTTGTTGTACGCAACCGTATTTCGAAGACACGCCCCACCTTATTGTCAACTTCGATAATGTCTCCTACATGAAGTGATTGATCTAGAATAATCAATACTCCGGAAATTATATCCTGAAAAAGATGCTGTAGGGCAAATCCAAGACCCACAAAGAGCGCGGCTGAAGCCGTTAAGAGTACGGTAAGATTTACACCTGAAGCGCTAAGCACCATCACCACAATGATGATATATAAGAGATATTTTAAAAATGAAAAAATGCTCACGAACTTGTTCTTGTCCTCTTCGGGCAGTTTGGCGGTGAGCACTCGGTTGATGATCTTTAGCAATAGGTTGGCCAAAAACAAAATTCCGATCAGAATTAGAAAAGTACCAATGGTAATGTGAATGGTCTCGGTATCAAGCACTTTATACGAAAGAAACTCTTTGACAGACGAAATGAAATCCTCGAAATTTTCCATTTTTAGCGATTCAATATTTCAACCATTTATATAGATCTTTATAGCTTGGCTTTTTACCATACATTAGAATACCTACGCGGTAAATTTTTGCCGCCAACCATACGATTCCAATAAAAGTACCTATAAGCAAAGTAATCGAAGTAAGCACTTCCCAAAGAGGCACCCCACCTTCACCTATTCCTTCGGGCAATCTCATCATCATCACTATAGGCGAAGTTAATGGAAAAAGGGAGAAGCCAACGGCAATTGGCCCATGGGGATTACTAAAAACAGAAAAGAAACCAACATAGATAGCCAACATTAGGGGGAGTATGATGGGAAAAATAAACTGTTGCGTGTCGGTCTCATTGTCCACGGCCGCACCTATCGCAGCATAAATTGAGCTATAAATCAGATAGCCTAAGACAAAATAAATCAAGAAAAAGGTGGCAAGCATCATAAAGGGAATCTTGAGCACTTCATTGGTGTAAAGGTTTACCGTTTTGCTTACAGATGGAATCGACGGCGCCATTTCACCTGCAGCGCCCTTTAACATATCTTGACCAGCGGTGAGGGTTCCCATGTCCAAATCAAGAAAAGACAGCACAACCACAAACAAAAGGCCAGCGGAGACTATCCAAATGGCGAACTGGGTAACCCCGGCCATGGCCGTACCAATAATTTTTCCCAACATCAGCTGAAAGGGTTTCACCGAGGAAATGATCACCTCAATAATTCTGCTGGTCTTTTCCTCGATGACACTGCGCATTACAAAACCACCGTAAATAATGATAAACATCATAATAAGATACCCAAAAGCACCACCAATACCTGCTTTTATTTCATTTATTCCCTTTATATTCTGCTGTCCGCTATACGTAGCCGTGTTGATCTCAAATTTACTTTTTACTCGCGCAAAATCTTGAGAGGAAACGCCCAGGTCATGTAACTTTTTTTCACGTAGACGATCTTGAAAAACAGATTCTAACCTATCTAACAAAATAGAACTCGGTGCATCTTTGGAGTAGAAATAGGCATTTTTTGCCACGGCTTCCAAGGAGTCCGAATCAGGAATGTGCAATAGTCCAGAATAGCCCATACGCTCAACGGAATCTTTAGATTGCTGTAAGTCTAGATTGAAAAATCGAAAATAGGCAACATCATCAGTAGTGGTAAAATCTGCCGTAAAAAAATTACTTTCGTTCAAGACTGCAACGGCCTTTTTTTCACTGTCGTTCAAGCTGGTCAGATAGGCAATCAATACGACCATTCCCACCATTAATATCGGACTCAAAAAAGTCATTATGATGAATGATTTGTTGCGCACCTTGGCCAAGTACTCCCGCTTTATGATCAAAGGCAACTTACTCATGAATACTTTTGTTTTGAATGGTTCTGATGAATATTTCGTTGGCAGAAGGTATCTTTTCCTCAAAATGGTTGATATTTCCCAAGGTGGTCAAATAATGCAATAGCCCTTTCGAATCATCTGAAGGCAGCTGCACTGTAAAGTTCATTTGACTCTCGTTTGGGTTGAAATCAAAATCCGACACATCGAATTTCGAATATAACTGTTGTTGCAACGTCTCCCCATGAGGTGTTGACAAGCCAATGGCAAATCTATTATTCTTATACTCTTTCTTTATATCGGTTAGCTTGCCATCCAAGATTTTTTCCGACTCATGAATCAGTGCAATGTATTCACACAACTCCTCAACTGATTCCATTCGATGTGTTGAAAAAATTATGGACGTGCCCTGATCCCTTAGTCGCAGTATTTCGTCTTTGATAAGATTTGCATTGATCGGATCAAAACCACTAAACGGTTCATCGAATATTAATAGTTTGGGTTCGTGCAATACGGTTACTATAAACTGGATCTTTTGGGCCATGCCCTTGGATAATTCTTGAATCTTTTTATTCCACCAGTCTCCAATATCCAAACGGTCGAACCAAAACTTGAGCCTTTTCTTTGCCTCTAACTTCGACAGGCCTTTTAGTCTTGCTAGATAAACAGCTTGTTCCCCAACCTTCATACTCTTATATAAGCCCCTTTCCTCTGGTAGGTATCCTATAGTCGCTATATGATGTGGCGCCAAGGGTTCACCGTCAAAAATTACCGAACCCGAATCTGGAAAGGTAATTTGATTAATGATACGGATCAAGGTAGTTTTGCCGGCTCCGTTGGGTCCAAGGAGTCCGTATATGCTATTTTTGGGGATTTCTAACGAAACCTTATTTAGGGCGGTATAAGAGCCAAAGTGTTTGGTGACCTCGTTAGTGACCAAAATTGAATTCATGTAGGCAATTTTGCCAAAGATAGCTAAAAGGGTGGTTTTACGATCATAACGAAAACCTGAAATCTTGAAACGATGAAACGAGTTGAACCTTTGGGCAGAATGGCCAAATTTGTTTCGAAAAACAAAACCCACCCTTAAAAAATTAAGGATGGGAAAAAAATTGCTATGAAAAAGAAAATTAGTACCAGTTTCCTGATACTAATTTCAAATATACGTTTTTATTTTAAATGAGTGATTAAATTCTAGAAAGAGCCTATTTATGAGAACATATCCTTCACTTTTTCGAAGAAAGACTTGTCAGATTTCTCGGGTTTGGGCTCAAAGTTCTCGTTTTCTTGCATGCGTTCAAAAAACTCCTTTTGTTCCTTGTTTAGTTCTTTCGGAGTCCAAACATTCACATGAACCAGCAAATCACCGCTCCCGTAGCCATTTAAGCTAGAAATTCCCTTTCCGCGCAACCGCAGAATCTTACCTGATTGAATACCAGACTCTAATTTTATACGCACCTTACCGCCTACAGAATCGATTTCTTTTGATGTACCCAAAACAGCTTCGGAAATGCTGATATAGAGGTCGTAATGTAAGTTGTCGCCTTCACGTTTCAAGGTTTTATGATCCAAGGTTTCGATAGCGACCAACAAGTCACCTGCCACTCCATTTCCTGGTGCTTCGTTCCCTTTGCCACTTACCTTCAGTTGCATACCATCTTCAACACCTGCCGGTATTTTTATCGAAACGGTTTCCTCGGCAACTTTTAGTCCTTGCCCATCGGCATCTTTTGGTTTTTTATCGAGCAGTTGTCCACTTCCACCACATGCATTACAGGCAGCAGCCGTCTGCATTCGTCCTAGTATGGTATTGGTTATTTTAGTTACTTGTCCCCTTCCACCACATGTAGAACAGGTTTTGTAGGTAACACCGTCTGCTTGTATTTTGCGACGTACTTTTACTTTCTTTTCCACTCCATTGGCAACTTCTTCCAAGCTTAGCTTTACGCGTATGCGAAGATTACTGCCCTTAACACGGCGCTGACCACCACCACCAAAGCCACCAAAGCCACTGAATCCTCCTCCGCCACCAAAAGCACCTCCGAAGATGTCTCCAAATTGGCTAAAGATGTCATCCATATTCATGCCCCCTCCAAAGCCACCACCACCTTCAAAGGCTGCATGGCCAAACTGATCGTAACGGGCCTTCTTATTAGGATCGCTCAGCACTTCATAAGCCTCAGCGGCCTTCTTGAACATTTCCTCAGCCTTCGGGTCACCTTGGTTCTTATCAGGATGATATTCAATCGCCTTTTTGCGATAGGCCTTCTTGATCTCAGCGGCAGATGCTCCTTTGGTAATGCCTAAAATGTCATAGTAATCTTCTTTCATGCTCTCTTTTTAGTTCCCAACTACCACTTTCGGATGACGTATGATCTTATCGCCTAACGAAAAGCCTTTTTCAACAACGTCAATGATCTTACCCTTCATCTTTTTGCTTGGTGCAGGAATTTGAGTAATTGCATCATGTACTTCCGCGTCGAATTTCTCGCCCTTTTTTATGGTAATCTCTTGAAGTCCTTTCGATTTTAGGGTTTCTTTCAACTTTTGCTGAATCAATTCAACTCCCTTGGCCAACTCCTTGTCCTCAGATTTTGAAATTTCATTGGTCGCACGATCAAAATCATCTAAAACTGGTAGCAATGAAACAATTACTTCTTGGCCAGCAGTTTTAAAAAGCTCTATTCGCTCTTTTGAAGTGCGCTTTTTATAATTCTCGAATTCGGCAAAAAGCCTTAAAAATTTCTCTTTTTCCTTACCGAGATCTTCTCGAAGTTGATCCTCAACACTCATCTCCTCTTCGATATGTTCCTCCTCTTGAATTTCAGCCTCTTGTTGCTGACCTGTTTCTTCAGTTGTCGAAGTATCATCGGTAATGTTGGAAGTTTCTTGCTCCATCGCTTCCTCTTTGTGTTTTTCGCTCATGTTGACTTTAAAATTTATGGTCGCTTAAAGACGGCAAAAGTACTGCCAATTCTTTAAAAATGTCAAAATGTCATTAAAAGAAATGCGAACATTAAAAAGCTTGTAGCGGAAAACGAAAGTGGGTGTGGCCCTAATAAGACCTGTAGTAGGTGCTAGCTATATGCAGTACTGCTCTTTTTTGTACGTGCGGATACCTTGTAAATATGTTCTAAGGCAAGACAAACGTTCTCATAATCGAATGTAAAACCGGCCTCTTCAATTTTTTTCGAGCTTACCCTTTGGCTGGCAAAAAGAAGATAACTCATCTCGCCCAGGATAGTTTTCATGGCGAACTGTGGCACTTTAGGTAACAGTAAGGGTCTTTGCAGCACTTTCGCAATTTCCTTGACTAATTTACTGTTCGTTACCGGATTAGGACCTACGCCATTATATGTTCCGGTCAACCTTTGTTCGATGGCGAAAAGAAAAATTCGGGCAAGGTCGGTAATATGTATCCAAGATTGCCATTGCTCACCAGAACCAAAAGCGGAGCCTACAAAGTACTTAATTGGTTTGGCCATTTCTGGCAGTGCGCCTCCTTTTTCAGACAACACCAACCCTACTCGTATCGTAGCTACTGGAAAATCGAAGGTGCTAAAACTGCTAATTTCTTCTTCCCACCTTTTTACCACGTCACCCAGGAAATTATTTTCGATCGTGGTTTCATTTTCTTCATAGAAATTACTGTATGAATTTTGATATATACCAATTGCCGATGCCGAAACGAACGACTTAATTTGTGAATTGCCACTTTCCTTGATTCCCTTGTGCAAGGTTCTTAGAGAATCTATACGACTGTTCAATATTGTGTTCTTGTAGGTAGCTGTCCACCTTTTCGAAATACTGGCACCGGCCAAATTGAGAACCGCCGTAATGTTCTCGAAACAATTTAAGTCGATTTCCCCTGTGGTCGGATTCCAATAAAAACCTTGATACTTATCTTCAGAAACGATCTTGTTTTTTCTAGTGGTAAGATAATTTACCGCAATACCGTTCTTATGGCACAAAGCCGTAATTTCATTTCCGATCAGGCCTGTAGCCCCAGTAATCAAAATTCTCATAGTACAAAAGTATCTTTTTGAACATGGCTCTGGCCAGGTTTAATTTTGATTTAACAGAATTGTTTAAGCTGTGTACAAGAAATGCAAGGCTTGCGATGTTTAAAGGTCGGCCAAGTTTGGTTTGGTAGCCCGTAGCATTTCTCTTTTACCGGGAGGGCCCGGCAAGCGTTCTACTACAAAACCTACCGCTTGCATGGCCCTACGCACACTGCCTTTGGCGGCATATGTGACCAACACGCCATTTGGCCTTAATGCCGCGAACATTTTGCCAAATATATCCTCGGTCCACAGTTCGGGCTGTACACGGGCACCAAAGGCATCAAAATATATAAGGTGAAACAAATTTAAATCTGCAATTGCGGCAAACTGCTTTTTTTGCTTCATAAGACGAAAGGTATCCGAGACAGGTACTATGGTCTCCCATGCACTTTCGTGCATAAGGTTAAATTGTTTTTGTAGGTCTTCGGCTTCCAAGGCCTTGGGGTACTTAAGCTGTGCCCACTCTTCTGAAGAAATGGGAAAGGCCTCTACCCCATAATAGTCGATGTCCAATTTTGCTTTACCCCCTTCCAAGAACGTAATAAGGGCGTTAAGACCGGTACCAAATCCAATTTCAAGAATAGTTATTTGTTCATTGGCGAAAAGGGCAAGGCCGTTTTTAATGAACACATGGTAGGCTTCTTGAATGGCACCGTGCTTTGAATGGTACTGTTCATCCCAGTCCTCAATTTGGATGGTCTGTGAACCGTCAGCAGTAGTAATAATATTGCGCTTCAAACTACTCTTTTAGCAAAACGCCATCCGCCTCAAAGCCATAAGTCTTTTTTGTAGTGGTAATTTTTGCGACTTCCTCGGCAGATTTGCCAGCATCGGTAGCATAATGCCGCTGATCTTCAACACTCATTTCCTCTACAAATGCCAATCCGTTTACGATGACTTCCCTTCCAGTAATATCCATAGGCATAAAGAACCCATAATCCTTGAAACGCACCATCGTTTTTTCGCCGTTCGCCAACTCTAATTTCATCCAACAACCTTTTGACTGACATACCTCTGTCACGGTTGCTTTAAACTTTATTTGAAGTGTATCCGATGCCTTTAATAGAGCATATTTTTCGGTCATTGCTGAAGTATCTTCGGTCTCGTCGGTATTAATTTCCTCACCAAAAGAAACAAAACCAGACTGCACTGACGTTTTCTGTTGCGAATCTTGTGCTGAACACAGGGCAAAAGCAAAGAAAAATACAAGTAAAATGTTAAAACGTTTCATATCCTTTAAAAATTAAGGTTGCCCTGCAAAATTGGGCATTTTTGAACGAAAAACGAAGGGTCTGTACGGATATTTAACTAATTTTATTGAATCAAAGATAGAATCATATGGAAGCGACTACTACAGCAATCAATATCGAAAAGGCAAAAACTTCAAAAATAAGTCAGGTTGATTTCGACAATTTGGCTTTTGGTTCGGTGTTTACCGATCATATGTTAATTTGTGATTATAAAAATGGCAGCTGGGAAACACCCAAGATTATTCCCTATGGTCCTTTGAGCTTAGAACCCTCTGCAAAGATTTTTCACTATGGACAATCGATTTTCGAAGGCATGAAGGCCTACAAAGATGAACACAATGATGTATTTCTCTTTCGTCCTGAGGATAATCATAAACGATTGAACATATCCGCTCACCGCATGTCTATTCCTGAGCTGCCGAAAGAGTATTTTATGGACGGCCTGAGAACATTGATAACACTCGATAAAGATTGGATTCCTACCCAGGAGGGGAGTTCATTATATATACGCCCATTCATTTTTGCATCGGGAAAAGGATTTCATGCTTCTCCTGCAGAAGAATACAAGTTTATTATTTGCCTAGCACCCTCAGGGTCTTATTTTTCTGGGAAGGTGAAGGTATTGATCGAAGAGACCTATTCGCGATCGGCCAATGGCGGTGTTGGCTATGCCAAAGCTGGCGGAAACTACGCCGGCCAGTTTTATCCCACCCAACTTGCGAAGAAAAATGGATATCACCAAGTAATTTGGACAGATGACCATGCGCATGAAAACATTGAGGAAGCCGGCGCCATGAATATTTTTGTCCGCATAAACGATGTTTTGATAACGGCCCCTACCAGTGACCGTATTTTAGACGGTATTACCCGTAAGAGTATTGTCGAAATCGCAAAGGCAGAGGGCATTGAAACCGAGGTCAGGAACGTCACGGTTACAGAACTTGTGGCTGCGGCCAAAAATGGAAGTCTAAAAGAAATGTTCGGGGCAGGTACGGCGGCAGTCGTTTCGCCCATTGCCACATTCGGATTTAGGAATACCGACTATGACCTTCCTGAAATTGCCGATAGTTACGCGAGCCGTTTCAAAAAGATCATTACCGATATTCAGCTCAATCGATCCCAGGATCCTTATGGATGGCGCTATAAACTCTAAATAAAATCAGATGAAAACAATGACATGCTATCAGCTGGGAGGAGCTTGCGAGCTCGAGTTTCACGCGGAGACCTTTGAAGAAATGGCAGCGCTCAGCAAACAACACGGTATGGAAATGTTTCAAAAAGGAGACAAAGCCCATTTGGAAGCCATGCATAAGATGAAAGAGCTGATGAAGACACCAGGGGCTTTAGACCAATGGTTTGCAGATCGAAAATCAGATTTCAATGCGCTCCCCTAAGTGGTCCGCTTAACTTTCTAGAATCGCTTCGATATTGGGCCTAAAATAGTTAGGACCCTTTAACACTTTACCGTCTTCTCGGTATATTGGTTTGCCGTCACCACCCAATTTGCTCATATTGCTACGCTGTATCTCATTAAATACTTCCTCGATTTTGTGCTGCATTCCGTGCTCTAATATCGTACCACATAATATATAAAGCATATCGCCCAACGCATCGGCGACCTCTACCATATCATTATTTTCTGCCGCTTCTAAATATTCCTTGTTTTCCTCATCCATTAAATTAAAGCGCAACATGTTTTTTGCTTCACCCAAGTTCGCCATCATGGTTTTAGAAACGCCCAAACCAAAAGCATTGTGAAATTCGGCTACCGCATCAAGTTTATTTTTCATTTCAAGTACTATTTAGATTAATTTTGCTAAAAATAAACAATATGTTAAGTACAGGACAACTCGTCTTTGCTATAGTTTTCATTATCATTTTTGCTGCCGTAATCATCTTCGCCTATCAAAAGGATCAAAAAATGCACCGCAAAAACTTCGGCGGTGTAAAATGGGTAGGGATTTTCTTTATAATCTTCTTAATAATCCTATTTATTATTAAATTTTTCATCAAAAATTAACATATTGCTTATCTACACCACAAAAATTAGCCCTTTCACAACAAAATTATGATTTCCTACGTATATGATACCAGATGGCGTAATTTTGCGTTATTCATATAAAGGGGCAATACAATGTTGAGTTTTTTTACCATTCTTTTTATCATTTTAGGAGCAAATGCAGTCTTTATGATCTTTAGCCTTAATGGGGTTTCCCAAAAAGAGCCAAAAACAGATAAAGATGTAGGAGATTCCTCACCTTCTCAGGTTTTCCCTATGGATTTGGGCTCTTCCAAATTCAAGAAAGCGGTTTAGTTTTATACCTTTAAGGTATATTACAACGATAGGTG
Organism: uncultured Flavobacteriaceae bacterium; assembly: GCA_938017825.1. Taxonomy (GTDB): domain Bacteria; phylum Bacteroidota; class Bacteroidia; order Flavobacteriales; family Flavobacteriaceae; genus Pelagihabitans. The sequence goes on from CALIJE010000021.1 coordinate 71,722, forward strand.
CCGTCGACCTGTGCAATTTTTTCAATGTACATAGCTATTCGTATAAAGGATAGATCGGGGCAACTGAAGTTTTCAATGATCATTCATGAAACAGTTTTTACTTGTTTTCCTAGGCGGGGGATTGGGTAGCATGCTACGCTATGCCATTTCTAAGGTATTCAACGGCTATTTCCAACATTTTTTCCTGGGTACTTTCCTTGTCAACATCTTAGGATGTCTGCTAATAGGTATAATTTTGGGGCTTTCGCTCAAAGAAAATCTACTCTCCCAAAACCAGACCTTATTATTAGTAACCGGTTTTTGTGGCGGCTTCACCACCTTTTCTACCTTCGCTTTTGAAAATCATACCGTACTACGCGATGCAGGGCTGGTACATTTTTCGGGCTATACCATTGCCAGTATCGCCGTTGGCGTGCTCGCTGTAGCATTCGGCCTGTGGCTAGCCAGAATCTAAAAGCCTTTTACTTTCAGAATTGTGATTAATATTTCCCGGCAATAGGGTTACGACAACATATGCCTACTTTCATCCTTCTCCATTTTCATATATCATAATATTTTGTTTTCAAAATAGGATACCCCAAAATTTTAGGGGGTCATATTCCAAATATGATAAAAATGTACAAAGACCCCCAAATTAAGTAAGGGTCATTGCTTTTTTAATATATATTTGGCCGATCAACTAATACCGTTAAAACAATTATGAAACAAATCGAAGCAATTATTAGAAAATCGAAGTTCGATGATGTAAAGAAAGCTTTGCACAGCATCGAAGTAAATTTCTTCAGCTACTGGGATGTAACTGGAGTAGGCAATGAAAAACAAGGACATGTATACCGAGGTATCTCCTACAGCACAACAGACATTCAGCGACGCTATTTATCTATCGTTGTGTCAGACGACTTCTTGGAAAAAACGGTCAATTGTATACTAGAATCGGCTTACACAGGAAATGTAGGTGATGGAAAAATTTTCGTCTCCGAAGTCAAAGAAGCGTATAGAATACGAACCAAGGAAAGCGGACACGCCGGAATCAACTAACACAAACCCACTAAACTTTTAAGAAAATGGACGCAGGATTATTTACAGCAAATAACGTATGGATGATGGTAGCTACCGCATTGGTATTCTTCATGCACACCGGATTTGCATTTTTAGAAATAGGATTAACCAGGTCAAAAAATACGATCAATATATTGTTCAAAAACATATTCATTATTACGGTAGGCTTACTACTATATTATGCATGGGGTTTTAACATGATGTACCCTGGATTCGAAGAAGGCTCTTCAGGAATTTTCGGATTTGCCGGATTCGGTATTGGTGCGCCTGAAAATGGAATGACTCCAGATTATGCTGACGGTGGCTACACTTGGTGGACGGATTTCTTATTCCAGGGCATGTTCGCGGCCACTGCCGCAACAATCGTTTCCGGTGCTGTTGCCGAGCGTATGAAAATTGGTGCCTTTATGATATTTACCGTACTCTACGTAGGTCTTGTTTACCCTATTGTAGGTGCTTGGAAATGGGGAGGTGGATTTTTGGACTCTTGGGGATTCTACGATTTCGCAGGCTCAACTTTAGTACACTCTGTAGGTGGATGGGCTGCTTTGGTCGCTATCGCCTTGCTAGGCTCTAGAATCGGAAGATTTGGTGAAGACGGCAAGCCGAAAGCTATACCGGGTCACAGTATTCCTTTGGCCACAGCCGGGGTATTGATCCTATGGTTGGGTTGGTTCGGCTTCAATGGTGGCTCAGTACTATCAGCTGACCCAGAATTAACTTCATTGGTACTGGTTACTACAAGTTTATCTGCTGCTGCAGGTGGTGTAGCGGCCATGGTACTTTCTTTTATCCTCTACAAGAACCTAGACCTTACTATGTTCTTAAATGGAATTCTGGGTGGGCTTGTAGGTATCACTGCAGGAGCCGACCAAATGTCCCCGGATAATGCCTTGGTTATCGGCCTGATTTCTGGTGTTATTATCGTCTTGGGCGTGGCCCTTATCGACAAATTAAAACTCGATGATCCTGTTGGTGCTGTAGCAGTGCACTTGATCTGTGGTATCTGGGGTACTTTAGCGGTAGGTATCTTCGGCAAAATGGCAAGTGGTGCTCAGTTCTTGACCCAATTATACGGTGTCTTAATTATTGGTGGCTTTTGTATAGTTACATCAGGAATCATCATTGGGGCATTAAAAGCCATCACGGGGATTCGAGTTTCTAAAGAAGAAGAGCTAGAGGGTCTAGACCTGCACGAGCATGGTATGGACGCCTACCCCGATTTTATGAACGACTAATTTAAAATAAAGGCAAACGGAGCGTTTTGCAGAACGCTCCGTTCTATAACCTTTTACACTCACAACCTATTACAACAACGTCCCAAATTCAAAGAAAAGGACATTATAAATTTATTGAGATATGAAAACGATTACTAGTACAAAATACGGAAAAAAAATATGTACATTTTGCTTAATGCTCGTTGCATCACTGTTTGTTACGGCACAAGATGAAACTACGGACGAAGAATCAAAGCCTAAATTGAAGTTTAGCGGTAGTGTTGACGGATACTACAGAACCAATTTTTTGAAGTCCCCGACCTTTGATGACATTACGGGTGAATTATTGACCGGAACACCCGATCCCGGTACTGCATTTGCAAACCAAACAGGATTTGCAGTGGGCATGGGAAACCTTATTACAAGCTATGAAGGTGCTAAAGTTGGTGCCGTATTGGATCTGGTCGTCGGCCCAAGAGGTGCTGGTGCGACTTTTAGCAATGACATTATCAACGGGATCGTGAACCAAGCCTATGTGTACTGGAATGTATCTGAAAAAACGACCCTGACCCTCGGCCGTTTCAACACCTTCTTAGGTTACGAGGTCATTGCACCACAAGCCAACTTCAATTACAGTACCTCATATTTGTTCTCTAGCGGACCCTTCTCGCATGTGGGTCTGAAGGCCGATTTTGCGTTGTCAGAAGATTTTAGCCTAATGTTGGGAG
>CALIJE010000022.1 GCA_938017825.1 uncultured Flavobacteriaceae bacterium
GAAAGACCCGTGTGCTGACGTATCGCATCGCACATTTGATGGGCCAGGGGGTTGATGCGTTTAATATATTGGCATTGACCTTTACCAACAAAGCCGCCCGCGAGATGAAAAAAAGAATTGCTGAACTCGTTGGTGGTTCCGAGGCGAAGAATTTATGGATGGGTACTTTTCATTCCGTTTTTGCAAAGTTGCTGCGGTTCGACGGCGACAAATTGGGGTTTCCGAGTAATTTTACGATTTACGATACCCAAGATTCCCAACGTTTGATTTCCGCTATTATCAAAGAGATGGGGCTCGATAAGGATGTGTACAAATACAAACAAGTTCAAAATCGGATTTCCTCCTATAAGAATAGCCTAATTACCGTAAAGGCCTATTTCAACAATCCAGAGTTGGTTGAGGCCGATGCCATGTCTAAGCGCCCGAGAATGGGGGATATTTACCAGAATTATGTAGATCGCTGCTATAAGGCGGGGGCTATGGATTTTGATGACCTCTTGCTACGAACGAACGAACTGCTCAATCGTTTTCCAGAGGTTTTAATGAAGTATCAAGACCGTTTTCGATTTATACTGGTCGATGAGTATCAAGATACCAACCATTCCCAATACCTCATCGTAAAGGCATTGGCAGACCGGTACCAGAACATATGTGTGGTTGGTGATGATGCACAGAGTATATATTCCTTTAGAGGCGCTAATATTAGCAATATCCTGAATTTTCAGCGCGACTATGATCAAGTAGGTATGTATCGTTTGGAGCAGAACTATCGCTCTACCAAGAACATTGTAAACGCTGCCAATTCAATAATTGCGAAAAATAAGAACCAACTGGAAAAGGTAGTTTGGACCGCCAATGATGAAGGGGGACTCATAAAAATACATCGCAGTCCCACAGATGCAGAGGAAGGTCGATATGTAGCCGGTTCGATTTGGGAATTGCGAATGCAACAGCAATTGACCAACGGTAATTTTGCCGTGCTATATCGTACCAACTCACAATCTAGATCTATAGAGGACGCCTTGCGTAAGCGCGATATACCCTACCGGATCTATGGTGGCCTGTCTTTTTATCAGCGCAAGGAAATCAAGGACGTTTTGTCGTACTTACGCCTCGTTATCAATCCAAAAGACGAGGAAGCGCTAAAGCGCATCATTAACTTTCCCACCCGAGGCATCGGGCAAACGACCATAGACAAATTGGTAGTTGCGGCCAACCACTATGGGCGCTCAATTTTTGAAGTTATCGAGAATCTCGATAAAATAGATCTCAAAATAAATTCGGGCACCAAAAACAAGCTTCGTGATTTTGTCACTATGATCAAGAGTTTCCAAATCATGGACCAGAACGCGGATGCCTTTACCCTGGCAGAACATGTTGCCAAAAAAACCGGGATTTTATTGGAATTCAAGAAAGACGGCACCCCGGAAGGTATCGCCCGAATGGAAAATATCGAAGAATTGCTCAATGGTATCAAAGACTTTGTTGAGGGCCAAAAAGAACTGGCCGATGCAACAGGGAGCATTGGCGAATTTTTAGAAGATGTAGCCTTGGCCACAGATTTGGATAAGGATACCGGTGATGATGACCGCGTGGCCTTAATGACCATTCATCTTGCCAAAGGGCTCGAGTTCCCCTATGTGTATATCGTAGGAATGGAAGAAGATCTTTTTCCTTCGGCCATGAGCATGAATACTCGAAGTGAGCTCGAAGAGGAGCGTAGACTGTTTTACGTTGCCTTGACCCGTGCCGAGAAACAAGCTTTTCTTACCTATACTCAAAATCGATACCGATGGGGCAAACTGATCGATGCGGAGCCCAGCCGGTTCTTAGAGGAAATTGACGAGCAATACGTGGAAAACCTTACCCCAATCGATAATGCCGCCTACCGCTACAAACCACTCATCGATTCAGACATTTTTGGCGATATCGATAAAAGCAAATTAAGACAAGAGAAACCTAAAAGAGGCACCCCTCCCAGTATCGGGAAGCCCAATGCCAACCAGTTGCGAAAGCTTCGAAAATTAAAACCACAAATCGCCCAACCAGTTGGGAATACCAATGTGATAGATGCGAATTTGGCTGAAGGAAGTTTGGTGAACCATACCCGATTCGGTCGAGGGAAAGTACTTAAAATCGAAGGGCTAGGGAACGACAAAAAAGCCGAAATACAATTTGAAAAGGGCGATGTTAAAAAACTGCTACTGCGTTTCGCCAAATTAGAGGTGCTCGATTAAGGATATGGTATTCCTGTGCAGAGAAGGCAACTACTTTCTATTTATCTAATTTTTAGTAAATTAGGCCTAAGACAACCTTAAAACAACTAAGATTATGGGAATTTTAAAGAACATTTTGATCGGCCTGGGCTTCATTATTGCCGTCCCGTTGATCATTGCCGCATTTACGAGTAAAGACTATGCGGTAGAAAGGGAAATTACAGTGAATCAATCCAAAGACAAAGTTTTCAACTACATCAAGTCGTTAAAGAATCAAGAGAAATTTAGCAAATGGGCTTCTATGGATCCCCATATGGACAGGACGTATTCTGGAACCGATGGTACAGTTGGGTTTATTGCCGGATGGGCCAGCGATAGTGCAGATGTCGGCGTAGGCGAACAGGAAATCATGGCTATCAAAGAAGGGGAGCGCATAGATTTTGCCCTTCGTTTCAAAGAGCCGTTCGAATCTTCCGATAAAGCCTATATGACTACGGAAAGTGTCTCAGACAATCAGACCAAAGTAAAATGGGGCTTCGAAGGCCACATGAATTATCCAATGAACATTATGTTACTGTTTATGGATATGGAAGAAACCTTGGGCAATGATTTTAATATCGGCCTGGAAAATCTGAAAGCGAATATGGAATAGACGTTCATTCGCTTCGACTTATATGCAATGACCTATTGCTCAGTTCTTTGAGCAATAGGTCATTTCTTTTTGCGTTAGTTATTGAAAACCAATCGTATGATCATTTTTGGCAGTCGCGCAACCCATCTAAAATCTGAACAACTTCGAAATGCCGTATGTCCGCATTGTGAAAATAGGGGTCATATGACCGCAAGTGTATATGGGCGGCATGCCCATGTATTTTGGATTCCGTTTTTTCCAATGGGAAACACTGGTGTTCTTGAATGTCAACATTGTCATAAAGGCTTTAAACCAAAAGATCTCCCCGAAAAAGCGCGTTTGGAGTATAAGAATTTTAGAGGAACCGTTCGAACTCCGATTTGGAAATTCAGTGGCCTTGGTCTGGTCGCTTTGCTAATCACATGGGGGTTTTATTCGAACAAAATGACCGAAGAAAAAGTAAAGGAACTCGTTGAAAACCCGATGATGTTCGATACATATACTTTTAAGACCGAAGCGAACTACTATTCGACATTTAGGGTGTTGGAAGTCTTTAAGGACAGTATTTATGTCAATTACAATGATTACGAAACCGACAAAAAGAGCGGCCTAAGAAAAATCGATATTGACCAAAATTATCAGGGTGATATATTCGTGCTGACCAATGATGATTTAAAGGCCATGCACGAATCAGGCAAAATAGAGGATATTGAGCGCGACAAATAGCCTCACAGACTGTTTTATTTTCCACTCACAATCTTAGAGGTGTTCCTCAATGAATGCCTTTAATTTAACAGAGGTATCGAAAAGATCTTCACCTACCCAACCATGACCTCCATCAGGATAAAGGGTAAATTCATTGATAACATTCAATTCATTTAAGCGAGCATGTAGATCAATTCCTTGCGAATTGGGAATCAACGGGTCTTGTGCACCATAGAAAAGTATGGTGGGCGGCGATGTGGTGTTCGCTTTGAACAACGGACTTACCTCTCTTAAGAATTCGATATCATTGCCAAACTGAAAGATCAAATCCCTTAAGGCTTGGTTTTCTGAATTGATGTATGCCTCATCTGCCAAGTTCGTTGGGCCGACCAAACTACATACCATGGTTACTTTTTTACTGGTATCGTAAGCGTAGCTCCATAAAAGGGATAAATGCCCTCCTGCGCTAGTTCCCATAAAACCAATATCGCTACCAATGACATACTCGTCCCGGTTCACTTCCAGGGCGTCAACGACCAATGTAATATCGTTCATTTGCATAGGATGTGGAGGATTCGATGCATCGGCCAAGCGATAGTTCATATTTACCACAGCTACATCTGGTAACACTTGGCGTATGTAATTCTTGAAATCGTTCATTTGGCTCTTGTCTCCGGCGTTCCATCCGCCACCATGAACGAGAATCATGACTTTGGTATTTGTTGATCTGTTTTCAGGAAGGTAAATATCGAACACTTGTTCGCTGTTCGCCCCATACGAAACGTCCAATAATTCTCGATACTCTAAATTTTGTGGTGCTGGCGACTCGTTAGTATCTGAACAAGATACCAAAAGTCCAAGGCCCAGCCACAGAATCAGAAAGGGTTTCAAATGCTTCATGAGAAATTTAATGCGTACATTGTTATAACGTTTATCGCGGTTTTATAGTATGGCAGAGTTTATTAGGATTTATGAGGAAAACCCCAATCAGAAGGCGGTTCAGAAGGTAGTGGATGTGCTTCGAAAGGGTGGCCTGGTGATTTACCCTACCGATACCGTTTATGGTCTGGGTTGCGATATTACCAAAACCAAAGCCCTAGAGCGGATCGCCCGAATTAAGGGTATTAAGCTAGATAAGGCAAAATGGTCTTTCTTGTGCGCTGATTTAAGCAACCTTTCTGACTATGTTAGGCAAATAGATACCTCAACATTTAAGATATTGAAAAGAGCCTTGCCAGGGCCGTATACGTTCATTTTACCAGGAAACAATAACCTTCCCAAGGTCTTCAAAAAAAAGAAAACCGTGGGTATTCGAGTGCCCGACAATGCCATTTGCAAGGCGATGGTCGAAACCTTGGGCAATCCTATCGTATCTACCTCTATACACGACGAAGATGAACTACTTGAGTATACCACTGACCCAGAGCTCATTTACGAAAAATGGGCTAATTTGGTGGATGTCGTGATTGATGGCGGATATGGTGGAAACATAGCTTCGACCATTGTAGATTTATCAAATCAAGAGCCTATTGTACTTCGAGAAGGCAAAGGGGATTTAGAAATTCTATAACAAAAAAATGCCGCTGCATTGGCAACGGCATTCCCGACTTTTTAACAACAAATGTTTAGTCGTTGATCGCAGGGTCTTTCATCCCTTCCTCGATCATACTATAGAACTGATCGATTTTAGGTAAAACTACGATTCTGGTTCTTCGATTCTTTGATTTTTCAGTTGTTGACACAGGTGCGAATTCTGCTCTTCCGGCTGCCGTCATACGTTTCGGGTCAACCCCATAATCCTTTTGAAGCACCCGAACTACAGCTGTAGCACGTTTGGTACTCAAATCCCAGTTATCCAATAAAACACCTTTGTTATACGGTACGTCGTCTGTATGACCTTCCACCATAAACTCAAAGTCGGGTTTGTTGTTTACAACCTTGGCTACCTTGCCCAAAACTTCCTTGGCCCTGCTAGTGATGTTGTAGCTACCACTGCTGAAAAGTAATTTATCGGAGATTGAAACAAAGACAACGCCCTTTTCTACACTTACTTCGATATCCTCATCATCTAGGTTTCCAAGTACTCCTTTCAAGCTCTGCACCAACGATAAGTTTACGGAATCTCGACGCGTAATCGCATCATTCAATTTACGAATGGTCAGGTCTTTTTCCTTTAAACTCTCCAAAGACTTCTCCAGATTTTCAGCACCTTTGGTAGTCAAGGTGGTCAAATTGCCCATGTTGTTAATCAACTCTTGGTTGTTCGCTTTCAAGAAAGCATTTTGGTCTTGAAGCGTTTGTAATTGGGAAGAAGCAGCTGCTTTCTCTTCCAAACAATCGTTCAATTTAACAGTTGCCGAATTGAGTAGGTCCTGAGTCTCTTTTTGTTTTGCCTCTAGCTCGGCATACTTTTTTTGGGATACGCAAGAAGACAACAAAAGTGTTACTCCTAAACAGCCTAAGATGATTTTTTTCATAATTAAGTTCTAGAATTAATTGTTTCTACTGAGTTAAGTTCGTGATAGCACTGCAAAATTATTCATTCGCAAGCCTATACCTTTTCAAAGTTAGTTAATGTTTTACTAATTTGTTAAACTTCGCTATTTGATTTACGAAGTGAGACCATACTACGGATTTTATCACATAGTATTTTATGATAAAATTGGTTTTTTCCCTTTTGCGGTACATTTTACCGAATTGCCTATAAAAGCTAAGGTGAGCCCTAAAAATTGCGACAAAGTGATTTAGTTTAAATTGAAGAACAAAACGTATTGCCGCAACACCATCGAGCAATAAACGAATAATAATTAGGGCAAATGCCCGTGGTCTGCGCACGTTTTTTGTGATTGAAAAAAGGGAATTTCTAAAATTGAGGTAGGTCTTTTTTGGGTTCATATTGCTCAGTGTAGATCCACCGAGATGGAAGACATGTGATGCACCCGTATAATAAATTTTATGACCCTTGTTTTTGGCACGCCAGCAAAGATCTACTTCTTCTTGATGCGCAAAATAGTCCTCATCAAACCCATTGAGTTCATTAAAAACGGCACTTCGAATGAACATACAGGCCCCTGTTGCCCAAAAAATTTCACAGGTATCATTGTATTGCCCATCATCTTTTTCCAAGACCTGAAAAATACGCCCCCTACAGAAAGGGTAGCCCAATTGATCCAAAAATCCACCGGCCGCCCCGGCGTACTCAAAATATTCCCGGTTCATTAAATCGAGAATTTTGGGTTGTACGATGGCAATATCCTGATTTGAAACCAATAGCTCCTTTATTGGCCCGAGCCAATTCTCGGTAACTTCAACATCTGAGTTTAAAAGGCAAAATATATCGGCATCAACGTGCTTTAAGGCATCATTATAGCCTTTCGCAAAACCACCATTGGTTTGGTTTTGTATAATTTTGACCGAAGGGTAGTGCTGACGAACAAAGTCGACCGAACCATCTGTAGAGGCATTATCGGC
>CALIJE010000023.1 GCA_938017825.1 uncultured Flavobacteriaceae bacterium
TGCAATAGCGCTACGCAGGCGCGTGATTTGGCACTTATGAACGATCTGTACAAGGTCACCAAGGTGCAGCCCGTAGACATGTTTCCGCAGACCCATCACGTTGAAAATGTTGTACTTTTAGAAAAAAGATAATGCCATGAAAAAAATGCTTCCCTTGTTTCTTGCTTTTCTGTTACTCTCTTGCGGAAGTGATCAATCGAATTCTGAGGAGAACAAAGTTCATGCAGATAGTACACGAATTGCCGGGCATATAGAAAATTTTAGCCTAGCGGATTCAATTTCGGAAATTAAAGTCTATGTAATCGATGTGAATCAAGGCTACCTAGATTATAAAACGACTATTGATTCACTAGGTAAATTCGACCTTACCATTCCCATCAATAGACAACAAGACGTTCTTGTTTCTTTCAAAACGTATTCGCCTATCATCGTTGAAGGCGGCGGGCGAATAGAGCTTACCTTAAACGCCAAAGACAGCACAAATGTAATGACGTTTGCCTCGGCCACCTTTAAGGGCGACGGTGATACAACAAACACACTGTTATATAAATATTTGGCAGAAAAACCTTTTGATTCTCGCGCCTACTTTAACTATTCCCAAAATGCTACGACATCAAAATTTATAAGCTATAAAGATAGTATCGAACAAAAAATATCAACATATATAAATGATTTTGAAAAAAACAATGACGTACCTGATGCCCTTAAAAACTGGATATTGGTGGATAAAGAGATCAGTCCGCTAGAACGCATACTGGGGTATCCGATGAACCTAAGAATGTTTCAAAAAGAGGCACAATTAGCAGAAATTCCAGATTCATTTTTTGAACCTATCAAAGAACTCCCCAAGTTAAGTGAAAAGCACTTGATCAATTCATCGCTTTATGGTTCCTTTGGTAATTATTATACTTACCATATTGCCGATCATATTAGAAACGCGAATAGCGGTATTGAACCTTCTTCATTGGACTCATTGGTAATTCATTCCTTTATTGAGAACAATAAAACCAATCCACTGCTAGCGCAAATAGCTGTTAATGAGAAACTTAACGCTAAGCTAGGCAACAATGATGTTGATTTATATGAAGCCCATGAAAGTGTTTTTTCATCATTATTCAAAGGCAGTGTTTTTGAAAATGTACATTCCAAAAAAGTAACCGAGATCAAACAACGCTTAGCAAACCCAATCCTCCCTGCAAAAGCGAAATTGCTCACTTTTGAGACCGAAGACACCTCAAAATACCTTGAAGAAATCATCGAAAATGCCAATGGTAAGGTCATTTATGTCGACAATTGGGCCACCTGGTGTGCCCCCTGCAAAATAGAGTTTAAAAATAGTACCCCGGCCCTAAAGGAAAAATTTGGGAATGAGGTTGAATTCGTATATCTGTGTTTTCGATCAAAAGAGGAACTATACAAACCCACAATATCCGAATTTCAGGTCGAAGGGAAGCATTACTATGTCCCAGATGGCAAAGAGGAAGCCTATTTTGATCAAATCAAGTTGAAAGGCTTCCCGACCTATTTGATCATCAACAAAGAAGGGGAAATAGTGAAAAATGGCTTTGAATACCGACCTAGTTTCCCGGAAACTACAGAAATACTAACCCAATTAGTTGCTGAATAAGAATGCGCGGATTTAAAATTGCTATACTGATCGGGATATTGGGCTGCTCTTTTTCAGCCTGCGAAAAGGACGATATCTGTGTTGATGGCGACACTCCCCTCTTAGTGGTCGAATTTTACGATTTTGAAAATCAAGACGAAACCAAGGAGGTCACGACCTTGGTCGTACGGGGTGACGATGGTACGACCACAGAACTGCCCGTGATCACCAATACCAGTGCGAGCGCCATTTCCCTGCCCTTGCGCCCCAACCTCGGATCTACCGAATTCCTGTTTTCTCAAAACCTGACACCCACCGATACCACAACGGTCAATATCGATCGGGTATCGTTTTCCTATGTAACGACCGAAAAATTCGTTTCAAGGGCTTGTGGTTTTATCGCCAATTACAATTCGGTCGTTGGCAACCTCAGCATAGAAACAGGGGAAGGTAATTGGATCAAAGATATTGAAGTTGTTATTCCCGAAATTGAAAACTCAAGCGAGACACATGTTAAGATTTATCATTAGTACATGCATCATTTGTGGTCTGTTTTGGGGAAACGCCCAAGAAAAGAGCAAGACGATAGACTTGAATCCCAAGGATACGACGGTCTATAAACAGACCTATGGACTGCGTGTCGGAGTTGATCTAAGTCGCTTGCTGGCAACCGCCTTTGATGAAGATTATCAGGGCCTAGAATTCGTGGGCGATTGGCGACTTTCCAATAAGCTTTATATTGCCGGGGAATTGGGCAATGAAAAAAAGACCATTCAAGAGAACCTCTATGAATTTACCTCATCTGGCAGTTATTTTAAGGTTGGTGTCGACTACAATACCTATGGCAACTGGTATGGCGAGCAGAACATGATCACCCTTGGTGGCCGCTTTGCCATAAGCAATTTTACCCAAAGCGTCAACGATTATCAACTGTTCGATTCGAACAGATATTGGAGTGCCGACGATTTTGTTTCGGGTGTTGGCGGGCCTATTGAATTTAGCGGGCGAACAAAGTCTTGGTTAGAAGGTGTTGTTGGGGTGAAGATGGAACTTTTCAATAACTTATATCTCGGTGGCAGTGTTCGTTTAGGATTGTTATTGAGCGACCCCAAGGATGAAGGTATGTGGAGTCTGTTCATTCCCGGCTTTAACAAAGTAACTGATAATAGTAGGTTCGGGGTGGGATATAATTATTCGTTGTCTTACTTGATACCGCTGTACAAGAAGGCAAAGAAAACAGAAGCCCTTCCTGTACCCGAGGAATAGGTTATTCCTGGTTTTGATATTTCCCTTTTCGGCTTCCCTCGTACATCTCGTATTTCACCAAACGCGATTCCAAGTGACTATTGTACACCTTAATTTTACGAGAAGGTCTTAGGCCAACATATTTTAAAGCTTCTCGGTTAGAGGTAATCAACCAGGCGTTGGTTCCTGAATAACTTCGTTTTAAGGTATCCCCTATTGAGCCGTAAAAGTCCTCCATATCTAAATTCAGGCGTTCCCCATAAGGTGGGTTAAAAACCATATGCAGCTTACCCTCAACAGGCTTATCGGAGTCAAAAAAGTTTTTCCGCTCTATGTGAATGTATTCGGAAAGATTGGCATTGGCCGCGTTATCAATGGCCTTTCTTACCGCCGATGGGGCCTTGTCATAGCCGATGATCTTATGGTTGAATTCCCGTGCCTTATTCAAGGAAGCGTCTACTATTTTTTCAAATAGGGTATCATCAAAATCCTCCCATTTCTCAAAGGCGAATTCTTTCCGATTGATGTTGGCAGGGATATTACAGGCGATCATAGCGGCCTCGGTCAAAAAAGTACCACTGCCGCACATGGGATCCATAAAATCGCATTGACCATCCCATCCACTTAGCAGCAAAAGTCCTGCGGCCAAAACCTCATTGATCGGAGCAATATTGGTCGCCGTTCGATACCCACGATGATGCAAGGATCTTCCGGAACTGTCAAGGGAAACATTGCAATGCTCTCTATGAATATGAATGTTGATTCGAAGGTCGGGAAACTTCACATCTACGCTAGGCCGTGTACCGTCCATATCGCGAAATTTATCAACGATGGCATCCTTTACTTTCTGGGATACGTAGAGCGAGTGCGTAAAATGATCCGAGTTTATGGTCGTATCGATCGCAAAGGTGGTATCGGTAGAAAGGTATTCCGACCAACCCATGGCGTAAATCTTTTTATAGAGCTCATTCTCATTGCGAACGGTGAACGAATGTATGGGTTTGATGATCTTGATGGCCGTACGCAAGCATAGATTTGCCTTGTACATAAAACCGGTGTCCCCTTCAAAAGAAACATTACGGGTGCCCTCCTTTACATTGCTTGCGCCCAAATTGCGCAATTCCTTCGCTAAAATTTCTTCAAAACCATACAGGGTCTTGGCTACCATTTTAAAGTTATTGCCCATACATTTGCTTAGAATTGGCGCAAAAATACAGTATTTTTGGCCTGCATTGAGCGCAATTCGCACTTATTCCATTGCCAATTTCAACCTAGCGCATGAACTATTTATTGCCCATCTTGGGAGTATTATTGAGTTTCGGATTTGTCTTTGTGGCCAAACCCAAAAACAAGGAGAACTTTAAGTTGTTATTGGCCTTTAGCGGGGCTTTTTTGTTGGCCCTCTCGTTCTTTGAGCTCTTTCCTGAAGTGTATGAACATAGCGACCCGAAGACCATTGGGGTCTTCGTAATGCTCGGTATTCTGTTACAGATTTTTTTGGAGTTCTTTTCGAAAGGTGCCGAACACGGGCATGTGCATATCGATGCCGAAGAACATACTTTTCCCTGGTTATTGTTTCTTAGTCTGTCTATACATTCGATATTGGAAGGCTTTCCAATAGAGGGCAATGCGACGATCATTTATGGCATTCTGATCCATAAGATTCCGATTGCCATCATCTTGAGCATCTTTCTATTGAATTCCAAGATCAAGCTATCGCAGGCCGTTTTCTTTATCCTGTTGTTTGCCTTGATGACACCCTTGGGCACCTATTTGGCCGGTCATATTGAACTGGCGCCCGATTACGCCTCCAATATCAATGCGCTGGTCATTGGGGTATTTCTGCATATATCAACCGTGATCCTTTTTGAAAGCTCGGAAGGCCACAAATTTAACCTGCGCAAACTCCTTGTGATCATTGCCGGTATCACCATCGCCTACTTCCTCTAAGAAAATCCAGTGTGCTTTTAAAATGAATGGCTATGGCATTCGTACTTTAATTTGCTACTTTAGGGTATTAATCGTCAATTTTCAAATGAAAAATTACCTCTACCCGATACTGGCCTTTCTCTTTTTTGGATGTGCCAATGGTCAAGACCTCGATGCCTTTGATTACAGCGAGGAATGGTTGTCCAAGATTGAAGCCCTGATTCCTGCCAACGAAACCGATCAAGTAAATGCAGACCGCGATGTTTTGGTTTTTTCCTTGCATACGGGTTTTGAACATTGGACGATACCGCATACGGAAGCGGTAATTTCATCCATCGCAAAAAAATCCATTGGCTATCGGGTCACACCATCCAAAGACATTTTTCAATTTGAAAAAGATAGCCTGGCCAAGTATGACGTTGTGGTTTTGAACAACACCTGTTCCAATTTTGATACGCGGAATATGTTCTATGACAAGCTGCAAGACGATACTTCGATAACCGATCGAGAGCGGCTCGAAAAATCTATTCAAATGGAAAAGAACCTGCTTAATTATGTACGCGATGGTGGTGGCTTGGTGGTACTGCACGGCGGCATTGTAATGCAAAATAAATCTTCAGCCTTTGGCAGAATGGTTGGGGGCACCTTCGATTACCACCCCATGCAACAAAGTTTTGATGTGAAGTTGGTCGATCCCGAACACCCCTTGGTAAAAGGGTTCAAGGGAGAAGGCTTTACGCATGTTGATGAGCCCTATATATTTAGCAATGCCTATTTTGATTTCAATTTTAGGCCCTTGTTATATATGGAGGACGATGAGATCGAAGGTATTCGCGAGCCGCAAAAAAACAGTAAACGTTATATCGCTTGGATAAAAAAATACGGTGACGGTAGGGTGTTCTATTCTTCCCCCTCCCATAATGCCCAGAGTTACGACAACCCTAAATTGTTGTTGTTCCTAAGAAACGGATTGTTATATGCGACCGGCGATTTGGAATGCGACGATAGTCCCATGAAAAAAGAGAACTAATACTCTATTGCTCGGCTGCCCCGATCTGAAGCAGTTCTTCCTCGGTATATTGCCCGCCGTCGGCAGACTTCATTGTTCTAAGCTCCTTGATTTTTTCCAAGCCCAGCCACTTCGGATCGCTTGAAAAGGCATTGGTCACATAGGCAATCAAATCTGAAATATCCTGATCAGTCAAGGATTCATTTTCGACCAGCCCGGGCATGGTGCCATTCACTTCATAGGTACTGCCGTTTATTTGAAGGGGGCCTTTAAGACCATGAAAGAGAATCAAACCCAAACGCTCCAAAGGTGCCTCTGCGTATTTGGAGTTCATGAGATTCGGTGCCAGGCCTGCAATACCCTCCCCAAAAGTACCGTGGCAAGACACGCAAATTTTGGTAAATAGCTTTGCCCCGTTTGTTCTACTATCCATAGGAATCTGGGTATGGTCAAAAATGCTATTTGGATTTTCTTCCGCTTCCCGTTCCAAATTGGCCGCTAACAAGTTGCGAAGGTTCTCGGTTTCAGGGCCCTGCAATTCACTTGCCGCCTTGGTCAAATCCCCTGTAATCGTAGCTGCCCCACTGAGCACGGCATCGTGATAAATAGGGTTGTCCTGATGTTTTTTCAGGAGTGAAAAAAGCAAGGGTTTAAAACTATCGCCAGATACGGTCGCCCAAGTGCCCAATGTTGATAGCACATACAGATCAACCAGCTTCTCATTGCGTTCCATCAACTTTTGAAACAAGCCCTGAACTTTTTCGGCGTACTGCCCGTCTACAAATTTCTCTAGCAGCACTATGGCATGTGCGGTCACCTCAGGGGTGCCGCCCTCTGCTGCCGTCATGAGCAAATCAAATCGCAGGCCCTCCAATCCGTCCAAGGCATACATGGCATGCAATTGAGTGTAGGGAGCACTGCTGTCGATGGCCAATTTTTCCAATTCGGGCACCATCTTGATCTTCTGCTCGTATACCAATCGATGCTGCGCCCGATCGCGGTACCAGCCATTTTTATGTCGCAGTAATGCGACTAGGTCAGCATCCGAAGCCCGGTCTACATCTATAATTGGCTGTTGTTCTTGTCCCGCTTTTTTTATGCGCAGTATGCGCCCGCTATTGACCAGGGTATCTAACTGATGCTCCTTCGACAGTTCCTTTAAATAGGACGTCATAAAGGCATAGTGCTGTAAAAGTCCCCTATGCATGTCAACAACATATAGATTTCCATCGGGGCCATTGGCCATATGAACCGGACGAAAACCTTCGTCGCGCGATGCCAGATACTCCGTCCCAATCCGTGCCTGTTCGGCCCGTACGGTCTCCCCCTCAAAATGGAGTTTGTTGCGTTTGATCAAATTCGCTTCAGGGATACAAACAAAGGCATTGTTCTCATATTCGGCGCCAAAGGCTCCCCCTCTATATACAAACGGGGAG
>CALIJE010000024.1 GCA_938017825.1 uncultured Flavobacteriaceae bacterium
AAAGGAATTGGCAATGCACTATTGACTGAAGTTGTAAAATATGGGCACGCTCTTGGCGTTAAACGTATAAGCTGGGAAGTACTCGATTGGAACGATCCGGCCATTGCTTTTTACGAAAAGAAAGGTGCGAAGGTCATGCGCGATTGGGACGTGGTACAACTGAATGAGGACGGGATAAGGCAATTTTTAGAAAACAATTCGTAGTGTTCTTTTACAAAGAGAAAAACATATGAGGATTTTTAAATTTGGTGGTGCATCGGTAAAGGATGCTGACGGGGTGAAGAACCTGGTGAAGGTGTTGCAAGAAACAGGTCACGAAAATACCCTCTTAGTGGTATCCGCCATGGGGAAGACTACCAATGCGATGGAGGCCGTTGTAGATTCATATTTTGAAGATAAAGATAAGATACATGCCACAATTCAAGAGGTGGTACAGTATCATGATTCAATTCTAATAGAGCTTTTTAAGAACAAAGAGCATCCAATTTTTGATAGAATCAAAACCTTGGTAGACGAGGTGCGCGGTTTTTTAGCGTGGAACAAATCGCCTAAGTACAACTTTGTATATGATCAAGTAGTAGGTTATGGAGAGCTTATATCCACTTCCATTATCAGCTACTATCTGAATGAAAAGGGTGTCGACAATAATTGGGTAGATGTACGAAATTTCATTAAAACCGATTCGAACTATCGTGATGTTACCGTAAATTGGGAGAAGACCCAAGAACGTATTTCAGAGGGTATTGATCGCCAGAAGTTGAACATTACCCAAGGATTTCTTGGTAGTGATGATCACAACTTCACCACAACCTTAGGGCGCGAGGGTTCTGATTATTCGGCAGCTATTTTGGCCTATTGCCTTAATGTTGATTCTGTGACGATCTGGAAAGATGTCCCCGGTGTTTTAAATGCAGACCCTAGGTATTTTGAGGAAACTCAATTACTTCACAAGATATCATATAGTGAGGCAATTGAACTCGCTTTTTATGGAGCTTCGGTCATTCATCCAAAGACTCTTCAACCATTACAAGGCAAGGAGATTCCGCTTCATGTAAAATCTTTTATCAATCCCAAAGCGCCCGGCACCACGGTTGGGAAAGGCATGGGGATCGATCCCAATGTGCCTTGCTTTATCGTCAAAAAGAATCAGGTGCTCATGAAACTCTCCTCTTTGGACTTTTCGTTTATCGTAGAGGATAGTATTTCCGAATTGTTCAAATTATTTCATGATCATAAAATGAAAGTTGATTTGATTCAAAATTCCGCAATTAGCTTTTCGGTCTGTGTGGATAATCGTTTTGGGCGTTTGCAAGAATTGCTGAGTGTATTAAAGAGCAGATTCAAGGTCGAGTGCCACGAAGGGGTGTCTTTATACACCATTCGTCATTTTAACGAGGAAGCCATTGCCTCATTGCAAAACGGGTACGAAGTATTGATCGAACAGCGCGGTAAAAACACCTTGCAATTGGTGGTAAAATGACCGCCTCGCAAAACCCCTGAATTAAAAGCGCGGTAGCGATATGATTTTGCTATATTTACGGTTCCCTAAAACGTGAATATGCTATGGGTTTAGTGACCGCAAAAGAAGTCGCCAAAGCTACCAAGCTCGATAAATTCGGGTTTATTGGTACCTTTTTAGCTTGGAGCGTACTTAAGGTTACACGAATTTCCAACATTAATAGGCGATATAAAAAGATCAGTCACCTGAATGCCCCTGATTTCTTGGATTCTGTGCTCGAACAGTATGAAATCGACTATGAAATTCCCGAAGAAGACCTAAGAAGACTGCCTAAAGATGGGCCCTTTATTACCGTAAGCAATCACCCTTTGGGCGGCATCGATGGAATTATTCTGTTGAGGTTAATGTTGCGGCATCGTCCTGATTTTAAGGTGATGGCCAATTTTCTGTTGCAACGTTTTGAACCCTTGGCCGATAGTATATTTCCGGTCAACCCCTTTGAGGATAGAAAGAATGTTAAGAGTAGCCTAACTGGGTTTAAAAATGCTATGCTGCATCTTCGAGAAGGGCATCCGCTAGGTATTTTCCCGGCAGGGGAGGTTTCTACTAATAGGGAAGGCAAGGCCATTGTAGATCGAGAATGGGAAGACTCTGCTATAAAGTTGATTCGAAAGGCCGAGGTTCCTGTGGTACCTATTTATTTTCATGCCAGAAATAGCAAATTGTTTTATCGCTTGGCGAAAATCGCGGATGTTTTTCGAACTGCTAAACTGCCATCCGAGATTTATTCGCAGCGGAACCGACCCATAAAGGTTCGTATTGGACAGCCGATTTCGGTTAAAGCACAAAAGGAACACGAAACCTTGGAGGAATATGGTGATTTACTTCGAAAGAAGACGTATATCCTTTCAAATGCCTATGCAAAAGGGCGTTTGATCGATCAACTCCCCAACACGCTAAAATTGCCCAAGCAGCCTAGAAAAATTGTGACGGCAGTTAAGACCGAGGTGATACAGGGTGAAATTGAAATGCTTATCAAGAACGATAGGCGCATGTTGGAAAGTAAGAACTATGCGGTGTTTTTGGCACCGGCCAACGAAATGCCCAATATCCTAAAAGAGATAGGAAGACAGCGCGAAATTACCTTTCGGGAAATAGGCGAAGGAACAAATAACTCAATAGATATTGATAAGTTCGACGCCTATTACCATCATATGTTTTTATGGGACGATTCGGCCAAGGTAATCGCAGGTGCTTATCGAATGGGATTAGGTGCCGAAATTTTTGAAAAATATGGTATCGATGGTTTTTATCTTCAAGACCTGTTTCGATTTGAACCCGAACTGTTCGGAATGATGAAACAGTCGATAGAAATGGGACGGGCTTATATTATCAAGGAATACCAGCAAAAACCGATGCCCCTGTTTTTGCTTTGGAAGGGTATTGTTCATACAACCCTTCGCCATCCAAAACACAAGTATCTTATTGGGGGGGTAAGTATCAGTAACCAGTTTTCAAATTTCTCCAAGAGCCTAATGATCGAATTCATGAAAAGTCATTATTGGGATCCCTATGTTGCGCAATATGTACATCCGAAGAAAGAATTCAAAGTAAAGTTAAAGGATGCCGACAAGGAATTTGTTTTCGATGAGACCCAAGCCGACTTGAATAAGTTCGACCGAATGATCGATGAGGTAGAACCTGGTAGTCTTCGTCTACCGGTGTTGATCAAAAAGTATATTAAGCAAAATGCAAAGGTGGTCGCGTTCAATGTGGATCCATTGTTCAACAATTCAGTTGATGGTTTGATGTATATTAAGATTTCGGACCTTCCTGAAAGCACCGTAAAACCAGTTATGGAGGAATTCCAGGCAGAATTGGAACGAAAGTTCGCCGAGAACGGTTACCATGGCGACCGTTAGATTTGGGTCTAATTGCTTTTTTGCATCACATATAATAACTCGGTAGCTATTTGCAGGCTTCTTTCACGATATTTTTCCTTTTGTAATGGGGTGTCATCAAAAGCTTTTGGGTCTTCATAGGTAATCGGAAAACGAGCATCGGAACCCGAAACGAACGGGCAGCCCTTATCGGCCGATGAACAGGTCATTATCGCAGCAAAATTTGAGTTGGGATTAAAGGGGTCATCATAACTTTTGGAGAAACCAATAACGGGATGCGCGTTCTTTGCAAATTTAATGCTGTACACAGGATTCTCTGTTTCGGATAACGTATCAATCTGAAACCCCATATTTTTCATCGTTTCTACAGCCATGGGAAATAGGGCAGTGGCTTCGGTACCCCCAGAGTAACAACTAATGTTTTGTATGCCTGTATAATACGCTAAGGTTTGCGCCCAAATTTGCGAAAGATGACTTCTTCTGGAATTATGGGTACAAATAAAATTGAGTGCAATGGCCTCATTCCTTTCTGATTTTTGCTTGATATATTCTGCCAGTGGATTTAATATCGCTTTTCGATCAGCAGATATCTTTTCAATTTCCAATACGTTTATTGTCTCTAAAATAGACATAAAAAGAGGGGTGTTATTCATTTGAATGTAATTGATAGTTATGACAACAATTTAGCTGTTGTCGTACTATTTTCCAGGATGCTATTGAATTGATCATTTGCGCAATAAGAAGAACGAACCCTATGGGCATTGGGTCAGCTAGGACCAAAAGCATAAAAAAGCTCCCACAAAGAAGGTTTACTATTTGCACAGCTCTGGGCTGCTCAAATTGAACGTGTCTTTTTGCAAGGGCAAAATTAAGTAAGCCGACAATGCTAATGAAAAGTCCGGTGGAAATAAACCACAAAATTTCGGAACTAAATTCCTTGGCACTTAAGATTCCAAAAACGGTATGAACTAATCCGATTAGAATTAGCGCAGCGGAAGATGTTAAATACAGCTTTTTCATAATTCATGAGTTTCAAAGATGATTCAATCGATTCCTATGAGCACACTTCGTCGTTCGAAGAGCAGATTATCTTTCCATTCTCCTTTTAGTTTTCCAACCCGCTCTCGCTTTCCAATATACCGAAACCCAACTTTTTTGTGCAATTCGATACTTCCTTCATTTTCTGGAAAAATACCTGACTGTATGGTCCAAAGGCCTTCATCCTCACTTTCTTTTATCAAGGTGTTCATCAAAAGTCTGCCTAGGCCTTTTCCACGATTCTGTTGCCCAACATAGACACTAACTTCAGCCACTCCACCATAAACGCATCTACTTGATACTGGGGATAATGCCGCCCAACCTAGTACCGCATCGTTCTCAACTGCCACTATTCTACACGCCTGCATGTGCGCTTTATCCCAAGCCTCATAGCTGGGTATACTGGTTTCAAAAGTGGCAAAGCCAGTGGCAATGCCTTCTGCATAAATGGCGGCAACCGATTCCCAATCGGAAGCCAACATCTTTCGGATATTTATGGTATTCGTCATTTTAACAGCAGCTTATTCTTGAACGATAATTCATCCAAACGGTTCTTGGTTTTCGCATCATTAATATCAAGTGAAGGATGGCAAGGATGATTGCACCTGGTATGACATTGACCGCGATAAATTGAAATATTGAGTGTGCTTGTGAGGAAGCTATTTCAGTGCTAAAAAGTAGGGTTCCCTCAGAAATTTCCAATCGTAGCGCCAATACTAAAATGATTGCCGCAAAATGAAAGGCGTTGGCAAATAGATGCACTATGTATTCCCATTTGGGCAGACCGCCCATAAAGCTTCTACTTTCTTCTTCGTGATATGCATCGATTCCCAGAACAATAACATCCAAAACGACTAGGGCAACACCAATTAGAAACAAAGCATAGTTCGTTTCATTGATGCATAGCAACCAAACAATCAACGGGAATAAAATGGCTCGTATGGTATGCGTTTTATGTTCGAACAAACTTTCTTCGCGATCGAACAGGCGATATTTCCAAATGTGCAGGAAAAAACCGTCATAAGTCGCTAATACCATAAAAAGTACTAGACTAGCAGATGCCAAATAAAATAAAATATCCATATCGTTTGATTTTAAAGGTTAACAACAACCGCTTTCGGGGGTACAGCATCCTGAGCTTTCAGATTCCATTTCCACAGAAACAGGAATACCGCATTCATCTTTTGCCTTGCAGTCGGTCTGTTCAACTCCTAGTTTAACAGTGAGTTGTTCGGAACTGATCTCGACGTCGTTTACGAATAGCTGTGCTGTATGAAAATCGGAATTGCTGTACTCGAATTTTACTTCGACCTCTTTTTCCATTGGCTTTATTGAATCTACCTTATTTAGAATCCCTAAGGCCTTATAAGCGGTCATATATTCTAGTTTGTCTTTCTCTTTCGGACTTTCCCATAATTGAATGATGGTCTCTTTCCAGAAATCGGTTTTTGCACCGCAGTCTACCGAGTCAACGGTGATATTCTTCACCTCGGTAATGTGATAGTTTGCACCAACCAAATGCCCAGCCTTGTATTCAAAAAGCAGGCTTTTTTTGGGATGTTCCTTTAATACGTTTAGAAATTCGTTTGTTTTCATAATCTTGGGTTTAACAACAATTAAATTTTGTTTTGTCAAAGAATGAGTTTAAAAGCCCTTGTATGGCCTGCCACTTCTTTAGATTAATGCAATAGCATACTTTTTTACCATCAATAGCCCCTTTTATCAAATCAATACTCTTGAGTTCCTTTAGATGTTGGGAAATGGTCGGTTGTGCCAAGCCAATTTCATCTACAATGTCATTACATATGCATGATTTCTGATTGCTGATGTATTGCAAGATGGCAATCCTTGCAGGATTGGCCAAGACCTTAAAAATCGTGGCAAGTTCATTTTGCTTCGCGTTGAATATTTGTGTCTTGGTTATGCCCATAACATATTTATATATTGCAATATTACGATGATAAAACGAAATAAAAAAGTCAAATCGATAAAATTTGACTTTTTTCTGTTCTAGAACCAAGGTTTTCTTCCAACCTGATAGGTATCGTAGAACTCTTTATCTGTCTTGGTAAGGTAAATAATACCCTCAATGAGCCCAATGATCCAAACAGCTGATGCTGCTAAACCACACGTAATGGCTCCGATTACCAAAGTGACCACTAACATAATGATGCCCTCTTTTTGATACCCAAGAATAAATTTATGGATTCCAAACCCGCCTAATACGATTGCTAAGATTCCTGCAATCATTTTTTTATTTTCACCTCCTAGTTCATCCATTGCTTCTTTGGCACTGTCGGCAAATTCATTAGCTGTTTTCTTAGCTTCATCGGCAAATTCACTAGCCGCTTCTTTAGCATCTCCGGCCAGTTCGCTGGCCTTTTCTTTGGCACTGTCAAAGGCATCTTCGGCCTTATCACCTAAATCTTTTCCGTCTTCTGACATAGTTGTTGTTTTTCGTGTTTATCGTTTCTAAATGTACTGATAAAAACGAAATCATAAAAATGCTGAATCTACGGGTTCCCACAGTTCGAGTTTGTTGCCATCCGGGTCGAGAATCCAACCGAACTTCCCATATTCAAATTCTTCGATTTCTCCTACGATGGTAACGCCCTCCTCTTTGAGCACTTCAAGTAACGCTACAAGGTTATCTACGCGAAAATTCATCATAAAGCTAGACTCGCTTGGCTTAAAATATGAGGTGTCAGAATTCATAGGGCTCCATTGGGTAGAACAATCGTTGCCCTCTTTATCCTTCCACCAAAAAGTCCACCCATATTGATCTGTTGGTATGCCTAAATGCTTTTTATACCAGTCTTTAATGCTATCTGGATCATCTGTTTTAAAGAAAAAACCTCCAAGTCCTGTTACACGTTTCATAAGTTGCCGTTTAGTTGATTTTTAGATATCGGTCTGTTGATCATTGGTATTCTGATTACTTGGTCTTTACATTTTTTTCATAGAGTGCCACCCAGTCTTTAACTGACATTTTGGTGCATAGTTCTGCGATCAGATCATAGGGAATATCGTTCATTTTTTTGAACCGCACACAGCTTTTGCCCATATCTAATTTGTATTTGCAGTGTTTGGGGTATTCCGAAACAAACCAATCGTGCAATTTCTGATCTGCATAGATGCCAGAGTGGTATAGCGCAACGAAATTCTTTTGTGACCCAATATTTATGAATGGCAGCGGAAGTTTCGTGTCGCAATGATACCCATCAGGATAAATTTCATGCGGTACCACAAAGCCCAACATGCCGTAGCTCATTTGTTCTTGAAAGCCCTTGGGCAGCTTTTCTGCAAGAATAGCTCGTAATTTGGCAATGACGGGCTGTCTTTCTTCGGGAAGTTGTGCGATATATTCCTCAGGTGAATTTGCTTTGTATTGCATAGGATTAGTTTTTACGTTGAAGGATAAATGTTGAAATTATGGAAATAATAATGCCAATTACAAGTACAGTAGCGAACATTATGAAAGCCATGAAACCGCTTCCCCATTCAGGAATTTCCCCAGTATGGCCTTGTTCGCGCATCATTTCGGCATATTCTTTAAAGAAATCGGGATTAATGACCGAGGTATAGATGTAGTCAACGATAGCGATACCGCTCGCAGTAAATACGGATATTAATATACCGATTATTAATCCACTCTTTAGGGAGAGTGCCCCATTGTTTTCATGATCGCGAAAGTGCTTTATTCCAAAAAAGACAAAAATCAGTGAAATAACGATGGTAAGGTAACCAACCACTTCTTGTGTGGCAAAGTCTATATCCTGACCGAAATATAGCCCGGCCAAGAATAGCGTGGCAGAAAGGATAAAACCGTAAATGCCGAATTTTAATACTGTGTTCTTCATAGTATATGAGTTTATTGTTATCGTTTACGAAAGTAGTTTTCAGCACGTTTTGCCTCCTCATACTAAAGTACCAAAGTGCTCATACTTTGGTATAAAAGCAGCCTATTTTATAGGATTTGAAGCTCTTTGGCAATCTGTACGGCCTGCGTACGCCTTTTGGCATTCAGTTTTACCAAAATATTTGAAACATGCGTTTTTATAGTGCTTTCAGATAAAAAAAGTTTTTCCCCTATTTCCTTATTCGATAATCCAATAGAGATTTCTTTGAGCACTTCGTATTCTCTTTTGCTTAAATCGAGTGCCTCGATTTTTTTAAAATCTATTTGACCAGAGGGAATTTTGTTTTTTCTAAGACTGCGTTTATTGAGATACACACCGATTATGAAAAATACAAGAGCAACAAGTGCGATTACAATCTCAAACCGTAGGTCGCCACTGACCATGGTGTATTTGCTAAGTTGAAATAGCAGTAATAGTGCTAGTATCAATAGTCCGAATGTGACAATCGTTTTTTTCACTGCTCAAGGGTTAGCAAAATTGGGCCTTGATTTTATCAACAACAGTTTGGGCTAATTTGATTTTACTTTCAACAGTCCATCCGGCTACATGGGGCGATAAAAGGACCTTCTCAGACCGAATCAAATATTGAAAAGCTTCCGGTAAAGTACTATCAGTAAACATATCTTCAAAAGATGACTTTTCATATTCAAGTACATCTAAACCGGCTCCCAGTACTTTTCCTGATTTTAAAGCTGCGACCAAATCTTTTGTGACCACGCATTTTCCCCTGGCCGTATTTATGAACCAAAACGGATTTCGAAATGCGTTTAAGAATTCACTATTGATCATCGCTATGGTTGATTCGGTTTGCGGAACATGCAAGCTCAGCACATCGCACCGTTGCTGCAACTCCAGTATACCTACCTGACGTGCGTTTCCATCGCCCACGCCGCCTTTGATATCATAACAGATCACTTCCGTATCGAAGCCCTGTAGTTTTTTGGCAAAAGCTTTGCCCATATTTCCGTACCCTATGATACCAACGGTCTTTCCTTCCAATTCAATGCCTCTATTGCCCTCCCGGTCCCATTGTCCCGATCGCACTTGGTGATCGGCGACTTTGAGTTTATTGAAGAGAGCGAGCAACATTCCAAGTGCATGTTCTGCTACGGCATTTCTATTTCCTTCCGGAGCTGCAGCTAGAAAAATTCCCTTGGATTTAGCGAAGCGCGTATCAATATTTTCTAGCCCCGCCCCAAGACGCCCAATGAATTTCAATTGGGTCGCCTTTTCCAAGAACGATTCATCCAGGGCAAAACGACTTCTTATGATAATACCATCATAAGCGTGTATCTTTTGAACTACCTCTTCTTTTGTCGAGGTATAGTCTTCGTCATTTTGAAACCCCAGTTCTTTAAACTGTTCTAGAATAAGCGGATGGTTGATGTCTAGATGTAATATTTTCATACAGGGAAACTATATTTTGGGATAGTGGTCTTGGGTCATTTCATGTTGAACTTCACCGGTATGTGCGGTATTTTGTTTTTCGAACAGCAGTAGATGTACTTCTTCGCCATCTTTGGTCGATGGGCAATGCTCAACCCCTTTTGGTACTACAATGAGCTCACCCTCCTTTACCACTTCGGTTCTATCACGAAATTGCATATACAGTGTTCCCTTTAAAACTTGAAATAGTTCGTCTTCATTCTGGTGTGCATGCCAAACGAATTCCCCCTGTATTTTTGCCAGAATAACTTGCATATCGTCTACTGTGGCAATTTGATGAGGATGCCATTGTTTGGAAAAAAGCCTGTGTTTTTCCTTTAGGTTGATCGCGTTCATGAATGTTGGTTTTTAAAAATGCTGTTACTCTTTCTTGGTCTCAGGTTGGTCTTTAACCTTGAATTCAAAGATATCGTTTCTCGCATAATGCCCAATGACATCAAAATCGAGTTTGCTTTCTGCGATTTCATCCAAATCTAAGGTAGCCATTAAAACGCCAGCCTCATTCTTTAGTGGGCCGGCAAGTATTTGGCCCATTGGGGAAATAATGACACTGCCTCCGGGGCAAATGGTTTCGGGTTCATCTATAAGTAAATGCTGATATTTTTCTGGATACATGGTCTTGGTAAAATATTGATTACAGGCCAAAACAAAACACCTTCCCTCAAGTGCAATATGCTGCATGGTAGCAAGCCATGTGTCTCTCGAATCAGCAGTTGGGGCGATATAGATTTGCACACCCTTTTGAAACATGGCCATTCTAGCGAAAGGCATATAGTTTTCCCAGCAAATGAGTCCGCCTAGCGTACCTATTTTGGTTTGAAAGGTTGTCAAGGATGCACCAGATGCTTCGGCCCAAATTACGCGCTCGGTGCCTGTAGGTTTTATTTTTCGGTGCGTACCTAACAATCCGGTTTCTGGGGAAATGTACAGCATTGAGCAATATAGACTGCCATTGTCTTTCATTTTTTCGGTCACCCCCATGACCAGGTAGGTATTGCACTTTTTGGAGAGTTTTTCAAGAAACCGAATATCGTCGCTGTCCAAATCGATACTGTTCTCCCTGTATTCACGGTAGTGTATTCGACCTTCTTCGGTTCGCTTGCCTACCTTGGCCCCGAAAGTAAACCCTCTGGGATACCCCGGGATAAATGATTCTGGAAAAACCAAAAGTTCGCAGCCCGCTTGGCTGTATTCAACGGTCAGCACCTTGATCTTTTCGAGGGTCTTTGCCTTGTCGAAAAAAACGGGATTCTCTTGAACTACCCCAACTTTTACCTTCATATATTTTCATGGGTTATCGTGCACAGTTGACGCAGTGCAGACTCTCAGGTCTGATTACTATGCGCTCAACAGGAATTGGTTGTTTGCATTTGAGGCACAAGCCAAAATCATCGCTATCGAATTTTTCATGTATCCGATTCAGACTAGCGAGCTTCGACTTGGCCTGTCGCAGCGAGGCATCATTAACACTTTTGTTATTGATTGCATCCATTCTACTCACACGTCCAATTGCATCATTGGGAGCAATGGGCTTAGTCAGCTCTTCATAGGCTACAATTTGTTTTTCGGTCTTAAGGATCTCTTCGAGAATTCGTGATTTTATTTCTTCAATTTTCATTTCGCCGCAATCAACCTATGTTTAAAATTAATGAAAAATGACGTTTAACGGTTATAGATACCTAATTGGACCAATACAAGATATCATGTTGAATACAAGGTTTGGTTTCCTGTAGACGGTTTGTCTTAAATACCCAGTACCAGTTTAGCGATCCAGAAGTAGATCAGAATGCCAAAAATATCATTACTGGTGGTGATGAACGGTCCAGTGGCTATTGCTGGGTCAATGCCTCTTTTGTTAAGAAAAAGGGGTGTAAAGGTACCTATGAAACCGGCGACGATGATAACGGCGATCAACGATATTGATATCGCAAGTGCTGTAAGAAAGTCTCCTTTCCAGAACCAAGTGAACAGGAGTAAAATGGCGGCTAGAATGATGCCGTTCAGCAGGGCCAAGAGCATTTCTTTGACCAAGCGATTGCTTACACTTCCCTTTAAATCATCGTTGGCGAGACCTTGCACTATAATAGCGCTCGATTGTACCCCAACATTGCCGGCCATGGCCGCGATCAGTGGCGTAAAAAAGAACAAAATAGCATGCTTTGCGATCATTTCCTCAAAGCCTCCCATTATGGCAGCGGCTCCAAGGCCCCCGAACAAGCCCAGAATTAACCAGGGCAAACGGGCACGGGTAAGCTCCCAAATACTATCATCGGCCTCTACATCTTGTGAGATACCTGCCGCCAATTGATAATCTTTGTCAGCCTCTTCCTTAATGACATCCACAATATCATCGATGGTGATACGGCCTACCAGACGACCTATTTCGTCTACCACAGGTATGGCCTCTAAATCATATTTACTCATGATTTTGGCAACTTCTTCTGGCTTTTCATTTACCACTACAGAGTCTACCTTGGGTATATATACTTGCGCGATATGGGTTTTGGTCGACGTGGTCAAAAGATCTTTCAGTGAGAGCCGACCTATTAGGATGTCTTCATCATCAACAACATAAATGGAGTGTACCCGTGTCACATTTTCGGCCTGTACACGCATTTCTTTCACACAGGTTAATACATCCCAGTTTTCGCGGACTTTGACCAGCTCTTTCGCCATTAGACCCCCAGCGGAATTTTCATCGTATCGCAAAAGTTCTACAATGTCTTTTGCGTGAGCCCTATCCTCGATTTCAGAGATAACCTCCTCCACTATTTCATCGGGCAGTTCAGCTATGATATCGGCGGCATCATCGGAGTCGAGCTCTTCTAGTTCCTCTGCAATCTCTTTGGTAGAAAGGTTGCTCAATATCGCTTCTCGCACATCCTCGTCCAACTCGGTAAGTACGTCAGAGGTCTTATCACTTTCAAGAAGTTTGATCAAGTAGGTTGCCTCCTCTTCCTTAAGCTCATTGATGATTTCAGCGATATCGGCGTAATGCAGGTCATCCATCAAGGAAACCAGTCCCGAATCTTGTTCAAGCTCGATTAGCCGCTCAATTTCAGCTACAAATTCGTCGGTGAGTTTAAAAGGTGTCATGTTTGC
>CALIJE010000025.1 GCA_938017825.1 uncultured Flavobacteriaceae bacterium
AGCCAGACTCTAAAAGCCTTTTACTTTCAGAATTGTGATTACTATATCCCGGCAATAGGGATAGGACTACCTGTGTCTACTTTCGATCTTCTCCATTTTCATATATCACAATATTTTGTTTTCAAAATAGGATACCCCAAATTTTGAGGGGGTGATATTCAAAATATGATAAAAATGACCATAGACCCCCAAATTAAATTAGGGTGGTTGTTTTTTTCGTATATATTTGGCCCTTCAACCAAAATATTTATATGATGAAAAAAATCGAGGCTATCATTCGAAAATCAAAATTCGATGATGTAAAAAAGGCATTGCACGCGATTGAGGTAAACTTCTTTAGTTACTGGGATGTTACCGGCGTGGGCAATGAAAAACAAGGACATGTATACCGAGGTATCTCCTACAGCACAACGGATATCCAAAGACGTTATCTCTCCATAGTTGTTTCAGATGAATTCTTGGAACGTACAGTCAACGCAATTTTAGAAGCGGCCTATACAGGAAATGTCGGGGACGGAAAAGTATTTGTTTCCGATGTGCTTGAGGCGTACCGTATAAGAACCAAAGAAAGCGGTCACGCCGGAATCAACTAAACTACTCACAAAAATTTACTTAAGAATTATAATTATGGATGCAGGATTATTTACAGCTAACAATGTATGGATGATGATATGTACCGCTCTGGTATTCTTCATGCATTTAGGATTTTCCTTTTTAGAAATAGGATTAACTAGACAAAAAAATACGATCAATATATTATTCAAAAACGTTTTTATCATATGTGTTGGTCTTTTAATTTACTACATAGGTGGTTTTAACCTTATGTACCCTGGTGATTTTAACGGGTATATCGGATTTGCAGGTTTCGGTCTTGAGGCCCCTTTGAATGCTGAAGGTACGCTCGACTTAGCTTATAATGAAGGCTATACCTATTGGACAGACTTTTTATTCCAAGGCATGTTTGCGGCAACCGCCGCTACCATCGTTTCTGGTGCCGTAGCCGAACGTATTAAACTCGGTGCTTTTATGCTCTTCTCTGTACTATATGTCGGATTTATATATCCAATTGTAGGTTCATGGCAATGGGGAGGTGGATTCTTATCTTCTTTAGGAGGGGACGCAGGTGGCTTTCACGATTTCGCGGGATCTACCTTGGTGCATTCCGTGGGTGGATGGGCCGCTCTAATTGCAGTGTATCTTTTAGGTTCACGAATTGGTAAGTTTGATGAAAATGGTAAACCAAAAGCAATTCCTGGACATAATATCCCATTAGCAGCAGCAGGCGTGCTTATCCTATGGTTGGGATGGTTCGGATTCAACGGCGGTTCGGTTTTATCAGCTGACCCTGCAGGAACTTCTATCGTACTAGTTACGACCTCGTTAGCTGCTGCGGCAGGAGGTGTTGCTGCTTTTATTTTTTCCTTTATCCTTTATAAGAACTTTGATTTAACAATGTTCCTAAATGGTATTTTAGGAGGATTGGTAGGAATAACTGCTGGTGCAGATTTGATGTCTGCCAATGAGTCTGTAATCATTGGTATTATAGCGGGTGTAATAATCGTAGGGGCAGTTGCACTTATTGACAAAATAAGATTAGACGATCCAGTCGGCGCAATTGCAGTACACTTGGTCTGCGGTATCTGGGGTACGTTGGCCGTTGGAATTTTTGGAACAAAAGCGGGCGGAGACCAATTTATGTGGCAATTAACCGGAGTTGCCGTAGTAGGCGCTTTTTGTTGTCTTACCGCATTTATAATCCTATTTGCTATTAAGAAGGTTTCAGGAATCAGGGTTTCTAAAGATGAGGAGCTTGAAGGGCTTGATCTTCATGAACATGGTATGGACGCCTATTCTGACTTTAGAATGAATCAACACTAACAATAATGCGGAGCGTTTTGCAGAACGCTCCGCTACATAACCATTTTTTCAATAAAAATATTTGTACCAACGATTCGAAACGAATCATTATATCTTAAATTTATGAAAACGATTACTTATACAAAATACGTAAAAAATATACTCACATTGTTCTTTTTGTTGTCCGTTTCTTCAATGGTCACGGCCCAAGATGAAACTACGGATGAAGAATCAAAGCCTAAATTGAAGTTTAGCGGTAGTGTTGACGGGTACTACAGAACCAATTTTCTGAAGTCCCCGACCTTTGATGACATTACCGGCGAACTATTGACCGGAACACCCGATCCAGGTACGGCATTTGCCAACCAAACAGGATTTGCAGTCGGCATGGGAAACCTTATTACAAGCTATGAAGGTGCTAAAGTTGGTGCTGTATTGGATCTTGTCGTCGGCCCAAGAGGTGCTGGTGCGACTTTTAGCAATGACATCATCAACGGGATCGTGAACCAAGCCTATGTGTACTGGAATGTATCTGAAAAAACGACCTTGACCCTCGGCCGTTTCAATACCTTCTTAGGTTACGAGGTCATTGCGCCACAAGCCAACTTCAATTACAGTACCTCATATTTGTTCTCTAGCGGACCTTTCTCGCATGTGGGTCTGAAGGCAGATTTTGCGTTGTCAGAAGATTTTAGCCTAATGTTGGGAGTCATGAATCCGTGGGATACCAATGATATTACCGCAACTGGCGAGTATTCGTTCGGAGCACAGCTTGGCTTTAAAGGGCAATATCTAAACTTCTACTATGATAGTGGCGAGAATGGAGGATTGGGTACCGAGATCGACTTTACAGGCGGCTTGGATCTATCGGATACATTTTTCTTCGGACTCAACGCGGCTTACAATACCAACGGGGCTACCGATACCGGATTCTACGGAGTTGCACTCTATCCTCAATTAGCAACCTCAGATTCTTTTTCCATCGGATTAAGAGGTGAATATTTCGTTGCTACAGCCGACGGTTTTGAGGATGCCCCCGTAACAGCATTGACACTAACGGGAAGCTACACGGTCGATAACTTGATCATAAAACCTGAATTTCGATTGGATAGCCATGGCAATGACAATGAACCTTTCTTGAACAATGACGGTGATGCGACCAACAGTCTTTCGTCATTCTTGATTGCCGCGATATACTCGTTCTAAAAATAAAGTTGTTTGGTTAATTGCAATTTGTTGACCAAAAGATCCCAGTGGAAACACTGGGATCTTTTATTTTGAATCCATTTTAAACGCCTTCACTCCCGCCTCAATTTTGAAACCCAGATTATTTACGGCCGGGACGAGCGGACAACTATACTTTTTATTGTAGGCACAATACGGGTTATACGCCTTGTTAAAATCCAATTCGATCGTGCTGCCATTGGGTATTTTCAAATCTAAATAACGCCCGCCTTCATAGGTCGTTTCCCCATTCGTAGCATCCGTGAACGGAAGGAAAAGATAATCTTCATAGCCCTTTTGTTGCATCAGCTCTTTATTTTGATAAATCTCTAATTGCTGAGGACGTCCGTTTAGTGAAAAGTGTGCCACACCATATACCACTTCGCGCGATTTTCGCTCTGTATTGGTAGGCATATCAAAAGGCAAAGCATCAGGAGTGCGTACCAAGCTAGCCTGAATAATTAGTGTAGTGTCGGCCTCAAAAAAGTCTAGAGACTCAAAATCCTTTCTAAAGCGGTCTGGCAAAGGAGAAGTTTCCGGATTTTTGAATTCTTCGTTGAGCTCCTCCTGAAAGGTGGCAATGCCCGATAATGACGCAACCCTATGTACAGACGTATCATTAACCTTTGTATCATGATATTTTTTTTCAGGCTTACAAGAATGTAAACTTATGATCAGAACTAAAATCAAGAAGCGCATACGGTAACTATTAAGGAAAATCGATAAGTCGAAAGGCAAGGGTATCTCCCCTTTTAATACCATAAACAACATTTTCGTTTTTGTTTTTGATCATAATATATTTGGGCTTTAAGTCACCAAATTTTGGGACCATTTCTCGCATATCAAGGTTAAAATAGGAGGCGAATTTCATACCACTTTTAATTTTGGAAGCCTTCAAATCCAGCGGACAGTCATATGGTATTTGATATGTACCATTGAGCAAGGCGATACCATCTTTATAGACCGATTCGGCAACATTTAACTCGAGCGCATCCTCAAAGTTTATCGTGGTATCCTGACTATCGGATTTGCAAGCGAAGAGACATAAGCACAAAAAAGCCGCCGCACTTTTTAGAACTGTTTTTAGCATTATTTCAATTTTGGTTAAAAATACAATTTTCGCAGGTTTGTATGTTGCTGTGGTCAGGTTTTGTAATTTGTATTGACCAAAGATTAGAATCTATGAAGAAGCTATTCATTTTAATAGTCATTGTATGCTCTGCTTGGGGCTGTGAACATAAAAAAGAAGCACCCGAGAACACAGCGATTACAAAACCTGCGCAACCTGAGTTAAAGGCGGATCGCTATAATGTAGCCTTTCTAATAATGAACGGAACGTACAATACTGAATTTACCGCACCTTTCGATATATTTCAGCATACCCAGTACCGAAAGAATATCAAAGCGATGAACACCTTCACGGTAGCCAATACCTTGCAACCCATTACGACTTTTGAAGGTGTACGTATATTGCCCGATTTTGATTACACCACGGACTCCCTGCCCCGAATTGATATTTTGGTTGTACCCAGTGCCGAACATCATTTAGATACCGATTTGGACAATAAAACACTAATAGATTTTGTAAAAAAAGTAGATCGCACGGCCCAATTCATGACCAGTCACTGCGACGGGGCATTTGTATTGGCAAAAGCAGATCTTTTAAACAAGGTAGCCTCGACAACTTTCCCCAGTGACATTGATGCGTATAAAAAAATG
This sequence comes from uncultured Flavobacteriaceae bacterium, assembly GCA_938017825.1. Lineage (GTDB taxonomy): Bacteria > Bacteroidota > Bacteroidia > Flavobacteriales > Flavobacteriaceae > Pelagihabitans. Next base: position 4,801 of record CALIJE010000025.1, read on the forward strand.
TTCCCAAAATTAGCGGTAAAAGAAGACGTACTTTTTGTACATGACGGCAAGTATATCACTTCCGCCGGAGGGGCTAAAAGCTTCGAAGCTGCGCTCTATCTCTGTGAATATTTATACGGTAAAGAAATTGCAGAATCACTGGCAGGCGGACTCGTAATCGATTGGAAGTTATCTGAAGTACCGCATTATATCGGTACTATTCCTCAATAGGTGTATAGCGCGCATCCTTTAAATATTTTTCAACGATTTCATTGAATTCGGGCGTAATTCGCAATAAGGCGGTATTGTCAATATTGTATATCTTTTCAGTATCCTTATAGCCTGTTTTGAGAAGCTCCTCTAGATAAAACAAGGCCGTTCCAAGATCATCAAGGGCAACACTATTGCTGATAACGCTAAAATAATTGGCGACGGTTTTTGGATCGGTAATGGTTTTCAGCATATACAAGAAATTGATCGCCTCTAGGTCTTCTGTCTTTTCTTGGGTTAGCAAATCAAGGTTGTCCTCTATCAACGCGTTCAAATATCCTTCTAGGCGCATGCCCATATTTTTTTCAAATCTATTCGTACTCTTCTGATATTTATCCAATACCTCCAGCTGGTACTTCCACCAGCCTAAATTATTATAGTTATACGTGAGCACATCTTCCTCTAAGTAGTAGGCAAAGTCTTCTTTTTTCAATGATTCCTTGAACATAGCCGCACTACGACTTCTCTTTTGATTTCGGTACAACTTTGTTTTTCGAAGTGTCTTGGAGCTTTCGCGCAACGAGTCAATATTTTTCAAAGGTTGAAAAATTTCCATTACGCCCCATAAACGATCTTGTGCCAATAAGGGAGCATCGGCAAGAAGCGTATTGGTTTCAAACATATGTTCGGCATATGCCCTTTCAACATACGCATCATCCTTGACTACGGTGCCTTTTGACATAGCAGATAAGGTGAACGCTTGTAACGCCATTACAATATATTTCTGACCGGGCCAATTGGCCACACCTTGATACGCTAAAAGTTGATTGGGAAATTTCATCCTATTGAGTACCTTTTCCGAATTCAACATTTCGGAATAATTATAGTCCTGTACCCCTACAATCCCAATAAAATGAAATGGTTTTCTGGGGTTTAGTACCTCAACATTGGTGATGGCCGCCCCACAAGACATTACCCCTGCAATATTTGAAATGAAACTGGGCAAAACCGAGGCCAGTCTCGCCCCGCCAGAGAAACCTGCCGTATAAATGCGATTCGCATCAACTGGCAATAGCTCGGAAACTCGACTCATTACCCTTGATGCCACTAAAACATTCTTAGAAATACTGAGGCTATCATTGACACTATTACTGGCGGCGACAACATAACCTTCCTTTTCTGCCGCCGAAGCCAACATACTGGTTACCTGCTTGCCACGCCCTTGCATGTCGAAGACAAAAATCACAGGCCATTTTTTGGTTACTTCAAAGCTCTTTGGAAGATATAAGGCAAAACTTTCGGAGATCGAATCATTGACCATTAACGAATCTTGTATTTTTCCCTTTAGGAGTGTAATCTGCTGCGCAAAACCGGTTGTTGCAACCAAAAGGGTCAATACAAGTAAAAATTTCTTCATAGCAAGTAAAGCATCAAAAACGAGGCCAAAAATATTTGCTATTAAAAGTAAGTAAATTTTGAAAATAAATACAGACTTCAGGGCTATCTCTTTAAGCTAAAATGCCCTTTATATTCTTTTCGCCTACCATCGAGAACATAGGATATTCTAAACCAATAATCGCTCGATGGCAAGGGCCTTCCGTTGAAGGTACCGTCCCAACTAGAGTCTAGAAACTGATACAACAATTTGCCGTAGCGGTCGTGAACAGTGATTTCCGGTGATTCGATTTGATCCAGACCAATAATACTCCAAGTATCATTGCTACCGTCGGCATTCGGGGTAAAAAATCTGGGGTAATCGACTATAAAAAATTCCCTGTCTATCTGATTGCATCCAATGTCGTCAACCACCGTTACGGTATGCTGACCAGGGCTTAATCCAACGAAACGATTACTTTCTTGGCTAGGGCCATCATCCATACTAAAAAGGTATTGGCCTGAGCCCTCTACCAAAATCTCAACTACCGCCTCTTCTGCAAAAAGTTCCGATACCAAACTCACCTCTACAGATTCTGGAGGGCTTGAAGTATTGACCATAGTCGAAATCGGTACCTCACAGCCAACTGCAGAAATACTGACCAATACGACATACCGTCCTTCCTGAAAAGGGGTATACGAAGGTTCTGTGGCACCGCTAATTAAAGTTTCATCGGAAACAACATCGCTATACCATTGAAAAGCATAGTCATTGGCAGACAAGCCCGTATCTAGAACCGGGTAGGGCATCTTAGGGTTGCCTTGCTCATCTAAACACAATGTATATTGTTCTTCAAGTTCCGAGACAAAATCAATATCCCGTATGTCTATTTCAAAGCTTGTGACCTCATAACAACTTTCACGAGACGAAACACGGGCATAAATGACCTCATTTGGTTCTTGACTCTGGTAGGCCGTACTGCGACTTATCTGATTTTCAAAATTCTCTGCATCCTCTTGTGTTGTGAAATAGTACACGCGATAAATATTGGGGTCTTGACTTCCCAAAATACGCTCGGTATTCACACTAAAGTCAAATATCTCGATGCCATCCCCGTCGATATCACAGGCTGTAAGATTCACGGGTTCCTCTGCAATTACAGGTGGTACGATATACTCCAAGACAATTTCCCCGTTCGAAACACAATTCACGGAAAAAACCACCTCGACAGAATAGACTCCATCATCAACTACAGGAATTATAGGTTCGTTTCTTTCGGCAACCATTTCTACCCCGTCACGATACCATATATACTCAAGTGCTCCTTGAGAAAATGCATTTAAGAGCACGGTTTCACCGTCACACAAGGGGTTGCCACCGGCCACTGTTCTATTTTCCCCTAATGACACATCGATCGAAAAACTACCTGCCTCTAAAAATACCGCAGAATCGAGTTCAGAATCCAAATTGTCTGCAATCACCAATTTTATGGTGTAGTTGGCCAATGGCGTGACTTCTGATCTGGCCGTTAGGCTAATGGTCTGGCCATGCTGGGAAATAGGTGAATTTGCCCCATTTACCCCAAAGAAATAATCAACATTCTCAGGCCCACATACATCAGGAATACCAGGCCTAATACTCGTAGCGCTTACTTCATCTTCGGTATCTGGAATAACGGCCAAATTGGTCGACACCCCATCAGGACCGGTAAGAATGAATGCAAATACATCAGAATAGATACATTGATAGTCTAAATCGTATTCTTCGGAAGCGAATAAAAAGTTGAAGCTGATACTATTGGTCCTAGGAACAAAATCAAATTGAATATAGGAAGCATTAAACAAGATCGGTTTTCCCGTGATAAAGCTTAAATCCGTATCACCTGTCCACTCTGTTGGTCCAGATGAAAATTGATCTATGCCGTTAGGCCCGGCAGAGTCTGTAGCATAGCCAGTAGAAAGCACAATACCCTCATCATATTGAAACCTAGAATTGTTATTGTTAAAATAACCAATACCATCAATACCTTGGGCAATACCCGTAGAAGAGCTATAGTTCGATGTCTCTGCACAATTACTGTTCACCAAAATATCGCTGACCAGCTGCTCCACGGTATAGCTTGTCGTGTCTACAACTATTTGGGCTTTGCCAAAAAAAGCCCAGCATAAGAACAATATGGTAAAAATTACTCGCATAAGTCGACCATGGTCTATAAACTAACTTTTATATTCCTTTATTTATTTTTCTACAATTCGTATTTAACATAATCATCGCCAACAATATAGGCGGATCAGTTGAAACCTGCACTATTTCCAGGTTACAAGAATTAAGTTACGCCTGTTGACTTTTCAATGGGCGCGTTGCGTATTACGTTCGATAGTATGATATGGGTTCTGGTCTCGCCGTATTGAATTAGTCTATCAATGAACTTTTCCAAATGAAATTGGTCTTTTAAGACCACCTCCATCACGATATTCTCATTACCTGTAATTCGATAGCAATTTATAACCTCATTTAAGGACGGCACAAGAGACAGAAATGGCTTTAACTTACCCATAAACGCCCGTACCGTAATTATGGCCTTCAGCTGATGCCCTGTGAGGGCGTGTGAAACAGTAGCTTGATATCCTTCGAGGATTCCCAAATCTTCCATTTTCTTAACGCGCTCGGCCACTGCAGGGGGAGTTAACCCCACTTGCCTTCCGATATTTGCGAACGATTCCCTGGCATTTTTTTGCAGACAAGCTAGGATACTCCAGTTTAAATCATCAATCTTTATATTCAAAACTTTTTAATAAAATTACTTTCGATTATTAAGCTAAATTACGAAATCTATACGTAATCCAAAGATAAAAATCGTAAATGCGGCGTAACTTTATAAAAGAATTGCTAGTATCACAAAATCATGCCCCACAAAAATTTACAAACGGTTCCAGTTTATGGAAAGGCGTTGCAACTCTGCGAAACCAGTAGAGCCCTAGCATCTTATTTTTCCTTTAATAAAGATTTGTTGAAGTTATACAAATCGCAAGCGCTGCGCGATATTATCGCTGATGCCATTCTTACCGATGCGATCTTGATACAGCAGCAGATCGCTCAAGCAGAATTTTCGAGTTCTTTGAAGGTACGCAAAGAAAGTGCTTCCTTTATAAATACGATTATTCGAAATATTAATTCGTATTGTACAGGATTGGAAAAAGATGGTGTAAAGGAGAAAGAATATGTTTCTTTACTAAGACAGGAGATTTCAAGTTTTAGAAGCTCCTTTAAAAATTGGCGTACTTCCCTATTGCGAGAGTAATTTCAAATCACACAAAGTTTAGCAACATCGTTTTAAAAAAAAGACGATGACTCCTTATTAAATTTTTCGATTGCCTTAGTTTTGGATGGAAATTAGGTGCGTCTTGAAAACAACTATTCTCATTCATTGCCAAGATCAAGCGGGAATCATTTTTGCGGTTACCGAATTTCTTTATTCCAAGGGCGGAAACATCATCTATTTGGATCAACATGTAGATCATGAAGCCAATGTGTTCTTTATGAGGGTGGAGTGCCATTTTACAAATTCCGAACCCCAGATCGAGGTCCTTAAATATGAGTTTCAAAGAACTATTGCCGACGCCCGCCATATGAAATGGCAATGGTTTACGGATCACGAAAAACCTCGTATGGCGCTTTTCGTGTCTAAATACCATCATTGTTTATATGATATTCTAAGTAGATACCAGTCTGGTGAGCTTCGTGTAGAAATACCCTTTATCATTAGCAATCATGAAACCTTAGAACCTATTGCCCAGCAATTCAATATTCCGTTTTACCATATTCCTGTAACCAAGACCAATAAGGCCAAGGCCGAGGCGGCACAGTTACGATTATTGAAAGAGCACCAAATTGATTTTTTGGTCCTTGCGCGGTATATGCAAATCATAAGCAACACTCTGATCAGTCAATATGAAAATAAAATAATCAACATACACCACTCCTTTTTACCTGCTTTCGCCGGAGCGAAGCCGTACCATGCAGCCTTTGAGCGCGGGGTAAAGATAATTGGTGCAACGAGTCACTATGTTACCGAAGAACTAGACGCAGGACCGATAATCGTGCAAGATGTTACTCCTGTTTTACACTCGCACGCTATCAAAGACTTCATCACCAAAGGGCGCGACCTTGAAAAAATCGTATTGTCGAGGGGGTTGCAACTTCATGTACAGCATAAAGTAATGGTGTACAACAATAAAACTGTAATTTTTTCTTAAACACGACGTTTAAGTAAGAAACATACAGCAATGTCAAAAAATATACTATTCGTAGTCTTGATCCTAGTAGTTCAAAGTTGTGGTGAATTACAGCAAGTAGTGAATCAACTTCCCCAGGGAGAGCAAGGTATTGGAAATTTTGAAATAGGCAATGCGCTGCGTGAAGCGCTTGACAACGGAATCGACAAACAGGTTGGCAAACTCACACAAACAGATGGTTTCTATAAAAATGAGTTGGTGAAGATCATGCTTCCGGAAGAGTTGATAAAAGTCGATAATACCCTTAGAAAAATTGGACTGGCCAATCTGGCCGACGAAGGTTTGAAAGTACTGAACCGTGCTGCCGAAGATGCAGTCGGGGAAGCCACGCCTATATTCGTTAATGCCGTTAAGGATATCACCTTTGACGATGCGCGAAAAATACTTATGGGCACGGACAATGCCGCCACCCAATATTTGGAAAATGGAACTCGAGGTGCCTTATATCAAAAATTCAAGCCGGTAATTGAATCTTCTTTTGATAAGGTCGGCGCAAATGAAATATGGACCAACTTAATCAACCGGTACAATAGTATTCCATTGACGAAACAGGTAAATCCGGATCTTTCCGACTATGTGACCGGCGAAGCTCTTGAAGGGGTGTATACGATGATCGCAATAGAAGAAAAACAAATTCGCAGCAATGCCGCCTCGCGAACTACCGATCTATTGAAAAAAGTATTTCGTATTCAGGACTAGCTATTGATAAAAAATCAATTTCCTAACAATAAGTGAAAAAATAATCCGTTAAAATTTACAGTAAGGCATGCGAACCAAATAGCGTTGCACGACCCTTACCGTAAAAAACAAGATTTTACGACAAAATATTTGAGTTAGTAATTTTTGAGTTAGTTAGTTAAAAACCGGTGGGAGCACCGGTTTTTTATTTTCTGTTATTGTTGAGATATTGAATAACAAGGTGATTGAAAATCTGCGGTTGCTCTACATTCACCACATGCCCACAATACGCAATAGTTACCAGGCTGCTCATTTCATGCTTCTGAACCACCTTTTCGATAGATGGTAAAAACAGATAGTCTTCCCCTCCCATAATATATAAAGTCGGTATTTTGATATCAGCTGCGCGGAACAAACGCAATAGCGGGTTTATTTCAGAAGTAAGTTTGTACCATCTTATAAATTCCTTTTGATATAGCTTTTTTGCCTCGCGTACAAAAAGCAAACGCGATTCCTTATGATTGCTATAGGGCATGATGATAAAGGCAAATAGTTTATAAAGCCATATATAAGGGACAATTGATTTAAAAATGATACCCAAGCGCATTAGTAGCTGCGATCTAAAATCGAGTTTCATCGTTGCACCTCCCATCACCATACTGGTAACCCTATTGGGATGGCGCTCGGCCAGATTACGTATCAAAATGGTGCCCAGCGAAATGCCGATAAAATGGGACTTTTCGATGTTCTCATGATCTATGACTTCAACAATGTCATCGGTTATTGAATCAAATGTATACCGTTCATCAAAAGCGGCTTTCAAATTGGGCTTTGAATTACCGTGCCCTCTTAAATCGAGCAAGAGCACGTTGAAATGTTTTTTGAATTCCCTTAGTTGTTTATGCCAAATCGAAGAACTGCCACCTGCACCATGCACAAATGTGACCCACTCGGAGGCCGTTGCATGTTCATAGGTAGTGTAGTTTAGCATTGGGGACAGCTATTTTAGAGCTTAGCAATGTATTAAACTTTTGTCTTGGTTTAACGTTTATCGAAATTTTTAACATTTGAACAATTCAGGGCCTATACTTAGGATTACGTTATTGTTAAGGTTTTATCAAAAAAACTGATTTTAATTCCAATACAACGATTAATTACATCCATATCGGCAGTTCGCCCGTATATTTGATAGAACAAATCGCAAGACTATGGAAAAGCAATATTGCAAAGTAGGCACCGTAACACCGATGACCTCAGGAAGACAGGCAATTGCCATATTGGAATATCAATATCAAAATTTTTTGGAAAAGGCCTCTAACAGCGATGCCCAACTCAAGGAGTATTTTGAGCAGAAGGCCCAAAAATTAAACAAGGTTTTAGAAAGTTTGGTTTAAGCATTGAGCTTTGCCAATTCTTGGCTCATCTGAGCTTGAATATCCGCTGCTTTATTCGCAGCTTTTTCCGCAAAGTCAATATCGTTGGAGGCATAGATAATTCCCCGTGAAGAATTTACCAACAGACCAACTTCACTATTCATACCGTACTTGCATACATCTTCTAAATTACCCCCCTGTGCACCTATTCCCGGCACCAAAAGAAATTGATCGGGTACGATCTCTCTAATCCCTGCCAAATATTCCGATTTGGTGGCACCCACAACATACATCAGGTTTTCCGCATTTTCGTAGGTTCTAGAGACCTGCAGTACTTCTTTGTAAAGCTCTTTACCCTCTATCAATTTGGTTTGATAGTCAAAGGCGCCTTGATTGGAGGTTAGCGCCAACAAAATGGTATGCTTATCCTTAAAGGCTAAAAAGGGTTCTACCGAATCTTTACCCATATAAGGTGCAATCGTAACCGAATCAAACTTCAAATCTTCGAAAAAGGCCTTGGCATAGCGTGTAGATGTATTTCCGATATCGCCGCGCTTGGCATCTGCAATCGTAAATTGCTCGGGATACTTGGCATTCAGATAAGCTATGGTCGCCTGTAGCGCCTCCCAACCTTTAATACCATACGCTTCATAAAATGCTATATTCGGCTTATACGCAACACAGAGGTGATGCGTCGCATCGATTATCGCCTTATTGAATGCGAAAATAGGATCTTTTTCTTCTAAAAGATGTGGAGGAATCTTTTCTAAATCGGTATCCAAACCAATACAGAGAAATGACTTTTTTTTATGTATTTGTGCTACTAGTTCTTTGGTGGTCATTCAATAACAATTAGTTAGAATGTCTCTGAAGCTTCTTTGAGCTTCTCGGTATTCTCGACCAAACTCAATTCATCAATGATTTTTTGGATATCGCCATTAATGATATTCTGTAAATCATAAAGCGTTAGTCCTATTCGGTGATCGGTAACGCGACCTTGAGCATAATTATATGTTCTGATTTTTGCGGAACGGTCTCCACTGCTTACTTGAGAATTACGTTTAGCGGCATCTTCCTCTTGTTTCTTTGCCAATTCTAGATCGTACAGCCTAGATCGCAAAACCCGGAACGCTTTCTCTTTGTTCTTGTGTTGTGATTTTTGATCTTGGCATTGCGCGACTAAACCGGTAGGCACGTGCGTTAATCGCACTGCGGAATAGGTGGTATTTACCGATTGCCCACCAGGACCTGAGGAACAGAAAAAGTCGATCCGTACATCCTTGGGTTCTATCTGCACATCAAAATCCTCAGCCTCGGGCAGTACCATCACCGTTGCGGCACTGGTATGAACGCGTCCTTGGGTTTCAGTCTGGGGAACGCGCTGCACGCGGTGCACACCGGCCTCAAATTTTAAGGTCCCATAGACATCCGAACCGCTGACCTCGAACTGAATTTCTTTGTAGCCACCGCTGGTACCCTCACTCAAATCGATGACATTCGTCTTCCAGCCCTTCGATTCGCAATACTTGGTATACATTCGAAACAGGTCTCCCGCAAAAATACTTGCCTCGTCCCCACCGGTTCCCGCTCTAATCTCCATCACCACATCCTTGGCATCCTCCGGGTCTTTAGGAATAAGCATCATCTTTATTTCCTCTTCCAATTTTGGGAGTCCGGCCTTGGCCTCTTCCAATTGCATCTTGGCCATTTCAACCATTTCAGCATCACTGCCATCAGCTATTATTTCTTCTGCCTCCTCAATATTGTTGGTATAGCCTATGTATTGATCTCTCTTATCACAAAGATCTTTCAAGTCTTTGTACTCTTTCGTCAACTTCACATAGCGCTTTTGATCCGAAATGATATCGGGTTGAATGATAAGGTCTGAAACCTCGTCAAAACGCTGTTTTACTATGTTTAGCTTATCGATCATGAGATGGCTGCAAATTGGATTGCGAATTTACGATTTTTTTGAAGTTTATTCTTTCGTCCTAAATTGTAAAGGCAAAAGAACTTTTAATAGCCAGAAGTGGTGAGCAAATAATTAAAGCACAACTGCCAATTTTGTGTCTATTTCGGGAGGGAGTGCGGAGTTGATTGTTGTTACTTGCGTGAGTTTTTGACAAAAATGAGACTCTTCTTTTTCAAAATAATCGAGAATGTTGCTCAATCCCCAACAAAAGTAGTTCCGAAGGAAACAATAAACGAGTCTAGCCCATCGCTGCGATCGTATTTGTTGACCCTTAGGTCGAGGGTCTTTAGTCCGAAATTAAATATTCTGGTCTTGGTAAAAATATCTTTGTAACGAAAGCCCAACCCGTATTGACTTGCGCTGTATTGCGACAAATCATAGTCGGAAGTATAAAATTCAAAAGCGGACAAAGCGATTTCCTTTGGGTAAAAGTAGTCGGCACCAGATTGACGATAATAACGATAGGTTGGATATAGGGTAAACTTGTCCCCCAACTTTATAGGCACCTCAATATTCGCGGTATGCGATCTAATGCCCCAGTTGTCAGTGTAAAAACGATAGTAGGTTCTCAAAATAAATTGATCGTTGATGTAATAGTTGAGGCGTCCGGCCAAGGGTAATTTAAAACGGCTTTTCGGCAATCGCTCCACGTCATCGGCCAACTGAAAGTCTTCAATAAAGAAATCATCCGAATCACCAAAATATACACGCTGAAAAGGGGTGCTGAGCAATCCGTTCTGGGAGACGACATCCATGAAAATTGCGGCTTGTAGCTTTTTGCTCAATATTTGGGAAAACCCAAGTGATACCGAATACGAGTTTCGTGTTTCTTGATCAAAAGCACTGAAGGCCGGATTATACGTTCCCGAACCCGTTATTCTCGAATCGAAAAAACCTTCCCGTAATTCAATAGGGTATTGCGAATTCCACTTGTCTAAAAATACCTGGGCGCTGATCGATAGCTTGGTGTTCTTTTCATTGAATAAATAATCGTACCCACCACCAAAGCCCAACGAAAAATAATCATACTCGGCGGAAACATATGCGCTTGCCCGAACCACCGAATTTCGGTCATCGGAACTATGGGCATATTTTGGATTGAAGTGTGCGAGAACATCTTGGCGCGATGCGCCCGAAGATGCACTAAACGGGCTAGCAATACGACCAGGGCTGCCATCAAAAGGGTTCACATTACTGGAGGAGGCCGAGGTATATGCCGAAATGCCGGCATCTACCGTAAGAATATCATCTTCCCCTATTGGTATGCGAACAACAATGCTCGAGGTCGCATCGCTTAACTCCTCTGTACCTTCCCCACCTGTTACCGCGGCATTCTCACCATCTTGGCCATAGTAACTGAACAATAGATTTACTTCGGCAGCGTCTAATACCCTTTTTTTATACGATGTGTCCTCTTGTGCAACACCAGCGCAAATGGTAAAAAGTAGCATGACCAAAAATATCCTATGTAGCACCTAAGTAGAGATTATGTAAAATGGAAAATAGTGATGTTAGTTACAACCGCAGCCGCCCCCGCTCTTGCCGCCATTTGCCCCTGCAGCTCCTTCGCGATACACCTGAAAATTAGTTTCAAAACGCTCCGAACTTTTCGCTGACAAGAGCATTTCCTCGTCATTCAAATACACTTTTTCGTATTCCTTGACCGCAACGCATGATGTTGCGAAACCGGCCAGAAAAAATAGTAAGAGCACTTTTTTCATATTCTAAAGTTATGCATTATTAGCTTACGCTCAATCACAGGATCAATAGGCTTCGGGGTGGTAAAAACCAAAATCGTTCGCCTCGGTTTCCAAGATGGTCTCCACTACTTTGGTCGCTATATTGATTCGCTTTATACGAAAGGGCGCACTAAGTACTACCAGACTGTGAAAATAGACGTATTTGCCATCTGGCGACCAACACATGCTGCCACCATTGGCATTGTTATCATTCAATAGCACCGATTCTTGGTTCGTCTGCAAGTCATATAGGAGCAGATCCACATCTGTATATTGCGCATTGCCTCCAGAGAAAACGATCTTGGTATTGTCGGGTGAAAAAGCGGGATCATGGTCTCGCGAATTGTTATCGGTTAAGCTTACAATTGTGCCTACTGTATTTTCTTGCTTGTCATAGTCGGCCTTTTGCAGCTCTAATTTGGTTAAATCAAAGCTTAATTCATTATCCTTGAAACCCATAAAAACGATACTGTTATTATCAGGAGATAAATTACAGTCTATCGCCCAATGATCTGAAAGTACCTTAGGGTTTTGACCCAAATTGTCGGTGGTGATGAGTCGCCATTGCTCTCCGGTCGGGGTGTTCACTATGGCACACATTACTATTTTCGTACCATCTTCGTTCCATCGACAAACACCTTGGGCGAGCCAGTCATGAGCATTTTTAGGAATCAACACCTGTGGGTCGCTTCCATCGATATTTAGGACAAGCAATTCGGCATTTTGATAGTCATCATGGTTCTTTGCAGGATTGACCGACGATCTATACACCAAGATCCGCGATTTATCCGGACTCACTTTTGGCCACCAAAAATCGTAGTTAGGGTCACTTAGTAAAACTGTTTCCACTCCATTTTGTAGTTTATACAATTCGTTGTGGCCCTTGGGATTCTTTGAAAAGAGAATGGTATCCTCGATCTGATCGGGGTTAAGAATAGGATCATCAGTAGCGTCCTCACTACAGGAACATAGCAGGATCCCTAGCCCCATAAAAAATAAATATTTGAAGGTTGACATCATCATCTTGTTATTGGTTAAGCATCCGCTTCTAGGTTTAGCCATTACTCGGTCTCGAACAAAATACCATTGCTTTTATGTATTTTGTTATCTGAATCGATTACGATAACCTCGGTACCTCCCAACTGTTCTATTAGTGCGATTCCTGCATCTTTTCCCATAATGAATATGGCCGTGGCCAGGGCGTCACAGAGTTCTGCGCTTTTCGCGAATATAGAGACACTATTGATACCGGCAGCGGGGTATCCTGTGCGCGGATCAATGATATGGGTGTACTTTTTGTCGTCAAAAATCACGTACTTTTCATAATTCCCCGAGGTAGCGACAGATGACTCTACAACAGGAAGCCACGAAAAAATCTTGTCCTTGCTCAGCGGATTCGCAATGCCTATCAGCCATTTTTCGCCGCTCACCTTGGTTCCCCATGTCGTAAGATCTCCAGAAGCATTTATGATACCCGCAGGTACCTGTTTAGAGACCAAAAGTTCTTTTGCCTTGTCGGCGGCATAACCTTTTCCTATGGCACCAAAGGAGATTTTCATGCCTTTTTGCTTCAAGAATACGGTTTGATTTTTGGCGTTTAGTACTATTTTTTCATGACCGACTTTCGAAATAGATTTCTTAATGGCCGCTTCGGAAGGCATTTGTTTCATTGATCCGTCAAATTTCCAAATCGTATCCATTGATGCGAACGAAATATCGAAGGCACCATCTGTCAAGGCCGAAATTTGTTTAGATCGTTCTATTAGTTTAAATAATTCGGGGCTTACTTTTACAGCACGTATGCCCGCATTTTGATTTATTTGAGCCGTTTCAGATTGCGGATCCCAAGATGAGATCATTTGCTCAATACGCGTAATTTCCGCAACTGCATTATCGATATATATGTACCCCAGTTCTTCATTCAGGGCCACCACCGTAATATCGAAAGCACTGCCCATCAACTTCATAGACTTGCTAACGGTAACGTATTTCTTTTCTTGCGCGGATAGATTCAGCACCAGAAAAAAACAAAAGCACGATAACAAAACCCTCATTCGATCAAAGAATTTAAATGCGAAATGTATGCCTTGGGGGTGATTTTTTTATACGAGGTTCTGCCTAAGACCTGTTGTTCGGAATCTAGGATCACCACTAACGGAAAATGTCCGTTGGGATTAAATTTGTCTGCCAGTTTGTTATGCAAGGCGCTGAGCTCTTCAGAAAGTTGATTTTTCTTTTTTCTTGGAAAATCGGCCCGATAGAGTACAAAATTCTTCTTGGCGTACTCTATGAACTCTTCAGACGCCCAAATTTCCCTGTCCAATCGAATACATGGGGCGCACCAATCGCTCCCTGCAAAAACCAGCAGCATGGGTTTGTCTTCGGTCGCCGTTCGGGCAAGGGCATCATCATAACTAGGTTCCCAATCCTGGGCCAGCAGGGTGCATGACATCATGAAAACCAAAATCGAAAAGATAACTTTCATATAGTGCTTTCTAGGCAAAATCTAGGCCAAAACCTATTCGAATACCCTTAAGATAGTTCCATCCAAAGAGGTTTGATATACTTTCAAGGCCTTGGCAGTCGTGTTTCCTATTTGATTGAGCGGGGTACCATTTTGCGCAAAACGCGAACCATGTACATCGCAATAAAAAATTCCGCCAGCATCGCTTACAAAACGAACTTGATCGTAACCCTGATGGCTACAGATCTGACTGGCCGCGATGAGTGTTCCCTCTAAATTTCGTACCACAACAACATCGTTCTTCAATATAAACCCGCCATTATCGGCCAAATTGGAGGCTTCCGCCGAACCAAGATCAACCGTAAAGTCAACTCCCGTGGGTTCCTCCTTGATAATTCCTTGAATCTCGTCTTTGGAACAACCCTGTGTACAGGGAAAAACCAGTGCAAAGGCGGCACCGGCACCAAGGCTGCGTAAAAATTGCTTTCTTTCCATAACTAATAGCTTTAGTAAGGAAACGCAAAAAGCCCTTTTATCGTATTGAAAATTGAGGGTATTCGACCTAATGCACTGCGCTAAGGCGAATCTTAGCCGGCCTTAGTATACGAAAGTGCCGTATTCACTGCTAATTGTAAGCTTTTTGGTGTCATTTTCGGCTACCCTGCCCACAATCTGGGCCGCTACCCCAAAATGCTCCGAAATGGCGATCACATCTTCCGCTATAGCCGGGTTTACATAAAGTTCCATGCGATGGCCGCAATTGAAAACCTGATACATCTCTTTCCAATCGGTACCGGATTGTTCCTGTATCAATTTAAAGAGCGGCGGAAGATCAAAAAGGTTGTCCTTAATGACATGGAGCGCATCTATAAAATGAAGAATTTTTGTCTGTGCGCCACCGCTGCAATGAATCATGCCGTGAACATCGTTTGCAGTGTATCGACTCAGTATTTTTTTTATGATCGGGGCATAGGTACGCGTTGGGGAAAGCACCAGTTTACCAGCATCCAAAGGGGCATCGGGAATCTCATCGGTGAGTTTTGTGCGGCCCGAGTACACTAGATCCTCGGGTACAGCCGCATCGAAACTTTCAGGGTATTTTTCGGCCAGGTACTTTGAAAACACATCATGCCGTGCAGAAGTGAGTCCGTTACTGCCCATACCCCCATTATATTGGGTCTCATAGGTAGCTTGCCCATAAGAGGCCAGGCCAACGATCAGGTCCCCAGCTTTGATATTGGCATTGTCGATGACATTTTTGCGCTCTAAACGGGCGGTCACCGTAGAGTCTACGATTATGGTACGCACCAGGTCACCGACATCGGCCGTCTCCCCGCCTGTGGAGTGAATCGTTATACCATGTTGCCGTAGGTCTTGTATGAGTTCTTCGGTACCGTTGATGATGGCGGAAATCACCTCACCGGGAATTAAACTTTTATTGCGCCCAATGGTAGAGGATAGCATGATGTTGTCGGTAGCCCCTACACAGATCAGATCATCGATATTCATGATCAATGCATCTTGGGCAATTCCTTTCCAAACCGAAATGTCGCCGGTTTCTTTCCAGTACATATAGGCCAGGGAAGACTTGGTGCCGGCACCATCGGCATGCATTACCAAACAATAGTCCTCGTCAGCGGTAAGGTAGTCGGGAACAATTTTGCAAAACGCTTTTGGGAAGAGTCCTTTGTCGATATTCTTTATCGCATTGTGCACATCTTCTTTGGATGCGGAAACCCCTCTTTGGCTATATCTCTCGCTAGTATTGGAACTCATGAAAACCGTTTTGGCAAAAATAGTGGAATCACTTAAATGGATCACACAAACTTCAACAAAGTTGTCTTTTTTAATCGTCTACTTTACAAATAACAACTCTTGGTATTTGGTCAGGGGCCAAACTTGATTATCGACCAATTGTTCCAAGGTATCGCAATGCATTCGTATGTCATCGAAATACGGTTTTACATCATTGCAATACGCCAAGGCTTTTTTATGACTATCGGTCAACTTATTGGCCTTGCGCCGGGCATCGGTCATGATATCGGTTTTCTTCTGCAAGGCCTTCAATTCTTCGGCCAAGGTTTCTATGATGGTCAACTGCCCTTCGGAGAGCTTTTTGTGTGCGGCACCGTAGATATCTTTCATTCCCAAAACATTTGAGATCAAGGCACTCTGATATCCCACTACTGCCGGTATGATGTAATTGTATACCAACTGCCCGTACACGCGACCCTCTATCTGTACATGCATGATATAAGCTTCCAATTCGACCTCTTGGCGTGCCCGAACTTCGGTTTCGCTCATGACCTTCATCGATTGAAACAGCTCTAGGCTTTCTTTGGTGGTCAGGACCTTAAGTGCCTCTGGGGTAGACTTGTTATTGCTCAGTTTTCTGCGCTTCGCCTCTTTTTCCCAAGCGTCGCTATACCCATCCCCATCAAAACGAATGCGCTTCGATGTTTTGATATATTCGCGCAGCACATTAAAGATGGCCTCATCTTTCTTTAGGTTCTTTTTGTCGATAAGGGCATCTACCTCTTTCTTAAAAGCCAACAATTGTTTGGCCACGATCGTATTGAGCACGGTCATGGGTTTGGCACAGTTCGTTTTTGAACCCACACCGCGCATCTCGAATTTATTTCCGGTAAAGGCAAAGGGCGAGGTTCGGTTGCGATCGGTATTGTCGAGTAAAATCTCAGGGATCTTGCCCACGACGTTCAATTTTAGTTCGGTCTTTTCCTCAGGTGAAAGTTTTCCTTGAGATACCCCTTCGAGCTCATCCAAAACGCTGCTCAATTGCGTGCCAATAAAAATAGAAAGGATTGCGGGCGGCGCTTCGTTGGCACCTAAGCGATGATCATTGCTTGCCGAGGCAATCGAGGAGCGTAAGAGTTCCTCATAATTATCAACCGCCTTTATCGTATTGATAAAGAAGGTCAAAAACTGCAGGTTCTTCATGGGCGTAGACCCTGGGCTCAACAGGTTCACGTTGGTGTCTGTGGCCAGTGACCAGTTGTTGTGCTTGCCCGAACCATTGATACCGGCAAAGGGCTTTTCATGAAAAAGGACTTTAAAATGATGCCTGTCCGCTATTTTATCCATCACATCCATCAGCAGGAGATTGTGATCTACCGCCAAATTGGCCTCCTCGAAAACGGGGGCCAGCTCAAACTGATTGGGGGCCACCTCGTTGTGACGCGTTTTTACGGGAATGCCCAATACGGTACATTCCTTTTCCAAGTCTTTCATAAAACTGATGGCCCGTTGCGGAATTACACCAAAATAGTGATCATCTAACTGTTGTCCTTTGGCCGCCGCATGGCCCACCAAGGTTCTACCGGTCATCAAAATATCGGGGCGCGAATGCGCCAAGGCCTTATCGATCAAAAAGTACTCTTGCTCCCAACCCAGGGTCGCATTTACCTTTGAAACGTTCTTATCAAAATACTTGGCCACTGCTGTTGCGGCATCATCGATGGCCCCCAGTGCCCGTAGCAAAGGTGCCTTATTGTCGAGGGCCTCGCCCGTATAGGAAACGAAAATAGTGGGTATGCAAAGGGTGGTGTCATATACGAATGCCGGGGAGGTAGGATCCCAGGCCGTATAGCCCCTTGCCTCGAAGGTATTTCGAATACCCCCGCTCGGAAAGCTAGAGGCATCTGGTTCTTGTTGCACCAATTGGTTACCGCCAAATTTTTCCAAGGCGGTACCATCTGATAAAAGATCAAAAAAGGCATCGTGCTTTTCTGCGGTCGCCCCAGTTAGGGGCTGAAACCAATGCGTATAGTGGGTGGCGCCCATGCTTATGGCCCACCCTTTCATGGCCTCGGCAACCTGATCGGCGATCTTACGATCGATCTTCGAGCCCGAATTGATCGCACTTTTTACACTGCTCAGGGCATCTTTGGTGAGGTACTGCAGCATGCGCTCCTCGTTGAAGACATGCTTGGCGAAAAGTTCGGAACGCCTGCCGGTTTCGGTTATGCTAATTCGTTCTCTCCTATTACTTTGCGCTATGGCATCAAATCGTTGCGTAGACATATGAATTCGTTTTGTGATCTATTACGGATTTGGCAATATATTCCTTAATTATTGATTTTCTTATAAAATACCCCTACAAAATTAGGGGTGTGAATAAAAAATACGATTTTGTGAATATCTACCCCCTATTTTTTAATCAAAATTATATAAATACCCTATTTTTGTCAATCGCAAAATTTAAAATAAACCACACTATTATGAGCAAATCAAAATTAGAGTACATATGGTTGGATGGTTATACACCAACTGCTAACCTAAGAAGTAAAACGAAAGTCGAAGAAGACTTTAGCGGCAAATTGGAAGACTGTCCAATGTGGTCTTTTGATGGAAGCTCAACGAAGCAGGCCGAAGGTGGTTCTTCAGATTGTTTATTAAAGCCGGTGGCCATCTACCCGGATCCTGCAAGGGAAAACGGATTTTTGGTCATGACCGAAGTGCTTAATGCAGATGGTACACCGCACGAATCGAATTCTAGGGCGACCATTGATGATGCCGATTCTGATTTTTGGTTTGGTTTTGAGCAAGAGTATTTTATCATGGATACCGCTACCCAATTGCCTTTGGGCTTTCCTGTAGGTGGGTACCCTGGACCTCAGGGAATGTACTACTGCTCGGTAGGTGGAAAAAATACGCACGGAAGATCTTTCGTTGAGGAGCATGCCGATCTTTGTATCGCTGCCGGACTTAACTTTGAGGGCATCAACCAAGAAGTGGCGAGTGGCCAATGGGAATTTCAATTGTTCGCCAAAGGCGCTAAAAAGGCAGGTGATGAAATTTGGATCGCGAGATACCTATTAGATCGTTTGACCGAAAGCTATGGCTGGTATATCGAGTACCACCCAAAACCGATCAAGGGAGATTGGAACGGTTCTGGTATGCACGCCAACTTCTCGAATACAACTTTAAGAACCTGTGGTTCTCAAGAAGTATATGAGAAAATCTGTGAGGCCTTCAGACCAGTTACCAAAGAGCATATTGCCGTTTACGGGGAATTCAACGATCAGCGTTTAACGGGAGATCACGAAACCGCCTCGATCAACGATTTCAGTTATGGTATTTCAGATAGGGGAGCATCTATTCGTATTCCTATCATCACTGTCGAGAAAGGATGGAAAGGATGGTTGGAAGATCGTCGCCCAGCCTCTAACGGGGATCCGTACAAAATTGCCGCACGTATCGTGAAAACGGTAAAGACAGCAGACGTATAAGTTACAGATATTGTTGTTAAGATTGCAAAGCCGTTCCATTTATGGGGCGGCTTTTTTAGTTATCGTCAACCGGCTGCAAAGGCGTGTTCATCCAATAGTCATCAAAATTCCCGGGTTTTGCCATAGGTTGGTCCTTGAAAATGGGCCTTTTCTTATCCATAAACAAACTATCACCGGGAGCCTTCATATACGGTTTTAGTTGCTGTACAAAATACTCCCTGAATTGTTGATAATCCACTAACTTGTACTCATTCAACAAAAGCTTGTTCAAGCTGTCCGCCGCTTGAATTTCGCCGAATTGGGCGCTGAACAATTCGTCGGATATTGCTTCCTTTTTTAAAGCGGCCGCCATGACATCGAACATTTCATTGATCTCTTGGACGGGCATATCAGGAAAAAGTCGAACCGCATTGTGAAAGACCACAACTTCCTTAAACGGTATGCGCTTTTTGCGATACTTAAAGCTGTAGTTCCGCATTGATCCGGAGGAGGCAGGTTCGATGTCTTTATTAAACTGTACCTCAAAACAATTGCATTGTCTGTTGGTGACAATCTTGTTCACCACGAACTCTGGGGGTCTTGCAAGTTGAAAACTATTGCGGAACGAAATATAGCTCAAATACATTTTTGAGTTTTCGGGGGTGTAGGCCGTGGTAATATCATATAATGGTAGAACCGTCGCATTCTGTTTTTTGGCGGCGCGCCTTGCCTTGCGGCTATTATCAAAGACGGTGTATTCCATTTTGTGTATCGCATAGGAATCTTTTGAAATGTAAAACCTGCCAAGAATTCTATAGCCCAATATTTTTTTGGTCGCTCTGATAGTGTAAAGCGCCTCACCTTCAATATAGGTATCCTCTTCTTTTTGAAAAACATGGTTTTTAAACAGATCCTCCTCAATCTTGTTCACAAAATCGAACGAATTTACCTTGTAGTTGCGAATGGCGTCATGCACTCTTAAAATTACAAACTCATTGCCACCATAACTATCCAGATAGGCATTGCGGATTACCTTGCTGTTGGTTGTATAATTGTAGCTCCGGGCCGCCAGCGTATCGCGATCAAAATCCAAGTTGGGTTTGTACTCATAGATTTTTATCTCGGTCTGCTCATCCGGTTGGGAAAAGCCAGTATCGAAAACCTCTAAGATCGCCTCATTAAGGTTCAGGTATTCGCGCTCGGTTACTTGGTAATCCCTATAGTACCCGATGGTCGAAAAGGGCAGCGTTGGGTAATTATCGGGAATGGCTCGTATGGCCCTGCGTACAATTCTTCTCGCGCCGACCCATTGTCTGCGTTTCTTTTGGGCAGTTACAACAACTTCCTGCAAATCAAATACATGTGGAGACAAGCTAAGAATACCACCTTCCGCTTTCGAAAACACGCTCATGGCCACCTCTAGGCGTTCATAGCCCATGGAGGATATTTCGAGGGTATCACCCGCTATTTTGTGCCTTATGGGAATTTTAAAACCTCCATCGATATTTGAAATGACACCTAAACTTTTCCCTTTGATCATGACACTGGCAAAGGCAATCGGCTCTTGTGTCTCGGCATCTACGAGTTTCCCCACCACATAGTCTTTTTGTTGCGCCCAAGTGCAGATCGATGTCAAAAACAGAAGCAGTACTAAGGTGGCATGGAGTGGTGTTCTTTTCATTTTGATCGTGCTATACCTTCAAAATTTCATAAGAAAATACCACAAAAATTATACCGCAGTTCCTGGGTTTTATTGAACGGTGAAGTACACGAAGGTAAGGTACAGGCCCAACAAGACGATCCCCTCGCGCCAGCCCAATTGCATTTTTTTCGGGAAGAACACCAAGGGCAGTAAGAGGAACGCGATACCGAGCATCCAAA
>CALIJE010000026.1 GCA_938017825.1 uncultured Flavobacteriaceae bacterium
GGTTGTGTACAAAGACCATATCATAGCAGAGCACTATATTGACGGTTTTAACGAAGAAACACCCGTTCTTGGGTGGAGCATGACTAAAAGTGTGCTAGCAACGCTTTATGGTATCCTGGAATATCAAGGGAAGCTAAATACATCTCGGGCCGCGCCAATTAGCAGTTGGCAAAACGATGATCGTAAGAACATTACCATCGACAATTTGTTGCGTATGGAAAGTGGACTAGAATGGGAAGAAGATTATGCGGCAATTTCAGATGTGACCAAAATGCTCTTTCTGGAAGAAGACATGACCGCTTCCCAGGCAAGAAAAGATGCACTTGGGGCTCCCGGGGAAATATGGAATTATTCCTCGGGTACCACCAATTTACTCTCAGGACTTTTGAGAAGACAGTTCTCCTCCCATCAGGAATATTTGAATTTCCCGTACGCTGCTTTGATCGACAAAATAGGGATGCATTCAATGCTTCTCGAAGCGGATATGAGTGGCAACTATGTGGGCTCGTCCTATGGCTGGGCCAGCACAAGCGATTGGGCCAAATTCGGACTCCTTTATTTGCACAAGGGCCATTGGAACGGCACCCAGCTCTTTGCTCCGGAATGGGTTGACTATGTAACCACACCTACCCAAAATTCAGATGGGGTTTACGGCGCTCATTTTTGGCTCAATTCGGCCGGTAAGTATCCCGATGCTCCACGCGATGTATATTCTGCCAACGGTTTTCAGGGTCAACGTGTATTTATTGTCCCCTCTAAAGACCTGGTCATTGTTCGCACGGGTTTGGGCGATGAATCCGTTTTCGATTCGAACGCACTCTTGCGCGATGTCATTGCGGCAATTGATTAAATTGAAGATCCTAGAAGAGAACCGATATCGGATGCTTAGTGGACGAAATGGACTGTTTCTATTCGTAGGCAAAATAGCAAATAACAATTTTTAAGGGCTACACAACAACTTTCCCTAGGAACACAACAATAGTTTCGTGGCGTCGTCATAGCGGTGTAAGTTTACATCATAATAATCAACCAATAATTTTTTTCATTTTCATATAGTGTTCTCGTAAAAGGGCCCCTTCTTAATTGAAGAGGCCCTTTTTAGTTGGTTGCTATTTGTATGATATCTTAGGGAATCCACTTATCTTTTCCAAAGTCGGGCTTTCGCTTTTCTAAAAAGGCATTGCGACCTTCTTTAGCTTCCGCTGTACCATAGGCCAAGCGTGTAGCTTCGCCAGCGAAAACTTGTTGCCCCACCATACCATCGTCGGTAAGATTCATAGCGAATTTCAACATTTTTATAGAAGTCGGGGATTTTTCCAAAACCTCTTGTGCCCATTGATAAGCCGTAGCCTCTAGTTCATCATGAGGAACAACTGCATTTACCATACCCATCTCATAGGCTTCCTGAGCAGAGTAGTTTCTTCCCAAAAAGAAGATTTCTCGAGCCTTTTTCTGTCCGACCATTTTAGCAAGGTATGCAGAGCCATAGCCCGCATCAAAACTAGTAACATCGGCATCGGTTTGTTTGAAAATAGCATGTTCTTTGCTTGCCAAGGTCATATCGCAAACTACATGTAAGCTATGTCCTCCACCAACGGCCCAGCCAGGCACTACGGCAATGACCACCTTTGGCATAAAACGAATTTGACGCTGAACTTCCAAAATGTTCAAGCGATGCATGCCGTCATCGCCAACATATCCTTGTTCTCCCCTAGCCTTTTGATCACCACCACTACAGAATGCATAAACGCCATCTTTGGTAGAGGGGCCTTCAGCCGACAGCAAAACCACCCCGATAGAGGTATCTTCCTGTGCATCATAAAATGCTTTATAGAGTTCACTGGTCGTTTTAGGACGAAAGGCATTGCGTACATTAGGACGGTTGAAGGCAATACGCGCCACCCCGTCACTTTTCATATAGGTGATGTCTTCGAATTCAATGGCAGTTTGCCAGTTGGGAGTTTTCATAGTCGCAAATTAGAATGGCATTATTAGGTGCAAAGTTAAGGAAACATTTGAGCACCCATTGTTACATAAGGAGCTTTTGACTTCAAGTTTTGTCTTGTAGAACCAGACTATTCCCCAATGCTGCCCAATTCGATACCTTCTGAATACGCCACTCGGATATTATTTTCATGAAACAGTTTTTTAACAGCCTTATGTGATTCAAATGTGGCCGTCCAATAATTACTGGGCAATACAAAAGGGCGAATTGCCAATACGACATTATGGCTATCAAAATTTTCGATCCCGACTTCCGGGGCAGGGTCGTTCAATACCGTTGGAAGCTCGGCCAAGGCCTTTATAATTAGTTCCTGAACTTTGGGAAAATCCTCCTCATATGGAATATGGGCGTTCAACTCTAGGCGCACGATTCCTTTTTCGGAATAATTGGTGACCACCCCATCGGTTATTTTAGAATTTGGTACGATTAAGGTCTTGCTACCCGGAGTCACCAAAATGGTATTGAATATTCCTATTTCCTCAACCTTTCCAAAGGAATCATCAACCTGTATCCAATCGTGCACCTTATAGGGTTTTAGGAATAGGATGAGAATACCCGACGCGAAATTACCGAGACTGCCCTGCAAGGATATGCCAACGGCAAAACCCATAGCGGCCACGATGGTTACCAATCCTGAAAGTTCTACACCCAAGATCGAAACCGCGATCAACAACAATATGATCTTGAGGATAGTAGACACAAATGAAATGATAAATGGCCTCATGGTGTCCGATATTTTGAACTTGGCCAGGCTTTTCGACAGTAATTTGTCTACCTTCTTGAGCAGTTTAAAACCAATCCATAATAATAAAACGGCTCCAAAAACACGGGGAGCGAATTCAATTACTTTTTCTAAAATAAGACTAGAATATTCGGTGATCGTTTCCATAGGTACTGATGAACTGTTATCTTTTTTCGAATTCCAAACTGGGGAAGGGAATTTAGTCTTGTCTTTTAGAAGATAAAAGACGATTTGAAGATACTATTTTTTTAACTTTTAGGTAGGTATGCAATCTATTTTACTTTTAGACCAACCTTAGTTTCGATTAACGTAATATCTAACACTTAAAGTACCAAAGGGGGTTCTGGAGCCGCAATGTCGATAAAATCGGGCTGCTGATGCACAATATCTTGCCACATGGGTTGGAAACTGAAATAACCTGCCAAAGGAAATCCCACTTCGTAATTTCGGGTATGCAAAGCCACATCATGACCAATTTTTATGGGCTCTTTGCCAGTGGCCTCAGCCAAGAGTTGCGATTGGCACGTTCGTTCCATGGTGACAAACCAGAAAACACATTCTTCTATACTATGCCCTACCGTTAATAAACCATGGTTTTGTAGAATTACGGCCTTCTTATCGGCAAGGGCAACACCTATTCGATCCCCTTCGCTTAGATCTTCGACTACACCTGTATAATCATCGAACAAACCATGGTCCTCATAAAATATACAAGAATCTTGGGTAAGAGGGTCTAGCAATTTGCCCATGGCAGACCATGTTTTGCCATAAACGGTATGCGAATGCGCGGCAGCGACGACATCTGGTCTTGCCTTGTGGATAGCTGCATGAATGGCAAAAGCGGCCTTGTTCAATGCGGGGTGTTTTCCTGCCACGATTTCTCCTTTTTCATTGACCAAAATGAGATCTGACATTTTGATACGGTTAAAGGAAACCCCAAATGGATTTACCCAAAAGCAATCGGTATGTTCCGGATCTCTGCAGGTAATATGACCCGCAACACCCTCGGAAAAACCAAATTTCCCAAAGATACGGTATGCCCCTGCAAGCATGGTTTTCAGGTAATGCCGTTGGGCCTCTACAGTATCGAATTTGGGATAGGAAATCAATTTTTCAACACCAGGAGGATTCTGTACAGCCATTCTATAAAATTTGTGGTTCGTTTTTTTTAATATGTAGAGTTGAAGCGTCGGTTCTTAAGATTAAGGAAATTAGCTTTTGGTAGCATCATAAATCGATAGGCGCTCGGCAAGCTGCTTCGCCTTTTGCAAGGGTATATACTCCTCATCCGCATTGGCCCAATATTTCAGGGCAATATTCAGATTCTCGGTGGCTTCTTTCTTATTTTCATTTTCCAAGAGCGTTGCCATTAAATAATAGTAAATAGGATCGTCTGGCTTTTGATCAATAGTTCTTTGAAGAAGGTCTTTAGCAATGGCTATCTCACCTGATTTGATATAAATATTTACAAGAAAGTATCTTTTTTGATCAAAAAGTTTTCTGATTTTCCCATTATCCTGATTCAATGTTTCCAGACATTTTTCATAGTCTTTTGCCACATAGGCAGTCAACAGATCGTAATATTCCAAAAACCCTTCACCTAGGGTTTTGAATTGTTCTCTGCATGACAATTGAACCGTATTGGAATCCTCAAAGTAATCTCGTTCGATTAAGTTGGTAATTGCCAAACAATCATAAATTAAGGCAGACTCAGGAGAATACTTTTCCAACTTGGTTATAATTTCCTTTACGCGCTCTGGTTGGCCAATTGATTGATACAATTCGGATTTTGCGAAAAAAGTTCTCGGAATCATAGCAGTTAACGGCATTTGTCGAATACCTTGTGCTTCATACGTATCATAAGACTCGAGCGACTTGTTAATTTGGCCAGACATACGTAACAAATAGCCCTTTGTCCATATATAACTCAGACTATCTGCAAGTGTAGTGGCTTGTTGCAATCCTTTGTCGATTCTAGTGTTCGCCTTGTACATAGCCAAATCCCTGAAGTCTAAGTAGGCCAAACTGGTTTGAATCGATGTCTTCAAGGGGTCCATGGTCTCTTCCTCCAAGTATAATTCTCTGGCTTTATCAAGTTTGCCTTGTTTTTCATAAATATCGGCAAACTTCATTTTATCCTGTTCTCGATCTGGAAAAGCGCTACTGAACTTTTGGAGTGTTTTTTCTGCCTCCAAGTAGTCTTCATCCTGTACCTGCAAGTCATATAGTGCCAATAGGCCTTTCTCTATATTACCGTTGTCTATGGCCTCTTGTAGAAGAACTTTGGTGCTGTCAATTCCGTAATTCACCATATAGATGGGAAGTAGACGTTCATAAGGCTGAAAATCATACGGAAACATCTTTCTGCGCAATTCTTGCAATTTGATAGATGCTTCTGTTTTATTGGTAAGTCCGTATAACAATTCCTTAGCTCCGAATTGCATACGCTCTGGCAGTGCCGCACCATATTTTACAGCATTCGTTATATGCACAACGGCCTCATCTTGACGTCCCAATGCGAAGATTGCTCCACCTAGGCCTAAAGAACAAATCGAACAAGTGGGGTCAAGATCTACGGCATTTTGAGCCAAGCGTGTGGCTTCCTCCATAGCCGTAGGGTTCAATAAAAATGTATTTGTTGATAAAACGATATTCTTTAGAGCTTCTTGATTGGCCGATACCAAGGCAGAAGCAGGCAGATTTACTTCGTTTTGAACCTTCTCCAACGGATTTGGTATGTTATCAAATATTTGTTGCTTTATTTCATCAATGGCCGCGTAGGGATCTTCATTTGACGCCTTGAGTTCAATTATACTTTTTCCGTCTTTAGAACTATACAGGTTCCCCGTTAAGACACAGGTGTTATTTTCAAATGAATATGAAATATTAGTAAAATAATCACTGCGCGATTTTCTGGCAATTTCCCGGAGCATACCAACATTTGGCAATTTAAGTGGCTCAAGACCCAAACGATTATAAAACCTGTGCAATTCGAATTGTGATTCGGCATAAAACTCTGGCCGCTGGTTTAAGTCTAGCTGTAATAAGTAAGAGAAGGCTGTACTCCACCATTCCTGAGCAACATCACCGGTCTTATTTTCAAACTGAAAACAGGCAACTGACTTCACTTTATTAAGGGAGGGTACAACCGCCTCTATTCGATCCCCTTCTTCATTGGTAAGTTGCAGAACCTCTGCCTGTTCGGCCGCCTTGGCTTCACCATTGAAAAGTAGCCCGCCCAAGAGTAAGGCCAAGACCAAGTTTCCAATAACGGCAAATTTGGGCCATTTCAATTTCCCTTTCGTAGTAATCGGACTCAGCTTGCCACCAAAATAAATGAGAATTACGATAGCCGGTAAGAGTGCAAACCAGACCAACATATACTTATCAACCAGATTCTCGCTTAAATCGTAGCGTCCGATTATAAAATTCAAAAATTGCAAGAGACCAAAACCAATTGCAAAGTATGAACCTACATATTGAGGGACTTTTTTTTCCCATAAAGCTTGGAATCCTATTTTGTTGTTTTCTTCGGTCATAGCCTACTAAAATAACGAAGAAATTGCTAATATGCCCCCTTGATCGAGCAAAAAGTTACACTTCACCATTCTTTGCCGAAATCCACTTTGACATGTACTTGTTACTTGCCAAAGTATGATGCTGCAAAAGCGAGCCAGTAAAGTTTTGTGCTCGGTGTTTTTCAAGATTTACATAGATCTTTTCAAGTCGCGCCGCCAAAAGGCCCTTTATTTTCTGGTCATCATAGATTTGATTTACGATGACAAATCCGTTTTGTTGTGCCTTTAGCCAAGCGTCTTTGGAATTGTGCAGTGCAATCGCCCCTTGGGCAAATTTATCGACCTCATTGGATATGGTCCCTGAAAAGAGCAGATCGCCATGCATCCCTTCAGCACCAATAGTTGTGGTAACACTTGGAGTGCCATATTGCATGGCATCGATTAATTTACCTTTGAGTCCAGCCCCAAAACGCAGCGGAGCCAGGTTGACCCTTGATCGCTGAAAGACCAACTGTTTGTTCTCTGCCCGACCATGTACCAAAAAACCTTGTTTTGGACTATTCATTTGTACAACTTTCTGCGGAAGATAGGCCCCATAAATATGTAGCTTCGCATTGGGTAGGCCCATCCGAATCAGAGGCCAAATTGCTGTATTAAGCCAACTTATAGCATCCAAATTGGGCGTGTGCTTCCCGTTGCCCATAAAAATGAAATCGATTCGTTCTTCAAAAGCCGGACAATTTTCCTGTTCTTTTTTGGAAATATGCTTAAGCATAAAAGGTAGGTGAAGCAGCAAATTTTTGTCCAATCCTACGACATTTTCCAACAGCTGCATTTCAACCGAGGAGATAATCAGCGATACATCTGATCGATATATACTCGCAATTTCCCTTTTGGCAATGTCTGCTTTGAGCCATTCTTCGGTCGTCCATTCGATATTTTGTTTGAAGGTTGTTTCTTTTGTTTTGCGCAAAGAATGAAGATCTTCTGTATCGAGAACGCGAAGGGCCTGTGGGGCAAATTCGGCAACCCGCCATCCGAATTGTTCCTCCATAGGAAAACGATCGAAAAGTACCATTTGGGGTTGCAGTTCTTTAATGAAGGTATCGAAACTACGGTGGTTTAGACGTATCGTCCTTTGATGGATTCCGAGTTGTTCTAAGTTCATCGACAAATCGGAAACACTTGCAGTACTGGCAAAGGTAATTTGATAGCCCTCTGAAAGAAAAAAACCTATGAGGCGTTGCATTCTTCCGCCAGCGGCCGTGGCTGTCGGTTCAGGCCATGTAGTTCCTATGATGAGGAGTTTTCTTTTCATGCGTCTTAGGTAATCGTAGACACCTTGGAACAATGCCAAGAACCTGCTTAATTGTTCAACTAGACAATGACCGCTCAAACACGATTGCCATCGTAGTATGCAATTTTACATTTTTTGCGCAAACTTCTTGGAGATACTCGACCGCAAACGGCGTTCATAATCTTCTTCGAGCCATTCCTTGTAGTTCTTTGTATTGTTCATAATACAGTACGAATATTGCTTCACCCGAAACTGTATTTCCTCTTTTAGCTGTTTGGCCAGAATACGGGCATCAAAAACATCTTCGGCATTTTCAACACAAATATTAGCATGTTGCTCAATACTTTTTTCCAATACTATTTTTGAACGCAGGCCTTGCGCAAAGATTTTCTTATACTCTGCCTTAATGTCGAATTCGATGTTCTTGGATTTACTGAACTGGGCCCGCAAAGCTTCGGGCATTTCGTAAATGAATTCACGTTCAATATCCTCATCGTTCTTTATGTTTTCTAAGAAAAAGTCTGGAAAATGAAAGATTTCCTGCCAATCAATGGGAGCATCCCACATACCGAACCGGGCAATATTGTTACCCATGTCAATTACAGTGAACTCATCCTTATTCGGAAGGGTACGTGAACCACGCCCGATCATTTGAAAATATAGAGTCAGCGATCTAGTGGCCCGATTAAGGATAATCGTCTCTACCGTGGGTTCATCGAAACCAGTTGTCAGAATACTGACCGAAGTTAAAATGGCATCTGGTGTTTCGGCAAACCAGCTCAAAATTTCTTTTCGTTCCGTTGCGGTATTTTTATTGTCTAGGTGTCGAATATTAAAGCCTGCTTTTTTGAAGGTCTCGTAAACATAGCGAGAGGTATTGATACCATTATTGAAAATCAATGTTTTGGTCCCCTTGGCTATTTCACTGTAGCCCGTCATCAACTTGCTGAGCATACTTTGGTTGCCATAGAGCTCATCGGAGGACTTTACGGTATAGTCCCCATTAATGCCCAACTTTAAACTTTGCAAGCTTACGTCGTAGTTGTACATATTGGCCTTCGCCAAGAACTTCTTTTTGATCAAAGCCCCAATAGACTCCCCAATGATCAACTTTTGATAGTTGTCTTTCATTGGGAGTTTGATATTTGAACTCAAGGGTGTGGCGGTAACCCCTAAAATCGTGGAATTCTCAAAGTACTTAAACAACTTCCGAAAAGAGTTATAATGGGCTTCATCTATGATAACCAAACCGATATTGTTTATCTCTACCTTTTCTTCCTGCAGTCTGTTATTAAGGGTTTCGACCATGGCCACGAAGCACATGTACTCATCTTGATCGTGAAGTTCTTTCACCTCACTATTGATAATCTTGTTTTTTACCCCAAAGCCACTTAACATGGTTGAGGTTTGCACACTCAGTTCAATGCGATGGGTAAGTACGACTACTTTTTTCTTTTTTTCCTCGATATACCTTCTAGCGATTTCGGAAAAAACGACCGTTTTTCCACCCCCGGTCGGCAATTGATATAAGAGATTGCCAGTATCAGCTTTGTCCAAATGCTCGAATATGGTATTCAAATCGGCAATTTGGTAGTCGTAAAGAGTTTTTTGAGCGGTTCCTTTTTGAAGTTCCAAGTAGGGAAATGGTTTTAGTTCTTTGAAGGTCGATTTTAGACCAACCCTAATTTTGCAAAACTAAAGGAAATTAACGCTTAGAAAAAATCTTAACGCAGGAAAAAATCACCAAGAGGGCTACTTGTCTGATTATCAATATCCCTTTAATCTAGAAACTAGATTGATCAAGGGTCTGTCTTCCTGTAAGCTTTTGTAGTTCTCCAATATTTGTGGCACCACCGAAATGGTATCTGAAACACTGGCACAATGCGGGGTCATATGTATTTTAGGATGTTGCCAGAATGGATGACCTTTCTCCAATGGTTCTTGATGAAATACATCTAATGATGCACCGGAAAGATGATCTTCGTTCAATAGTTGTATTAGGTCCGAATCAACGACATGACCACCTCGTGCGACGTTTATAATATATGCGCCTTTCGGTAACTGTAAGAGTAGTTCCCTATTTAAAATGCCCTTGGTTGCTTCGGTCAGTGGTAAAAGACAAACCAATATTTCAGTCGTTGTCAGAAACTCTTGCAACTCCCCTGCCCCGGAAAATGTCGCTGCGCCTTCCATTCTTTTAGAAGATCTAGACCATCCCTGCACCTTAAAACCAACGTGCACAAGGTCTTTTGCCAAAATTCCACCCAATGCTCCCAAGCCCAGTATGCCAACTGTAAAATCTGAAATTCGACTATAGCCTTGGGGCTCCCAAATCGCTTGGGTTTGATTTAGGCGATAGGTATTCAAATTTTTGAGATATGCAAAAATGAGCGCTAAAACATGTTCTGACATATCCTTGGCCAACATTGGATCGACCACCCTTGTTATCGGCAGGTGGGGCGGGGCGGTCCTGTCTTCTATAATGAAATCGACCCCTGCTCCCGATGAAGCAATACACTTCAGATTTGGGTAGTGTGATAGACTTCCCTCCGGATGTTTCCAGACCAAGGCCATTGTTATATTTTCCTTGGGATGATCTTCGTTAAAGCCATACACTTCAATTTGCGGATCAGCCCTTTGGATTGCTTTTTTCCAAGCGTTGATTTTATCATCTTGTCGAATAATTACAATGCTCATACGGTTCTATATTGGTAAATTCGGTCTTAGTCTATAGCATCTAGGGCACGTGAAAAACCTTCTTGGAGCGGCCAATGCTTATCTTGGGTCCATTGATAGGTCTTAATGATCCGTTGCTTAAAGTCATCAAGAAGTCCGTTCACGGAAATATAATGTACTGCTTCCGTAAATGAGTTCAGCATACTCTTAAAAAACGAATCCGGCAGGTTTCGATCAGCAGAAAAGGTTTGTGCGATTTCTAGGTTATAGAGCATTAAGTCGGCAATTAGTATGGGTTCTACCCCCAATTTGATGAAGTGCTTAATAAACTTCTGAGCAACCGATCGCCTGGCCCTAGGTCTTTTACGACGTATGGGAAAGTACTCATTTGAGATTTTGGCTTTCGCCTGTTGTACCAACTTATCCTCTTTTGGATTGAATGCAAAATCATAATATTCCTTAACCAACGGAAAGCGCTCATACAGATCTAGAAGTTGTTCTTCAAGTGCTGACTTTTTGAGTTCCTTGAGGTATTTTTTAAACTGTCTTTTACTCATGCAATCATTAAACTGAATTATGGTTATTATTGGCTAAACACTTCAGATTCTGATATATGCCGAAGGCAAAGAAAGTGGAAGTTTTTTAAATAAAAATTGACCAAATCGACGAGAATTATCTTCAAAAATCTTCACTATTCTTTTAAAACTTTTCCAAAATCAGCCCTAAAAGTACCATTTGAATTTAGATTAACACTAATAAATACACTATACGAGACTATATTCATAAAGATCTTATAAAATATGTATAATAATACCCTAATTCCTTTGGATAAGAAGGTATAAAGATGTATCATGTTAGCTAAACCATTATACAAAATCCAAATAAACATATATGAGGCAACTAAAGATTATCAAGCAAGTAACCAATAGAGAATCAAAATCACTCGATAAGTACTTGCAAGATATCAGTAAGATAGATTTAATAACAGCAAGTGAAGAAGTTGAATTAGCACAAAAAATTAGAGACGGGGATCAAGCAGCCCTGGAAAAGTTAACCACGGCCAATTTACGATTCGTAGTATCGGTGGCCAAGCAGTACCAAAATCAAGGATTAACCCTGCCCGATTTGATCAATGAAGGCAATGTGGGTCTTGTAAAAGCAGCAAAGCGTTTTGACGAAACTAGGGGGTTCAAATTTATCTCCTATGCCGTATGGTGGATTCGCCAATCGATTTTACAAGCCCTGGCCGAGCAGTCTCGTGTAGTGCGCCTACCCTTGAACAAGATCGGCTCGATCAATAAGATCAAGAAAACGTTTTCATATTTAGAGCAGGCCCATGAACGTCCGCCATCTGCAGAGGAAATTGCAAAGGAATTAGAGATGACCGTAAATGAGGTACGGCAGTCTTTAAAGAACTCTGGTCGCCACGTATCAATGGATGCGCCCCTGCGCGAAGGTGAAGATTCGAACCTATACGATGTATTGCGTTCAGGTGAATCCCCAAGACCCGATAACATTTTAATGCAACAGTCTTTGAATACCGAAATCAATCGTGCATTGGAAACCTTATCTCCTCGTGAGGCCGATGTGGTAAAATTGTACTACGGTATCGGTGACCAGCAGTCAATGACATTGGCAGAGATCGGACTGACGTTTGATCTAACAAGAGAGCGTGTACGGCAAATTCGTGAAAAGGCGATACGCAAATTGCGTCATAACTCGCGCAGTAAGATGCTGAAGACGTATTTGGGCTAAGCTTTTTAGAAATAGACCATAAAAAAAATGCCACGCAACAGCGTGGCATTTTTCATTTGGGGTAAAACGTTTACAGCTTAAGAATAGTTTAATCTACTAATCTCAGAATCACTAAGAATCTCATTTAAACTTTCAATGAAGTTCAAATACGCTGCGTTGTCTGGGTTTTGATTTGCCATAGGTATAGGTTTTAAGAAATGGTTCACAGTGGCTCAACTACATAAAGTCCAGTTCTGCTAGTTCGTTAATGCTTAAAATTTCGTTTAGTTCTTGAAGGAAATCTAGGTATTCTTCTCCGTAGGTATCGTATAACATTTTCGATTCGGTGTTTACTTGGTTAATGATATGATTTGGAACACTGTTTTTTTGGTTGGTCAGGTGCCGTTGATTAATGATATAAACTTATCTATAACATTAGAGCCTAACAATAAATTGTGGTGAAGTATTAGGAATTTGTTGTGAATCCGATGAACGGCACACCTGAGGCTCAAATTTGTTGTATTTCATCGATGAAAAATACGCTTACTAGAATTTCACTTGGTAGGTAAGGCCGGCCGATATAGCAAAAAAGAAGCTTCCACTATCAAAAACCAATTCTTGCCGGGTAATGCCAAGATTGGTCCTATAAATATTTGGGTTCTTCTTTCCGGTAAACTGATATTCGAGCAGTAGTTGCTGGGATTCTATAAATAATAATGTTTCTGCCAACAGGGTATCGTCGTTTCTCAATTGTTTCAATTCTGGCGCAAAGCCCATGCCCAATAACACACCAAGATAATTGTCACCGTCTTTATAGTACTTTCTAGCCAGTAAGGTACCAGACACCCCTGTTTTTCGATCAGTCGGTGTTATGTAAGGTCGCAAGGAAAAGTAATAATTGCCACGATATAGACCTACTGATCCTGTAATGATATTTGCTTTGGTATCAGCAAAATCGAGATAGCGTATACCTAATGACAGCTCCATTGATTTCGGCCAGTTGGAATAAAGCTCGGCCCCTACCCTATGATCCGGAAAAATCGGCGAGTTCGAATATCCATAGTTTAAGTAACCATAAAACAACTTGGAGAATTTAGGGTAGAAATCCGCTTCGAATTGTACTCCATGGGTATTAAAACGATTTGCGTAGTTTACGCGGGGCACGACGGCACCTGCTTTCGTTTCGCGCTTGTATTCAACACTGGTATTGATCATTGGATCATAGATCCTATCGAAAATATCAAAGGTATTTGCTATTCCTAATTTGTTTTTGAAAGCACTACCCTCTATCGAATCTTTGGTAACGTTCGAATCGGGTTCAGCTTCAGTAGCTCTGGTTTTCATAGTCATGCTCTCCTGGGCTCGTTTTGCCAATTGCATGAGGTCAGAATCAGAGGGTAGATATATCAATGCCTTATTGGCCAATCCTAAAGCCGTATGATAGTTTTCAGAATAAAGCTCGTTCTTCACCGACGCGACCCAAGCCTCTTTATTTTTGCGTTCTATCGACGTAATCATATTGAAATGACCTCTAGCGGTTTCGTAATTACCATCCCAACTATAGGTGCTCGCCAATAAATTTCTCACATCGGCATACTCTGGGTATTTGGTAAGAACTTTTTTCAGGGTGTCCCTGGCCATCGTATACTGACCATCAAAAGCCAAAGTTCTGGCTTTGAAGTAAGAAGCATCAGGGTTACCATTATAGCTTACCTCTTGTGCGAAGGCAAATACTCCCCATAGTAAAATAAAGACGCTATGTACCGTTTTTAATTTCATTCGTATTCGAGTGTAACCAATTGATTCTTTTTTGAAGCCTCTTCTTTTAGTTGGACTTTCGCACGGCTAATTTTTTGTCTTATTTCTTCAGTGTCGATTTTGTTGATTTTGACCAACTTTTCTAATTTCATGGCATTCTCGGGCTGCTTGGCCCAGAAATACACATCGAAAAGCGCCGCATAAGCATCTGCGTAAACAGGATATTTTTGAATGGCCTTTTTGAGCAATTGTTCGGCCTTCTTATAATCTGTTTTCCAGGCATGAATTCGACCCATTAAAATTTCGGTGTCGGCATGGCCAGGAATTTTTGTCAGAATATAATTGCATAATAAGAGCGACCTATCCCAGTCTTGATCAAAAGCAAGCTTTTTTGCAGACCGGTAAGCATTATCAAAGTCTCTGCCATTGAACATACTTTCTATCCAAATTAAATCGGTTTTCGAAAATTCGGGAGCCGTCATAACCACCAAGGAATTTTCTGCCGGAATCAATTTGTTCTCTGACACTACGTACGAGTTTATTGCCCTGAACTCTTTTCTACTTTTTTTCAAGACCGCAACTTTATCATCATTTTCGGCATCTGTTGGACTTAAATTTTTGTCTAATGCATAGGCAGAACGCTTTGTTATAAAATGGTCGCCCACTACATATTCCTTTATGCGGTCGTTGTCTCGATATAAGGGAATTTGTTTTTCTTCTTGAAAAACTCCCTTGCTGATCAAGTTGGTCCCTAACCAGGCGACCTGTTCAGGAACTTCAAATTCGTAATGGGTGTCTAAGAGCTGTACCAGGCTAGGTGCAATATCTACATGCGAGGCCAGTGTGGTAATTTCCCTGGGTTGCTTCAACAAAGGACTAATGATCATAAGTGGCACCTTGTACCGTCCTAGTTCGTTCTCTTGTGGCAGGTCGCTCAAGCTATGGCTGCCTGTAATTACGAATATAGAATTGTTGTACTCGGGCTTTTTTGAATAGGCTGTAATGAAGTATTCCACTGCTTCATCCATATAGAACATACTTGCGAAGATGTCCTCGTTTTTATTTACCAAACGCTTCTGTCTCTTCGACAGTCCAGATTTCTTCAATTCGTCCTGTACCCTCTTTCGGTACATATCGAGCTTTGGTACGGCATATGGCCTTTTTGTACTGGTTGTCTGAAACACCTCAAAAGTTGGTGAGTCGTTACTAGTTTTAAGGGAATGCCACTTTTTAAAAAGATCCTTATCTGGATATCCCAAGGTAATCCCGGCACCATCTTCCACCTGAAGGGTGTACCCCTGGCCAAAGCCCTTCTTGTCCAAAATTACATCTACTTGTTCTTCTTCGAGAAACTTATCGATATGGTTAAGGGCCGAATTACCGCCGAAATAGTAACCGGTCTGGTAATCGTTTTTCTTTAAAATACTGAAGAGTGTTTGTCGATGTACAAAATTGTCGGCATTCGTAAAACCGTTGTTCCCAAATGGCAAAGATCCCGTAGTTGTAGTCGTAGATGGAAAGCTCACATCAGAATTACTAAGATGGTTTTTCCAAAAAAGAGACCGTTGTGACAACTTATGTAAATAAGGGGTAAAGCCTTTATACGTAGCGGTATTTCCAACAAAATCTGCACCAAGACCATCTATGATAAGCAGCACGATATTTGGTTTCTGCTCCTTAAGATCAAAGTATTCCCCTAAGGTATCGTTGCTTTCGTATTTTTTGACCAATGGGAACTCTAAGGTTCCCTCATAGGTGTTGAAGTCGGTTAGATTCTCATATACACTGATAACGAAATGTTGAGTTTTGTTTTCATTTATCGGTTTCTTATCAGAATTCAAGATTCCAAGAAAAAGGCTAAATAAGATTATGGTAAACGGATACATTCTACTTACCACACGATATACAGAAGCCATGCGCCTATATATAAATGTAAATGCAAAATAAATGACCACTCCGATAGAAACTACCGATAAAACCGAAATCAAATCATCCCTCCCGATAGCCAAATTAAAAAGGTTGTTTTCTAAAATTTCGTATTCCCTAACATAATATTCGACAAGAAGCCCTTCGATTATAAGCAATACAAAGAGTACTATTTTGACCGTTTTAATGCCCAGCCCTGGTTTTTTGGCTTCCAACAAATTAAAGATAAAAGCCAAGATTAGGCCTACTATAGAGGCGTAACCCAAATGGTGGATGACAAGCAGAAAAAGACTCTTGTTCAGAAAACCATCGAGAACGCCATCAATATATAAGCGCAAATACTGATAGATACTCAGCAGCGTAAGGCATGCAAAAAATGCAAATACAAGAGGCACGAAGTCGCTTAGCGTTCGTCGTTTCGAAGTTGTTGATATGTGATCGTCCTGTTGCATTACGTAGCCTTGGCAAATCCTTTTCTTACCTGAGAGCCCCAGCCAGATTTTACTTTAAAAAGTTTTTTGTAATTACCGCGTATGGCTGCCCATACCACTATGGGATGAAATGTAAAGGGTTCTATTATAGCGCAAAACATAAGCAACAATATATCCTTGGTCTTTTTGTACTCGTTATAGGAAAAGACATCCCAAAGAATGGCATAGAACGAGAACATCACAGAAAACACATAAATAAACGTGGTAATGGCAATAAAGAACGGCAGGTTCAAAATACCGATATACCAAAAAAGTACTATGGTGAAATACCCAAAAAACTCCAGTAAAGGAGCCATCCATTCGTAAAAAAACCAGTAAGGGTAACTCAACATTCCAAGGCGACCGTATTTTGGATTGAAAAACATATCGCGATGTTTGTACAAGGTCTCAAGATTTCCCCTGGCCCATCTGTCGCGTTGATTGATCAATATTTTTGTGTCTTCCGGCACTTCGGTCCAACAAAGCGAATCTGGTATATATTCCACCGTATAAGGTATGTCCTGATCATGCATGTACCGTCTCATTTTGAAGACGATTTCCATATCCTCTCCGACTGTGTTGGTGTCGTATCCCCCAACGGCCATAGCAACTTCTCTATCGAAAAATCCAAAGGCTCCAGATATAATCAAGAGACTATCAATGCGACCCCAGGCCATTCTTCCTAAGATAAATGAGCGGGTATATTCCAACAATTGAAAACGAGCCAACCAATTTTTGGGCAGTCTTATTTCTTCGAGTTTTCCTCCTTGTATTACACAGGAATTGGCTACCCTAATGACCCCGCCAACGGCAATTACCTTTTTCTCGGAACGCTGGTAAAAGGACTTAACTACGTGTAAAAGTGCATCGGGTAACAGCAGGCAATCTACATCGATGCAACCAACGTATTTATTGCTAGATAGGGCCATTCCGGTATTTAACGCGTCAGACTTGCCACCATTCTCCTTATCGATGACCGTGAGTTTGGCGAATGCCTTATGTTTCGATTTATAGATGCCACGAATTGGTTTTGATTTCCAATTTGGATCGATTTCCTTTTCGATAAGCTCCAAATCATAGGCATCCATCATCTTCTGTAAGGTATCATCCTTACTACCATCGTTAACCACCATGACTTCATAATTTACATAATGCAAAGACATCAAGGAGCGAATGTTTTCAACAATCGTCATGCCTTCATTATAGGCGGGTGCAATGATGGTAATACTTGGCGCCAATGGTGATGCCATAACTTTTGAGAGATCTCCGAAACTGTTCTTGTTCTTGTAATGAATAGAATTCCTAGTCGATAAGTAGGCCATAAAACAGAACATAGTAAAGAGCACCAATGTAAACGTAAAGAAAACAACGTTGATATAATCCAGTACGATATTGAATGCCCCGCTATCCACTAAAAGAAGTTTGTATTTTTAATGAGTTTTGCCATGAATTGTGAAAAGTATGAACCAAACCCTTTTCTATATTTTGTACGTTGTCGAATCTTTGAATTTTCCTCTTCCCTATTCAATTCAAAATCAATTTGAAAATAGGATGGTTCTTTAATTTGTTTTGGAGGATTTAAATCCATCATATTAATAAAACGTTCATATTCGTCGGCATCTTTGCTCTCGATACCGGAGGCAATGCGTTCGAGCCTTTGGTTTAGCAGTTTTAAGGCTTTTGCTGCTTTAGTGCTGATTTCACTGATAGGATCGTCTAACAATTGTTCTAAAAACGCGGCTTCCTTTTCATCTCCGATCATTACGATTTCATCTAGCAGTATCAATTTTGATTCTGTATCACAGTTTCTGAACAACTCTTCAAAAACGCTATAAGTTGTTCCATTTTCAAGTCCGCCACCATACGTATCAGTGCCTACAAAACGTTTCATTAAACCGTCTATTCTTTTTTTGGTTTGCGCCTTATCTTCTTTTTCCATCAGCTCTTGTAATAATGGGATTTCTCTTTCGTCCCCAAATAGTTCAATATCATCCAATAATTGTATAGTGTCGGCTAACTCATCTTGCCTAGGCACTGCAGGTAATTTCTCAATATAACCTTGTATCAGATCGATCATCTGGGATTGCTTGGCTTCCCACTCCTCACCTTCCATTACCAATTCGGAGCTAGCTGTCAATTCTTGATTCTCATTGGCAATTTCGTCTAAGAGCCAAGAAGGCAATTCTACCGAGGGTGTAAAAGCAGGTGATTCTGTTTCTCTATCTATTTCTAAATCCTCTTCAACATTGTTAAGACTTACGTCAAAATCAAATACTTCATTATTTTCAACTTTGGGAATTCGTAAGGGTGGCTCACCATTGTTAAAAACAATTTCGAAATCAATGTATTGGCTTAATTCGTCTTCTAGCTCAAAGGAAATTTCAACATTAGTTGGTGTGACCTTTTCAAAATCAACCTCAATGGCTTTAAGTGCATTTTCTAATTCTGCCGCAGTAGGTATCAAGACATCGTATATGACTATAATTTCTTCAACTTTAAGTTCCACGGTATGATTGATTTCCTTACTGATAGGCTGAACCAATTCGAAGTTTACCTCTATATCGATTGGGTCTTTGCTTTCGCTGGTTTTGCTTGGGACGACCAAAGGCAGAAATTCCAAGTCGATAATAACGTCTAAGCTGTTTGGATCGGCCAACTCGGTCTCTTGAGCATCCGGAACATACTTCTCATATGCCGCTTCGTAGACGACATCGAGGTCATTAATACTGGGATTCGTTTCACGGGGCTCTTGCACAGCCGTATCTGCTGTAGGGGTAACCAAGGGAAGGAAATCGGATGAGAACTCCACTTCGACGGCGTTGACATGAACCGATTCGGTTTTTACATCATCTTTCGATTTTGAATCGCTAATACCCACTTCATTTTCCAGGCGTTCCAATTCTTTTGTTTGAGGAATTTCCTCTGATGCTTCTTCGAATTGATCGAGTTCTTGGGTTGTCGGCTCCTCAACGGGCAGATCTTCTGGAATATCGACATCATTAATACTAAGAATGCCTTCTGTAGGGAGCACACTCTCAGGAATTATCGCATTGATAGCTCCTAAAGCTTTGCTTGTTACGCTATAGTTACGTTCTTTCTTTTTTATGCTTTTTAAAAATGGAACATCTTCGGGAGTACCCAAATTGGCAATAGCATCTAGGATGGTAATTTTGATCTCGGTAGAACAGCTCCAAAAAACCTTCTTCAACGTTGGCAAGGCGACCGTTAAATGAAAGGCTTTGATACAATCAATCGCCTCTTGTTTGATCTGATTGTCGCGGTGTTTAACCAATTCAACAATAGAGGAACCGGCATTGTTTTGATCATAGTATTTGATCAAGCGCAATGCGAACAAGACGACATACTTGTTTTTGGACACCAACCAAGCCTTGAAACTAGGCGGTATAAAATCGGTCTTATTACTAAGAACCTCTATTAATTTTAGTTGTTGCCATTCTGATATCTTATGACGCGTGCTATCCAAGAAATAACCGATGCCTTCTGAGTTCAAAGTTACGACAGCTATTTCAGCTTGTTTACGAATTGTTGTTCGCTTGTCATTTATGAATTTGGTCAGGAAACTATACGCTTCTTCGACTTCCATTCGAGTCAATTCCTGTATACCCGAAGAAATGACTTCCCAGCGCCAACTTTCCAGTTTTTTATATGAATCTTGATGAAGTTCTAAGTCTTGAAAAAGTTCAAATAACTTTTTTTGCGCAGCTCCTGAGACGTCTTTTCTAAGCTCTAATAATATTTCGGATATCGTTCTGCGCTTAAAGTCGTCTTTAAGCATATTGCGAACTTTTACCTTCAAATTTATATACAGGCTTTTCTCCTCCTTGGTACCAGTTTCATCATAAAAAATGAACTCACTTATCATCGGAGAGAGTTTGGTCTTTAAAGCATTTTTTTTGGCCGTGTTTCCGGATATCTTGTTTCTAAAAAAGAAGATTGCCACAAAGTATACCAGCGCAATCCCAACGAATAACAACGTAAGGTCCCAAAGAACATCGGTATGAATTTTCGGGGCATCAATTAGCGATATCGCCTGATATGTTGGTAGGTATAATTTCAAACTAAGCCTTGCTCATTTCTCTTTGCAAGCGCACCACCAATTCGGATGGACTTACGGGTTTGGATAAAAAGTCATTCGCACCAAGATCAAAAGCACTGAGCACATTCTGCTCATTACCTGCAGAGGAGATTATGATGATCGGCACCTTGGAGCCTAAATCGTTTCTAACATAGTCTACTAGCTCAATGCCTGAAAAATAAGGCATCATGATATCGCTGATAATTACATCTGGCAGTGCCCTCTGTAGTTCCTCTTTCATTTCTTTGCCATCAATACACAACACCACCTCGTAGCCCTCTTTTTCTAGCCTGAATTTTAAGAGTGAGGCGAGCATGGCATCATCTTCTGCCAATAGGAGTTTCGTACGTTGGGTATTGGTTTCCATTAGTGTGCTTTAGTCAATTTTTCGAATTCCAGATCAAGCTGGTGCTCGATTCCAGGATACTCGGTAATAAAAAGTTCAAAAAGGGTATTCAGTTGTGTCAAGTCTCTTTGTTCCTTGCTACATTTTTCCATCTGAAGGACTAATTGATATAGACGATCGGTGCGCATCATGGCTAAACCAGATTTGATTTTATGTACAGCAAACCCAATCCCGTAAAAATCCTCTTTCTTAAGCTGAAACTTTAATGTGCCTACGAATTCCAAAACGTTTTGCTTAAACAGGTGTAAGAGTTCCGCCACTTGGTCTAGCTCGCCCATGCAGTCTTCATACAAATGATCTAAACTAACTGTTGAATCTTTCGAAAACGCTTGAGATTCCTCTACAACGATAGCCTCATTGACCTCCTCCAACTTTTTTAAACCCATTTTATTGGTCAGGATTTTTATAAAAAGCGCATCAGCGCTATAGGGCTTCAGTAAATAGTCGTTCATTCCATGCAATTCAGAGTTGTCCATGTCCTGTATTCTAAAATCTGCGGTCAATGCGATGATCGGCAGCTGCCGTATAGCCTTGTTTTCGTGGCCTCGTATTATATCTGAAATCTCAAACCCGGTCATTTGTGGCATACGCAGATCCATGAGGACCAAATCGATTGTTTCAGTTTCCAAAACCTTCATGCCTTCAGCTCCACTGGCGGTCATAAAGGTGACACAGCCC
Organism: uncultured Flavobacteriaceae bacterium; assembly: GCA_938017825.1. GTDB lineage: Bacteria > Bacteroidota > Bacteroidia > Flavobacteriales > Flavobacteriaceae > Pelagihabitans. The sequence goes on from CALIJE010000026.1 coordinate 21,307, forward strand.
CATTTATCCAAATGCTTGGCCAATAGTCGTTGATTGAGATAGTTGTCCTCAAAAACCAGGATTCTTGTACCTTCGATAAGTTCTGCAGCAGCGTTCAGGGCGTTTTCTCCACCAGAATCGACCGCTTCCGAAGATCGCGAACTGGTTGTAGGAAGTATGCCTTCCCCGAAAACGGCATCTTCGAGTTGCTGCTTGAACAACTCAAATGATTTTTTTAGCGTGGTTGCTTCAGCGGTGCTCAACTCCTCGAACGAATATTCGCTGAGAAGTGATTCCACACGAGAAAGCCTTGTAAGTAATTCCTTTGGTCTCAATCCGGGGGACGTGTTTGGTTTGCGTGATGAAACTTTTTAAAAAGTATAAATGTTTTCCTACTTTCTAGGTCGTTCATTGTAAAACTCTACAATTAAGGTCTGCTAGGCAATAAAATGTTACCGAACCCCCGATTTCTGTTGTCAAATTGCTTTATTTGTAGGTATAAACACATTTGATATGAAAAAATTGACCCTTATTTTCTCTTTCCTAATACTTCTTTCATGCGGGGAAGACCAGAAAAAAACAGAGCTAACGCTTGAAGAGCGTGCAAAAAAAATACACGAAAAAGTCATCACGATCGACACGCATGCCGATATCAATGTGAAGAATTTCACAGAAGAAAAAAATTATACCCAACGTCTTGAAACCCAAGTGAATCTTCCCAAGATGGAGGAAGGTGGTTTGGATGTCGCATGGCTGATCGTTTACACGGGCCAAGATACCTTAAGCGAAGAAGGCTATGCCAAGGCAAAAGACAATGCAATGTCTAAATTCGATGCTATTCGTAGGCTTTGTGATGAGATGGCCAGCGACCGCATAGAGCTGGCGCTCACCTCGGATGACGTGCGGCGCATAAGTGCAGCCGGAAAAAAAGTGGCAATGATCGGAGTGGAAAACGCATATCCCATCGGGGAAGACCTTTCTAACTTTGAACGATATCAAAGAATGGGGGCACGCTACATTTCCTTATCTCACAATGGTCACAGTCAATTCTGCGATTCGAATACCGGAGAAAAGGATAGCGTATGGTTACACAATGGTTTAAGTGAGCTAGGCAAAAAGGCTGTAGCAGAGATGAATAGACTTGGTATTATGATCGATGTTTCGCACCCTTCAAAAAAATCTATGGAGCAAATGATTCAACTGACCAAAGCGCCATTGATAGCCTCCCATTCCTCTGCTAGGGCCTTGTGTGATCATAGTAGAAATTTAGACGATGACCAGCTGAAATTGATCAAGGAAAATGGCGGGGTAGTACAGACAGTAGCATTCACTTCTTACTTGAACACCAAAAAACATGATGCCCGAGCGGCGTATATGAAGAAGGTCTACAACGCAGTGGCCGATTCAATGAACGTTGCCTGGTATGAACGTTCTCAGTTTGCGAGCTTAACGGAAGCGCAAATAGCCGACTATATGGAGTATCGCCCCAAGGTACTCAAAAGAGGTAACGAAATGGCGGCGACAATGAAAGATGCCCCCGCAGCTGTTGATGTGGGCGACTTGGTAGACCATATCGATTATATGGTTGAGTTGATTGGTATCGACCACGTAGGTATTAGTTCAGATTTTGATGGTGGCGGCGGTATTGAGGGCTGGAGCGATGCTTCGGAAACCTTTAACGTTACCCTAGAATTGGTTAAACGGGGATACACAGAAGACGAAATAGAAAAACTTTGGGGAGGCAATCTACTACGGGTACTCGATAAGGTTCAGGAGGTAGCAGCAGAAATGCAAAAAACCTAAGTTTGCTGCCCTAACCTGTCTTTTACGTATTCAACTTTGGTTTTTCCATGGGGCAACGGTTTGCCATCTGCCCCGAGGTTTACCATGATGATTGTGTCGACAGTGACTATGGTGTTACGCGTCATTTTATTACGCACCTCGCATTTTAGGGTTAAGGAAGATTTTCCAAAATTTATGACCTCTATTCCAATTTCTACGATATCACCTTGACTAGCGAAACTCATAAAATTGATTTCTGACATGTACTTCGTAACCACTTTGTTGTTTTCTAACTGAATAATGCTATAAAGCGCGGCTTCCTCGTCTATCCATGCCAACAATCTTCCCCCAAACAAGGTGCCATTAGCGTTTAAATCCTCTGGTTTTACCCATTTTCTAGTATGAAACCTCATAAATCTGTATTTAACGACATGTGTTTATCTTTCTTGATATGCATGTACGATTACAAAATTACCAAAGAATATTGGCTTTGAACAGTTCTTGTTCTAATCGTGAAGCGTTTTGGGAATTTGCAGATTTGCACCCATTTTTTTATTCAACTTGTCAATAAAATAGGCCGATAATAATGGAGATGCCAATTCCATATTTTGATGCACGAAAAAATGAATGTTCTGCAGGCCCTGCTTCTTCCAATCGCACAATTTATCGACCCAATCATCCAAACGGGCATAATCAGATTCATGGTTGGCACCGACATACCGTATAAATGCCTCGTTATTGGTAAGTCGCATGTGCATTATATCTCTTCTACCGGCCGTATCGACAAGCGTATTGGAAATGTTATGCTCTTCGAGCAACTGATACAGTTCTTCTGCTACCGTTTCGTCTTCGAACCATTCTCGATGACGAAATTCTATGGATAGTGGAAATTCCTTGGGCCAATACCCCACAAATTTTTCTACCCTATCCCAATTTTTAGGTCCAAAATTACTATGCAGTTGCAAAAAGATGGTGCCTAATTTGTCTTTTAGGTTAGCGGTAGCCTCTAAATAGTCATCAATTATAGGATAAATAGCCTCGTTTAATCTTCTCCTATGGCTAATTCTGTTTGAAACTTTAGGAAAGAACTTAAAATTTGCCGGGGTTTTGTCATACCATTTTTCATACTGTTCCCTAGGAAAAATTCGATAGAACGTAGCATTCAATTCGATACTATTGAATTGCGATGCATAATAAACCAATTCATCTTTTGTACCGCGAGGGTAAAAGTTCTTAAGATCTTTGCGGTTCCATTTCGCACAACCAACGTAAATATTGGTACTCCCCGACTTTTTATGTTTAGAAAGAACTCCTTTCGTGTCCGTATGGTCCTTGGGCAAGCTAAAATCTATCAGTTCTGGGGTATCCGTACGTCCGAATTTCATAGGCTGGCTATTGATGGCTGCATAAAATTAGGGAATTACCCATATTTTGGAATCTAAATATGGTATGTTTTCCAAAACCTTTGCATCAAATTGAAATAATTGTTAAAAACTGTAACAATACACTTATATTTGGTACTAACACGTCATAAATCTTAAACAATTGAAAATGAAAACAGTAAAACTTTTAGTAGCCATGTTTGCTTTGGCGATTATGGTGCCAGTTCAAGCGCAAACAGCCGATGAGATTGTCAGCAGTTATTTAGAGAACATTGGTGGGGTAGAAAAATTAAAAGCACTTGAGGGGCTTAAGATTACTGCTAAATTAAACCAAATGGGGATGGAACTTCCTTTGGAAATCTACCAAATGAAAGATGGTAGAACCACTACTATTATTAGTGTTCAGGGAATGACAATAAAAGATCAGACGTTTGATGGCGAAACCTATTGGGGGAGCAATCAAATGACTATGCAGCCTGAAAAGAAGGACGCGGAAACCACTGAAAACTACAAATTAAACCTAAATGACTTTCCCGATGCCTTCATAGATTATAAGGAAAAAGGATACACTGTTGAATTAATCGGTACTGAAACCTTTGATGGTGCAGAAACCTTCAAAGTTAAATTGACCAAGGAACCACATACGATCGACGGTAAAGAAGTACAGGATGACACCTTTTACTACTTCGATACGGAGAATTTTGTTCCTATTGCCATGACAATGGAAGTAAAAAGCGGACCTGGCAAGGGTATGGTACAAAAGATCACCTACAGTGATTACCAGGAAGTAGACGGACTTTATTTTGCCTTCTCTTGGACCATAGGTGCTGAGGGGCAACCTCAGAGTGCCCCGTTGACTATAGAGTCTATTGAGCTGAACCCCACTGCCGACGATAGTCTATTCGCGTTCCCCGAGACTGCGACTGAGTCCAAAAATTAGTATTAACATATTTGAAAGGCCCTTAACGGGGCCTTTTTTTAATCAACCCTAAGAACATGAAAAAAATCGTATTGGGTGCGCTAGCATTGACACTATTGAGTTCATTTGTTTTAAGCGCACAAACTGCTGTAGAAAGCGGGAAACAATTATTTGGTGATTTGAGCGCGCGACATATCGGACCAGCGCTTATGAGCGGTCGCATAAATGATATGGAAGTTCACCCTACGAACAGTAGGGTTATTTATACAGGAACAGCCGGCGGTGGCGTTTGGAAATCGAGCGATGCGGGGACGACCTTTACCCCTATTTTCGATGAATACTGTCAATCGATAGGTGCCGTATCCTTAGACCCAAATGATCCCGACAACACCATTTATGTGGGAACGGGGGAAACATGGCCAAGGAATAGTGTTTCGGTTGGAGACGGGCTATATAAATCCGTTGACGGCGGTGCAAACTGGAAAAAACTAGGTTTCGAGAAATCTGAACGTATTTCAAATGTCATTGTCAACCCAAAAAATTCGATGGAAGTCTATGTAGGTGTGCTCGGTGCACTATGGGGCGATAGTGAAGAACGTGGCGTTTATAAAACTACCGATGGAGGTACTACATGGGAGAAATTACTCTATGTAAATCAGAAAACCGGATGTGCCGATTTGGTAATGGACCCCAATGACCCTAATACGTTGTATGCCTCTATGTGGGAATTTCGTAGAACAGGATGGTCTTTTGAATCAGGTGGTGCCAATAGTGCACTCTATAAATCGACCGATGGCGGAAAAACTTGGAATAAGATTCACAAAGGCTTCCCTGAAGGTAAGTTAGGCCGACTCGGGGTTGCCATTGCACCCTCTAACAGTCAAGTACTCTACACCGTTATCGAAGCAGAGAAAGATGAACGCAAGGGACTCTATCGCAGCAATGATGCAGGTGCTTCTTGGGAACAACTCAATAATGATTTTGGAATTACCGTAAGACCCTTTTATTTCTCAAGAATAGTAGTAGACCCTCGTGATGAAAATGTTATCGTAAAAGGAGGTCTCAATGGATCTATTTCAAGAGACGGAGGCAAGACCTTCAAGAACTTAGGACAGATGCATAGCGACATTCACGATATCGCCTTTAGCATAAAGGATTCTGATATCATGTATGTGGGCACCGATGGTGGAGTATATCGAAGCTGGGACGGAGGTACGACCATGGAAATCGTTGAAAACCTCCCCTTATCCCAATTTTATCATATTAGCGTAGATGACGCGGAACCGTATAATGTATATGGCGGACTACAGGATAATGGTTCGTGGTACGGCCCCTCCTCTTCCCCTGGTGGAGTGCAGGCAAGAGATTGGAATTCAGTAGGTTATGGCGATGGATTTAGAGTTTTAAAACATCCTACAAAAAACATCATTTATTCCGAAATGCAAGGTGCGGCAAATGTTTGGCGCTATGATGTAGAACGGAATTTAACGAAGACAATTCAGCCTTTGGCTACCGAAGGGGACCCCAAACTACGTTTTAATTGGAACCCGCCAATGGCCGTGAGTGCACATAAACCAGATCGTTTTTACATGGGAAGCCAGTTTGTGCATCGTTCTGAAGATATGGGCGATACCTGGGAAATTATTTCGCCAGACTTGACCACCAATGATCCTGCCAAGCAAGCCCAGGAAGACTCGGGTGGTTTATCAATTGATAATTCCGGAGCGGAAAATCACACAACCGTATTTAGTATTGTTGAGTCTCCATTGGATGAAAATGTAATTTGGGTAGGTACTGATGATGGCAATGTGCAAGTGTCGCAAGACGGTGGCAAAACATGGACGAATACCGTAGCCAATATTCAAGGCCTTCCGGCAAATACCTGGTGTTACCAAATCGAAGCAAGTGTGTTCGACAAGGGAACTGCTTACGCCGTATTCGATGGGCATACAATGAACGACATGAACCCTTATGCGTATAAGACGACTGATTTTGGAAAAACATGGACCAACATCATCAGCGATGACGTAGTGGGTTTTGCACGAACGATCCAAGAAGATTATGAGAATCCAGATCTGTTGTTCCTCGGAACGGAGTTCGGATTGTACATTACCCTTGATGGTGGTAAGGAATGGAAAAAATTTACCAATAATATGCCCTCTGTTGCGGTACATGCGATTGAGATGCACAAGGCAACCAATGATTTGGTCATGGGCACCCATGGGCGCGGTGTAATTATTTTAGACGATATATCGCCGTTGCGGGAGCTGTCTGAGGAAGTAATGGGCAAGAAAGTACATTTCTTTAAGTCGCAACCTACGGAAATGGTAGAATCTAGTGGCTTTTCCGGTAGCTTTGGTGGTGAAACACAGTTCGTTGGCCAAAACAAAACAAGAAGTGCACAAATCAAATACTATTTGAGTAAACGGCACACCTTCGGGAAAATGACGATGGAAATTCAAGATATGCAAGGAAATAAGATTGTTGAACTTGGTCCGGGTAAATCGAAGGGGATTAACATTGTAAATTGGGCCTATACAAGAAAACAACCTAAGGTGGCAAAAGGGAAAACACTTTCCTTTGACGGATTTACCAGTCCAAGAGTAGCAGCCGGCACCTATAAAGTTGTCATGAAAAAAGGCAAGGATATTTATGAACATGAGTTCGACTTGGTATATGATAAAAAATCATTGTTGTCAGATGCCGATAGGGATTTGAAGAACGCTACCACTTCGAAGTTGTACGACATGACCCAGGAGCTGGCATATATGGTCTATGAAGTAGATGAGATGCTTGCCAAGGCGGATACGAAATCGGCGAAGAAGTTGAAAACCCTCAAAGAAACCCTGGTAATTACCACTGGGGATAATTATGTTGGGTCTGCTGAACCGCAATTACGTGAAAAAATGACAGCCTTGTTCAGCAAGGTGGCCGCCAGTTATGATAAGCCATCCTCCTCGGAAATGAAGAATTTAACTGTAGTTCAGAACAGATTCGAAAAAGCGAAGGCAGACTTTGCCAAATTAAAGAAGAAATATAAGAGCAAAGAGCCTTTGGCAGTCAAGAGCTTTGATGAATTCCTAGACAGCAACTAAATGAACAGATAACTATTACATAACCAATAAATGAAAGCCATCAACCCTTGTTGATGGCTTTCTGTTTATAACCCAGTTGAGAACTTAGGTAGACTTTGTGAATTGCCATACCCCCTTTCCCCTACCTTTATAGAAACCATAACCTTAGCCATGAACGAACGAACATCCAACCTATTGGCTGCAAGGCCCGTGCTTGTCAATGCAAGAGTTTTCCAGGATATGAGTGCCGAGGAACGTTTTCAAAATGTGACTCTGAGGCCCATTATTAAACTTCAGAACGATCTTTTGCTGCATGCCTTCCAAAACTATATTCGAAAACGAAAGAACGTTTTTTACGGGCTTTCTTTAGACGAACGTATGGACTATATCATGCAAGGAATACAGAAAGACATTAAATTAAGGAATTCCTTAAAGGGAATGATTCTCGGTCAATTTACAATCGAAGAATACAATATATATACACAAAACTCATCTGCATTGAACAAACGAATGATGCAAATGGTAATCAAAAGACTTCAAGATCAAATTCAATTTTTTGGTGCCAAAATGGCAATTTAGTCTAAAAGTGATTCTCCGTTCAAATTAGTGGTCAGCACATTGCTCATTAAATCAAAATACGGCCTTATTGTTTTAAAGGCATCGCTCAAGGTAGTTGCGAAATCAGGGGACATAACCTCTTTATCTGAAAGTTGCTTGGTAAAGATGAATTGTTTTCTACGAATCAAATCGATATTCGGGTGTTCTTTGTCAAAGCCTTTTGGTGCTGTTTTAAGTTCTTCCCCGACAAGGTCTCCCCACGTATCCTTAAATTTCTTTTTGTTCATCAACTCACGAAGATCGGTGGAGTCTACTTCCCACTCTTTTCGAATGCGAAATAGATCTTCCTTGGAAGGGGCCCAAAATCCAGCTGCGATAAAATTTTGATTGGGTTGAATATGCATGTAATAACCACCGCGCCTATGTGCGCCTGCTCTCGACATTGATGCCCCCAGGTTAGTCTTGTAGGGTGACTTGTTCTTTGAGAAACGTACATCTCTATAAATTCGAAAGAATTTTAATTTTTCGATTTCATCGTGTTGTTTCATTTTCTCGGCAACGGCTGTAAAAACTTCTTTCACCCCATCGTTCAATCTCGTAAATTGCTTTTTATGCGCATTGAACCAATCTCTGTTGTTATTGTTTTCCAATTGCTTTAAAAAGTCAAAAACTTCTTTGGTAATCTTTGTTTCGGCCATACGACAAATGGGTTGTGAATTTTAAGATAAAGTTAAACATTCAAAGGAATGTGCTGACGAAATATGGGTTAAATTTGAATAGTCTACCAATCTACTATGAAAATGAAGTCAATAGTTAAAAGAATAGAAAAACATAAAAAACAGCCTCATCTCAGGTTTCGCTTGAAGGAGAAGACAGAAACCTTCACCAACCTTTTGTTCTACACGCTATTTGATATAGATACTCCTGTCGAAGAGAATTTAGAGCTTTTGGAAAAGGAGTTTGATCAATTGGTAAGTATGGCCTGTTGGGAAGTAGAAAAACCTTGTAAAAAAATCTGGGAGAATTACATGGCAACCCTGCCCGAAGTACTCAAAAGCCTCAATTTGGATGCCGAGGCAATTGTGAATTGCGACCCCGCTTCACTATCGATTGAAGAGGTTTACATGGCGTATCCAGGCTTTTACGCAATTGCAATTTACCGTTTGGCACATGAGTTATACATAAAAGGATTTCCTTTGGTTCCAAGACTGATGACCGAATACGCCCACAGGCAAACGGGCGTCGATATTAATCCAGGGGCACAAATAGGAAAATCGTTTTTTATAGATCATGCGACCGGTGTAGTTATCGGGGAAACCGCCATCATAAAAGACCATGTTAAAATTTATCAAGGTGTCACCTTAGGGGCACTTTTTGTCGCAAAATCACTTAAAAAAACCAAGCGTCACCCAACTATTGAAAATAATGTGACCATATATGCCAATGCGACCATTCTCGGCGGAAAGACCACGATTGGGGAAAATAGTATTATCGGGGGCAATGCTTGGATTACCGCTTCAGTGCCTAGCAACTCAACTGTTTTTCATACACCTGAAATAAAAATCAAAAAAACATCGAATGCCATATAGTCTATTAGAATTGATTGGCAACACCCCTTTGGTGGAGTCAAAAGTCTTGAATCAAAATCCTAATGTGCGTCTCTTTTTTAAATTGGAAGGCCATAATCCTGGCGGGAGTGTTAAGGACAGAGCGGCCCTGAACATGATCAAAAGTGGGTTGCAAAGGGGCGATTTTGATAAAAATTCCCGCCTTATTGAAGCGACTAGTGGTAATACCGGTATTGCCTTGGCTATGATTGCGGGAATATACGGATTGAATATAGAACTTGTGATGCCCGAGAATAGTACCGTTGAGCGCGTGCATACCATGCGGGCATATGGTGCGAAAGTTACCCTTACTCCTACTGATATTGGTATTGAAGGGGCTCGTGATTATGCCTTGGCCAAGGTTGAGGAAGAAGGGTACTTCATGTTGAATCAATTTGCCAATGACGACAATTGGAAAGCCCACTACCTATCTACCGGTCCGGAAATCTGGAAAGATACCAAGCAGGAACTAACACACTTCGTATCTGCCATGGGCACCACCGGAACGATTATGGGTACCTCAACATTTCTAAAAGAGCAAAACAGCACTATTCAGATCATTGGGGTACAACCGAAAGACGGTACAAAAATTCCTGGTATTCGAAAATGGCCAGAAGCCTATCTTCCAAAAATATTCGATGCCAATAAAGTTGATCAAGTAATGGAAGTAGGTCAAACCGAAGCCATAAGCTTTGCCCATCGTTTGGCAAAAGAAGAAGGCATTTTTTCAGGTATGAGCAGTGGGGGTGCCGCCGCTGCAGCCATAAGGTTGGCCAGGACCTTGGATAAAGGTGTCATTGTGTCGATTGTATGTGATCGCGGAGATCGCTATATTTCTTCCGGACTATTTGATTAGGTGCAAGTTCTCATGATTAACCCATTGTTCCCAATACCTTAAAAATGCTTTTGGCACCCAAAAACAGGGCAAGCAAAATAATGACTACACCAACTGCATTCTGAACCAGGTTATTCTTGTATTTTCCCATTACCGATGATCTATTGGCGACCCATAATAGGAACACGGCAACAAATGGCAACAAGATACCATTGGCGACTTGGGCTAGTCTTATAATTTCAATTGGCTTTACATTAAGGCTCATAAAAAGTACGCCGAGACTTAAAATTACCATCCACACCAATTTGAATCGCATGTCTTTTAAACCTGCATTCCAACCGAAACAACTATTAGCTACATAAGCGGCTGCCAAGGGAGCCGTAATCGAAGAAGTAATTCCTGCCGCAAAAAGTCCGATTCCCATAAAGTATTTGGCAGCATCGCCGTAAAGCGGTTCCAATCCTTTCGCCATATCCATCACGGTATTTATTTCACCTTTAGGAATGGCCGACGCAGCAATAATGATGGCCATTGATACCACCCCGCCCAAGATAATCGATACGAAGGTATCGCCACGGGCGGTTTTTAAGTCTGCTTCTGATTTCCACTTTTCACTGACCAGTGAGGCATGAAGAAACAAATTATATGGTACTACTGTTGTACCAACTAAAGCGATTACGGTTAAAATACTATCTTCCGGTATACTGGGAACGAACATCCCCTTTAAGATCGCGAAAACGTCCGGTTTGGTAATCAGGGCAGTGACCAGAAACGATAAGCTCATCAAGAGCACTAGGGCCACAAAGACTTTTTCGAGCAATTTATAGTTACCGATAAACAATAGAACAAAAGCGATTCCACCGATTATAAAGGGATATGTACCTATTGCCTCAGACCCGAATAGCGCCTCAAGGCCTAAGGTGGCACCACCGATATTCCCCCCTTCATAGGCAGCGTTACCCAAGACAATGGCCCCAAGTATAATACCTATAACTATCACACGGGCAATAGGATTGGTCACTTCGCTCTTAATAACATCGGCCAAACCTTTTTGGGTAATTATACCAAGGCGGGCCGCCATTTCCTGCAAGACCACCGTCGCGATAATCGAAAGTACCATGGCCCATAATAGAGCGTAGCCGAAACCTACCCCGGCCAAGGTACAGGCAGTCACCGTTCCCGGACCAATAAATGCTGCGGCAATTAAAACTCCAGGACCGATTTTTTTAAACATAACATTGAATTCAGGTAAATATACTCGGTCTTAGTCAAAATTTCCACAAATGAAGAGGGCATTTTCACAACACTTTTAACACTTTTGAATGCCGTTTATCTAAAAAAATGCAGTTCGTCTAAAAGTGGGGTGTCATACATCGAGGGTACATAATAAACCGAAAATGCTGCGGTTATATATATCCCAAATCGAACCTAACGAACCTCCTGTTCCAGACATCCGGAACAAAAAATTGACCTACTGAATGAATTGTTTAGAATGTAATGTAGAGCTTAGTTATTTAGATCATAAAAATGCAATGGACTCCCTTGGTGTTGAGCTTTGTGCAAAACACGAAGAGCGCATGAAACTAGTTATCGAAAAACACGATACGCCATTAGAAGCCATTCAACTTTATTATGGCCTAAAAGAAGTTGGTGTAAATGCCATGCTCGAATGGTGGGATGGCAATAAATCCGTAGACATTGCTATTTCAAGAGTAAAATTGAATATCGAGGTCGACACGGAATACCACATGATGACTCATGAACAGGCCATGAACGACTTGGAAGAAACCATGCGGTCATTCAAAAATGGCTTCACCACTATTCGAATTCCACATATCCTTATACGCCATTATCTAAAGGAAACGGTACATAATATCCTTGGTATAATGAAAGGATTGAAGGCCAATATCAAATCTATCTAATATGTGAAGCCTATGTCAACGAAAAAAATCTTGAAAGCCCCTTTACGCGTTTCGATCGCCTTGTTATTATTAGGTATTATCGGAAGATTAATGGAATGGCCTTATGCGGCACAAATTGTTATTACGGCATTTGTGGCCATTGGTATATTATATACAATTCGTTTTTGGAAAAAACAACCAAAGCATTTCATAGATTATGTAAAGTTGGTACTCATTGTTTTCGCTATGGCCGATGGCCTGTTTGAAATGATGAATTTCCCATATACCATTGTCTTTCAGATTATCATTGGTGCATCTTTTGTAACCTGGTTCGTCATGGAAGGCACAGCCTACTTTATGGACGGTGATCGGCGGGCAAAAAACACCACACTACAAATTTGGTGGAACATTGCAATGGTTTTAGGTACCCTGAGTATAATTGTGGGTAGCCTTATGAAGATTTTACAATGGGAATTTGCCACACCGCTATTATTTACCGGAATTATTGTGGTAGCGCTTTATATTGTAAAAGACCTTTTTTCCAATGAAAAAAAGGATGCCACCAACGAGGAATTTCAGATATAGGGCTTAAACTTCCTATCACCTACTAGCACAACTTTTTTAATGGTAATTCATATTTCGTACCTTAGAATAACCTAAGTATACGAATATGAAAACTACCGACCGCAGACAATGGCTCAAGACAATTGGGTTAAGTGGAGGCTTCGCCTTAATGGGAGGCCTTGATGCCTTGGCCCTCTCTACCGGCCCTTCCTCCTTTAAACCCGGTGATATCGCCAAATTAAACTCCAACGAAAATCCTTATGGCCCATCGAAACTGGTGCGCAAAACAATTACCGAAAGTTTCGATATTGCTTGTCGCTACCCTTCGGTGGTCTATAGAGAACTTATACAGTTGATTGCGGACAAGGAAGGCGTAGACAAGGAATCTATTGTATTGACCGGAGGTTCTACGGAGGGACTAAAGGCAGCCGGACTTACCTACGGACTTAATGGCGGTGAGCTGATTGCCGCTGACCCCACCTTTCAATCTATGTTGCGATATGCCGAGAACTATGGCGGCCTTGTGCATCGCGTTCCTGTTGATCAGCAAATGAATCACGACCTCGAGGCAATGGCAAAGCGCGTCAATAACAAGACCAGTCTTATCTTTATTTGCAACCCTAATAATCCCACGGGTACACTTTTAGATAAGGAAAGCCTAAGGGATTTTTGTCTGACCATGGAAGGCAAGGCCATGATTTTTAGCGATGAGGCCTATTATGATTTTATTACCGAGCCTGATTATCCATCAATGATCGAATTGGTTAAGGAAGGTCGTAATGTAATCGTCTCTAAAACTTTTTCGAAGGTATTTGGCATGGCCGGTTTGCGTATTGGCTATTTGGTAGCGCGGCCTGATATTGCCGATCGCCTAAAAGCAAGCGTTATGGCAATGACCAATGTATTGGCCATTGAAGCGGCCAAAACAGCGCTTAAGGATGATGATTTCTATAAATTTAGCCTTGCTAAGAACGAAGAAGGCAAGAAAATCATATATAAGACCTTAGAGGAACTGAACCTGAGATACATTCGTTCTCACTCCAATTTTGTATTCTTTAAATCGGGCCGTCATATCGATGAGCTGAATGCCGCCATGAAAAAAGAGAATGTGCTGGTTGGGCGACCCTTCCCCCCTTTCTACGACTGGTGCAGAATAAGTACCGGTACAATAGATCAAGTGGAACAGTTTGCATCGGCCCTAAAGAACGTACTGGGCTAGGCAAGTTCATTTGGATGTTGAAATTGCATTTTCGTAAGAACCCAATGCGGATTTATTGTATTGAATAGTGACATTGAATCTAAAATTTAGGCTGTTATTCATCGGATTTTTATCAGGTAAAGTGTTGTTTTTTAAGGTTTTAGTGTTTTTGTTCAAAATCCCTTCGTAGCATAAAAAGTACCGATAAACGGTATTTTTGTCCGCTATCGAATATTCGTTGCCGTTTGTAGTAAAGAAAACGGGTTTATACACTTTCATGGTTTAATTAGTAGGAGATTTAATCCCCTAAATCTTAAATTATGAAAGAAAAAACTACTTTAAACGAATACCTATTGTATTCATTTTGCGCATTTTGTTTTGCGTGGTCTATGTATGTAATGTTCTTTAGAGGATAATTCTAAGGCACAACTTCCTAAGCACAGAATACGAGCTTGGTGGTACGATTCAGTTGTACTACTAAGCTCTTTTTTTAACCCAACCAGCCCTCTCGATCTAGGCTGCGATATTGTATGGCCTCCCCGATATGGGTGCCATTAATCTCAGTACTATGTTCCAAATCGGCGATAGTACGTGCAACTTTCAAAATACGGTCGTATGCCCTGGCCGATAGGTTCAAGCGCTCCATTGCATTTTTTAACATGCCCTTACTTACTGTGTCCAATTGGCAAAATTCTCGAATCTGCTTCGTGTTCATTTGTGCGTTGTAATGAACATTTTCAAGCCCTTCAAAACGTTCGGTCTGTATAGCTCGGCCGACAGTTACTCTCTTCCTAATTTCAATACTGCTTTCTCCTTTCCGCTCCTCGGACAATTTTTCAAAAGGCACCGGTGTTACTTCAATATGAATATCGATTCGATCTAACAAAGGCCCGGAAATTTTGCTCAAATATCGTTGCATCTCTGCGGGTGACGACGTCACGGGAGCATCGGGATCATTAAAGTATCCTCCCGGACTTGGATTCATACTCGCGACCAACATAAAACTACTGGGATAGGTTACTGTGAATCGAGCTCTTGAAATAGTTACCTCACGATCTTCCAAGGGTTGCCGCATAACTTCGAGTACCCCTCTCTTAAATTCTGGGAGTTCATCTAAAAACAACACTCCATTATGCGAAAGGGATATTTCGCCAGGTTGAGGATAGGCACCGCCACCCACCAGAGCGACATCGCTAATCGTGTGATGCGGACTCCGAAAAGGTCGTTGGCTCATTAGACCTATATTCTTGATCTTTCCCACAACCGAGTGAATCTTTGTAGTTTCGAGGGCCTCGTTCAGGGTCATGGGCGGCAATATCGAAGGCAAACGTTTTGCCAACATGGTCTTTCCGGATCCTGGAGGACCGATTAAAATGATATTGTGTCCCCCGGCCGCAGCGATCTCCATACAACGTTTGATACTCTCTTGCCCTTTGACATCTGAAAAATCGATTTCCGGAAACTCCAAGCTCTTATAAAATTCTTCCTGTATATCCACTACAGTACGTTTCAGGGGTGTACCCTTGTCGAAGAAGTCGATAACGGTAGCAATATTTGATACCCCGTACACTTCGAGTCCGTCTACTATAGCCGCTTCTTTGGCATTTACTTCCGGCAAGATAAATCCTTTGAACCCTTCTTGCGCTGCCTTTATAGCAATGGGCAAGGCCCCCTTAATGGGTTGTAGATTTCCATCCAAAGACAGTTCCCCCATAATGATGTACTGCTCTAGATTTTCGGATTGTATTTGCCCTGAAGCCGTAAGAATCCCCATGGCAAGGGTTAGGTCATAGGCCGAACCTTCTTTTCGCAAATCTGCAGGAGCCAGATTTAAGGTAATCTTCTTGCCAGGAATCTTATAACCATTATTCAGCAGCGCTGCAGCTATACGATAGTTACTCTCCTTAATTGCATTATCTGGCAATCCGACCAAATGATAGCCCACCCCGATATCTACATTTACCTCGACCACGATCGTGGTGGCCTCGACCCCGAAAACAGCGCTTCCAAAAACTTTAGTAAGCATGATTACTTTTTGCAAAGCTAAGCTCGCCCACTGCAATCAAGCTGCAGTATGCACTTTACAAACGACGCTAAAGGATAAGGGGTTATTCAGAAGGGTTTAGGACCAATATCGTTTCAGATTGCTGAATTTCGGATTTGTTCATCATCATCTTGCGAAATTCGCCATTAACGAACATTTCAGCCTGATCTTCGTAGTGCCTACTGAAAGGATTGCCAGATTGCCCGGTGGGCAATATACTCATGCTATTTTCAATATCCGAAAAATCGATTACCCGGCGTGTCGAAGGCCCGGAACCGACCTTGTAAAACCCGCTGGGATTATACCCAAAACCAAGGTTGTTGATCACTTCTTTTGAACCATTTATCGGAAACGGACCCACATTGAAAAATGAGCGCAGGACAGCAACTTGACCTATGGGGTGCTCATGCTCCACCGAATGTACCTTGTCCCATGTCCAGGCATTAAAATCAGGCCCAAAATCCTTTTCCAAAGATTCGATCGCTTGATCAAATGATTTCTGAACAATATCGCTCTGTGTTTCAGTGCTGTCGATCGTTGAAATATCATCCCACCAAACGGAGGCAGAATTGTTCATTATAGGTGCCAACACCCTTTTACTTAAATGGGTGGAAAGAAACTCATTAAAGGCCTCCGACCCCATTTCGTCGCTAAACGTATTTTCCTGGACCCAATACAACCAGCGATGAAATACGGTGCCCGAAATATTGGTCAGCGTATAATCCCCCTTCCAAGCCTTCATTCGATCTAACAACTCTAGCTCTTTGCTCGATAGTTCCTTAAGATTTAGCGCATTGGCCAAATCGGTCAAAATCGACGGATTCACCGAGGAGGTTACATCGGTTATCATATCCTGAACTGCCTCTTTATCCCAATCGTGTTTAGGTTCTAGGAGCTGCACAATGCGTTTTGCACGATTCTCGGACAAATAGTATCCGGGATAAAGCATCCCTACAATAGAATCGGGTTGGTTGTTGGCAGAATACACATAATTCCAAGGCGGGTTCACGGCCTGCGGATTTTCGGCAAAATCAAGGTAGGTTTTATCCGCAGGATAAGCGGTAGTGCTCTCCTGTATGAATTTGGTATGTACACTATCGGGAATTCTATGCAACTTTGCCGTTGCCCACCAGGCGACATTTCCTTCTGCATCACCGTACATGATATTAAGTCCGGGTGCATGAATTTTGGGGAGTGCATTTTCGACTTCCTTAAGCGAAACTGCAGTGCTCATTTCGTGCAAGGCATCGATCACAGCGTTTTTGTTTTGGGTGTAGGTCCACCACATCGAAATCGGTCGTTCACCGGTAACCTGATCGGCGATACCATTTAAAACCGGACCTCTCTTGGTCTTTTTATAACTAAAGGTGACATCAGCTTCGCCTTTTACTTTTATGTTTTTGGTAATATGTTGGTAAAAATCCCATCCAGTATCGGTCTTATAGCGGGTCGTATCGGAGGGATGCGTTTCCTCGAAATAAAAATCGATATCGTCGTTCTCGAACATCGTCATACCATAGGCTAATTTGCGGTCATGGGCCAAAACCGGAAAGGGTACGCCGGCCAAGTGATAACCGTATTTTTCATAGTTAGGTGTTACCACATGGGCCTCATACCATACTGAAGGGGATGAAAAACCAATATGGGGGTCGTTTGCGAAGATGACCTTACCGTTCTTGGTCTTCTCGGGCGATAGTACCCAGCTATTACTGCCTTCAAATAGTGGTATACCAAACGATTCCAATGTTTTTGTAACTGATGATAGTACGGTAGTTTGTATCGTATCCGCGGTTTGAGGATAATGATTTTTTATCAACGTGGAATTAGGGTCGATGTCTATTTGCAAATCCCTAAGATATGCAGCACCAAGCTTATTCTTAAGATTGGTCAAGAAAGGATCTGTCTTATGCGCCTGAGCAAAACTAAAGGCCATATATCCCAGCACGTTATGAATATCCTTCAAGGTAAATTCAGATTTATCCAAGCCGGTAAGATAAAATTCAACGGGTGTAGCACCTTCCGCCACGAATTGATTCACTCCATCCAAATAAGCCTGGGATAATTGCACGGATTCTGAATTCATATCAAGATCTAATACCGACTTGGTTGAGGCATCATCAATACCGAGAGAAAGGAAAAATTTATCGGTACGCAACATGTCCTTTCCAAAAACTTCAGAAAGACGGCCCGCTCCTATTCTGCGCACTATTTCCATTTGCCAAAGGCGATCCTGGGCATGCACATAGCCTAAGCTTCTAAAGGCATCTTTATTATTTTCAGCGTAAATATGTGGTATTCCATAGGTGTCATAATACACCTGTACGGTTTTTGAAAGATCATTTAAACTTAGTTCCCCTTTGTATGTCGGCTTTGATTGGTATATAAAAATAGCAATGCCTATGCCCAATAGCAGAAGAATCCCCAAAAGGATCTTCCCGATTTTCTTTATCATTCCCGCTGCTTTGATTCAGTAGGAAAGATAGCAGATTTTTAGGGATTAAAAAATTGCAAATACCCCTGTTAATCAGAGGAGGAACGGAAAGTTGACAATCCTTCGGCCAACCAATTGCTATAGGTTTCAGCATCAGTACTTTGAATAGCAGAATTGAGAATCTCCAAATCTGGTGACATGAGTACATAATAGGGTTGTGAAGCCGAATTAAAGTTTAAACTTTGAAAGGTACCCCACTTCTGCCCTATGGTTTCAATCGTCTTAACACGACCAGAATCGAATTGAAAATCGAACTGGTCCTCAATATCCAGCGTTGCCCGATCGTCAGTATATAATGAGATCAGAACAAAGTCCTCTTTCAGGAATGGGAAGACGTTCGGCTCGCTCCATACATTCTCTTCCATTTTTCGACAATTCACGCAGGCCCAACCTGTAAAATCCAATAATATGGGCTTGTTGACCTTTTTTGCGAAAGCCACCCCTTCCTCAAAATCCTTATAGCAATCTATTCCCAAGGGGCAATCGCTTTCCTGTTCAAAAATGCTATAAAACTGAGGCGGTGGAAAGCCGCTGAGTAGTTTCAGGTCAGTTACTTTAGCTACACCTAAAATTAGATATATCGAAAACGCAGCGCTTACAAGACCTGTTATTTTGCGCCCTGCCGAAAGCTTCTGTCTGGGACCATCATGCGGAAAACGGAATACCCCAAAAAGATATAATGTTAGCAAGACAAAGAGAAGAATCCATATCCCTATAAATACTTCCCTCTTCAATATTCCCCAATGCGCAACAAGGTCTGAATTTGAAAGGAACTTTAGCGCTAAGGCCAGCTCTAAGAACCCGAGTACCACTTTAACGGTAGTCATCCAACCACCAGATTTGGGTAAGGAATTCAGCCATGCGGGAAATAAGGCAAAAAGTGCAAAAGGAAATGCCAGTGCTACACCGAAACCGGCCATGCCAGCTGTAAGGTTGTTCGCCATATCCCCTTCTTCCAAAATTGTACTCCCGAGCAAGCCACCTAGAATAGGACCGGTGCAAGAAAACGAAACAATAGCCAATGTTACGGCCATAAAAAAGATACCAATGACCCCGCCTGCCTTGGTAGAGGCAGCATCCATCTTGTTGGCCCATGAACTTGGTAGGGTCAACTCATAATATCCAAAGAAAGAAAAGGCAAAAAAGACGAAAATGAGAAAAAAGGCAATATTCAACCAGATATTTGTTGCAATGGTATTCAATATCTGAGAGTCTACCGTATCGAATAAGTGAAACGGCAAACTGAGCAAGACATAGATCAGTACGATAAAGAGTCCGTACAGTATGGCATTGGCGATGCCTTTAGAACGATTTCCCGACTGTTTGGTAAAGAACGAAACCGTTAGGGGAATCATCGGAAAAACACAAGGGGTCAACAAAGCGATTAAGCCGCCTAGGACGCCCATTATGAAGATTTCCCATAGGCCATTGGATGTATCGACCTTTATGCTATTGCCTTTCTCTAAAAGAGCCGTATTACTTAAATCTAACTTTAAGGCCTCGGTCATTGCCATACTGCGAGCATCAACGGTTTTGTTGGCTACGGTTGCCGCTCCCCCGTCTAAAACAAAATTAAAATCATACATCCTCATCATACATACCTCTTTGCAGACTTGGTATTCGAGATTTACATCGATTTGACGAACCGCTGGATCTAGCAATTTGATTTTCTGTTTAAAAATGGCTTCTTTTAGAAAGAACTCCTCCTCTAGGTCAAAGGCCGCCACGTATTTTGTATCTGTTTTGCTTTCGGTTGTTTTCCCGATCAGTTCATAATCGATTCCTGCCTTGGGGTAATCAAAAATACTGGGCAGGGAACCGCCCTCTGGCGTAAATTGGGAATAGACATACCATTCATCGGCAATTGCCCCTTTCATCACCAATTCGTACTCCGTATCTGACAATTTGTTCAACTGCTGTGTCCATAGTACCGGATTGTCATCATCTTGAGAAAAAAGTGATAAACTACTTAATATTAATAGTTTAAGTACAATTATATGTTTCATTTATTTAATGAAATTTTAATGATGTTATGGGTATCTTCGGTTACCTTAAATCGATCATCGGCCCTACGGCCGATGACCCATATGATGGCATCCCCAGAACACAATAGCCATTGTTTGCCCTTAGAAATGACATCTATTTTTTCGTCTTTAAAGTACTTTGACAATTTCTTTTTTCCGTGCATTCCCAAAGGATAAAAATAGTCGCCATTTTTCCATTTCCTGACGGTCAGGGGATACTTTAACGTTTTTTTGTCTACATATAGTACTTCTGGTGTAATCTCGGTAATCGCCTCCACTTCTTCCACTTTGAGGCGTACAGGGTGTAGCAATTCTTGCTCTTCTCTTTTTAGGAGATATGATGCTTCCTGTTGAGCCTCCAATTTTGATAGCAATAAGGCATTGCGGTCCTTTACAAGGCGATGGGTCCTGGATCGCACTTCTTTGCCACTGGTGGCGGAAATTAAACTACAAATGTCTTCCCAGGCGGTAAATCCATATGCCTTGAAGAGTTGGTACACATATGCCTCCAAAGGATGCAGTTGAAGTAGCGCTTCGCTATCGATGTGAATAACGCCTTCTTTCTCTTCAAAAAGGGCCGCCCTAATGTTTTCTATAGAAACATGCACTAGGCTAGCAGTGTTTTCAAGATGTCGTAACGAACGTTTGAAATTGTCTAAAAAAGTAGGATGCAATTCTTTCATCCCAGGCACCAATTCGTGTCGAATTTTGTTTCTAAGATATTTGGTTTCGGCATTGCTTTTATCCTCTCGCCAATCAATTTTGTTTGCATTTGCATAAGATTCCAATTCGACCTTGGAAAAGGCCAGCAAAGGCCGCGCAATCGATTTGGTCTTGGCCGGTATGCCGGTTAAGCCATCTATTCCTGTTCCCCTAGACAAATTGATCATAAAAGTCTCCAAGGCGTCATCTGCATGATGGGCAGTTACCAGCCATTTGATATTGTGTTCATTTTGCAATTTGGCAAACCAGGCATAACGTAGTTCGCGAGCGGCCATTTGAACTGACACCTTATTTTTATTGACGTATTCAAGGGTATCGAAACGGCTCACAAAAAACGGAACACCGTAGGCTTGGGCCGATGCTCGAACCAACTCCTCATCTGCGTCACTATCTGTATTTCTAAGTTGAAAATTACAATGCGCAAGGGCAAAATCGTATCTCGAAACCGCACTAAGATGCGCCATCACCATACTGTCTAACCCTCCGCTACAAGCAAGTATAAAGCGCTCCTGCTCCAATTCAGGAAAATCTTTGGCAATATGTTGTCGAAATTTGGAAAGCACGGCGCAAAGGTATCAAACTAATCGCTGGCTTATCCAATTTTTAATATGCGCAAGCATTTCGGCGGCACATTTATCGTAGTGCAATTCATGATAGCCCCCATCGAACAATTTTAGCGAAGTACTGGTCGTGTTGTTGTGAAATTCGAGCGTACCCTTAAAGTCGATTATCGGATCGGCGGTGCCATGCAATAACAAACTTGGTATGCTCAGCGAACTGGCATTGGCGATGGCCCATTCCCCAGCGTCTATAATAGGAAAAGAATACATAGGGCTCACGGCATCAAAAATCAAAGGGTCGTTTTGATATTTTTTCACCTCTGAAGGAATTCTGGAAATCCCATTGGGATCCAATCCCGACGGCAGGGTAATGGAAGGGATAAGTTTCAACATCAATTTACCGAGCAACACTTTCCATTTTGGGGGTTGAAACGCCAATCGCAGATACGGACTAGTTGCTACAATTGCCTCAAGATCTGCGCTATTTCTCAACGCATAATTTAAAGCCAAATTACCACCCATACTATGTGCGTAGAGCATAATCGGTGCCTTTGGGAATTGCGTTTTCACATGAACGACTACCTCATGCAACACTTCCAAAAGGGCATGGTAACTAGGGCAATGACCACGCTTACCACTAGATTTCCCGTGCCCGATGTTGTCGTATGCCATTACGGCCAAACCCGCCTCTAAAAGCATGGGGATAACCGCCTCTCGGTAGCGCCCAGAGTGTTCCCCAAATCCGTGAACCAAAACCACAGCCCCGTTGACCAATTCTGGTTCAACACAGAAGCCATAAATTTCGTGCCCCTGTAGTTGAAATTGTAGTTCTGTTTCTTGCATTCGTCCAAGTTAATTGATTTCTAGCTAACACTTTCCAGGACCTCGCGCATCGCCTTCGCCTTTAACAAACATTCTTCATATTCTTTTTCAGCTTTGGCCTTTGCCGTAAGTGCGCTTCCCACAGAAAAGGATACATATTTCTTTTTGGAATTATACAAAATACTGCGGATAACCACGTTGAAGTCAAAGTCTCCCTTTGGGGTAAAATAGCCCACCGCCCCGCTATAGAGACCACGTTTAAATGATTCTAGCTCCTCAATTATCTTCATCGCAGAAATTTTTGGGGCACCGGTCATACTGCCCATCGGAAAACTTTCCTTGATCAAATCGACCGGATTTTTATCTGACGGCACCTCGGCTGAAATGGTTGAAACCATTTGATGTACTTGTTCATAGGTCTTAACCTCACAGAGTGTACTGACCTGAACTGTTCCTTTCAAGGCATTTTTGGATAGATCATTGCGGACCAAATCAACGATCATAATATTTTCTGCCCGTTCTTTGATGTCGTTTTGGAGGTCTTGGGCCAACATGCTGTCTTGCATAGGATCGGCGCTCCGTTTGGCAGTTCCTTTAATGGGTTGCGACACAATCACATGACCTTTTTTTTGCAAATACCTTTCTGGGGAGGCAGAAATCAAATAGTAGTTGTTGTTTCTAAAAAATGTGGCGAAAGGAGCTTTGGAAACCGAATTCAACTTTTGGTACACTAAATGAGGGTCTATTTCGGTATCCTCTGCATAAAACTCTTGGCAAAAATTTGCTTCATATATATCCCCTCGCTGAATATGTGCAAGCATGCGGTTGGCCCTTGAAAAGTATTCGTCCTTAAAAATGCGCATTTTTATGTGAGCGACCCTTAGGTGTGCCTCAGGACGGTGTGCTTGATCTGATTTATGAAAAATGGCCTTATAATCTGACGTGATATCATCTTTGTACTGTTCTAAGTACATAAATTCAATATGTGTCTTACGGATGCGAATTATTTTTTTAGGTCGAAAAAAAAACAAATTTGGAAACAGTAGTCCATCAAAATTAGTTGAAGAAAGGTTTTCTACAGAGTTTTTTAAATCGTATGACAAGTACCCGAAAATCCAATCTTTCGTTTTTGCTCGATATTTTTTTAGTTTTTCAAAGGCCCTTGTTGTTCTCCTGACCGTAATTGAGCTCTCTGCTTCTACTGCAAGTAATGCCTCGAAGGAGCCGTATGCATCATGATGCGAGTTGCTATCGAGCCAAGCAATCTCTTTAAAACCTTTTGACCATTCCAACAAAGCAGATTTTGATCTGTTAAGGTCTTTAAGCGGATAGGAGATTGAGGTTCGCAATAAGTTCAATTTACACAGAATGTCCATCGACTGCCTAAGCCTCCAATAATTGTGCTGTGGTCACGTTTAGGATATTCGGGTTCGAAATTAGAGCAAATCGCCTTTATATGCGACATTTTTGTCTAATTTTGCCGTCATGTACATCCAAAAGCGCTGTAGGACAAGTATATAGAGTATGTTGCGGTGTATGTTTTTGCTGCCGCGACAGTATGACCAAAAGACCAATGGAAAAGAAGACGGCTAGACTCTACTTCATAGATGCGATACGTGCGTGGGCCATTCTCATGATGCTCCAAGGACATTTTATTGATGGCCTATTGGACAATGCGTTTAGAGACCCAAGTAGTTCTGTGTTCAGTTTATGGCAGTATTTCAGGGGAATTACCGCTCCAGTTTTCTTTACTGTTTCGGGTTTCATTTTTACCTATTTGCTGGTACGGGGAGATCAAAAGGGTTTACAAAATCCCCGTGTAAAAAAGGGTGTTTGGCGTGGATTACAATTAATTCTAATCGGCTACCTATTGCGCTTAAATCTTTGGGGGCTTTTTATGGGCAAGATTTATGATTCTTTTTACCTCGTAGATGTCTTGCATTGTATTGGCTTTTCAATACTGGCAATTATTGGGCTTTATTTGATATGCAGTAGATTCAAATCCTTTTTCTTCCCCTTGCTTTTGGTAGCGGTTACTTTAGTCTTATTTATTTTTGAACCTTGGTATGCCAGCCTGAGTTTTGAAAGCTTGCCGGCATTTATGGCCAATTACATTAGTAAGGCAAATGGTTCGGTCTTTACGATAATTCCCTGGCTTGGGTATTCGACTTTTGGTGGGTTTATGGCCGTTGTTTTTACAAAGTATCAAACTGCTCGAACTATATATCCCCTTGCCATCGGTACGTGTTTGGTTCTAGGCGGACTTTTGATATTTTATTCTTCGGATGCTTTTCTATGGATGAGCAAAACATTTGATATACAAGTATTTGAATCAATTCATTTCAATAATTACTTATTTATACGTTTGGGCGACGTATTCCTTGCTTTTGCCGCTTTTATGCTGGTGAGAAGCCTCCTTAAAAATGCGACACTTTTAAAAATTGGTCAAAGCACGCTCTCGATCTATGTCATACATTTTATAATTCTCTATGGCAGTTTTACAGGTCTTGGCTTATACGGATTTCTGCATCATTCCTTATCGCCGATGCTGATTATACCTGGAGCTATTTTGTTCATGTTGGTTTGTACCTACGGTGCGCTTAAGTTTGAACGCCACAAAGAGTATATCAACCTAAACGTAAATTCGACCATACGCTTTGGGTTCGAGTTGCTCAGGTCTAACTTCTTTCGCCTGCTTCGCTTTATTGGAATACTTAAAAGTTAGTATTTCTTAGTATCTTCCTGCTCAAATAATAGTTATGAGCGATACGCAATACTCCCCTATCAAGGTTACTTTAGAAAAAGACAAACGTTATTCATGGTGTACCTGCAGCCATAGCGCGGAACAACCATTTTGTGATGGTTCGCACAGGGCCGCCAAGGCGACTCCACCTATGACATTTGAATGTACCGAAGAAAAGGAAGCGTATTTGTGCACCTGCAAAAAGACCGGCAATCCTCCGTATTGTGACGGATCGCATAAGTAAATCCGAAACGGCTTTATTCTACCACAATTTTACCGGAAAGCAGCAAATTTTCGATAATGGGCCTTAATTCGGGGAAGGTTTTCCCTACTTCGGTCTCCGGACTATAGAGTGTTTGTATCATTGCATTATCGAAGCTCGAAAATTCTTCCTTTAGGAAAGAACACATAAAACTCTCATTGCTAGAAATGGTATTGCCGCAATAACCAGGGCTGGCATGTCCCAATCCGATAATGTGTCCTAATTCATGATTGAAAAGTGGAATGCTCGGGGTTCGCACCCAAATGCGACCCCTTGTAATATTAAAGTTTTGATCACGGTTATATAGTGCATATCCTTGAAAGTTTGCAGAACCAATGGCATCGAACATATCGGGCCATATATTTTCAATGGCCGACTTTTCCCCAAATATCAAATGTACATTAGACGCTTCCAAAGTATTTACCAGACTAGAGCTCGGCCCGTTTACACCAAAAAGCGAATTGAAAGGTGTTAAGGCGTTGCTTACATCGGTGCGGTAGGCATCGCTGATGTTACCATCCAAAAATAGTTTGATATCTGATTGCCATTTTTCATTTACAGTAGCGCCGAAAGAAGTTGGGGAAAGGTTAAAGGTCACGTACTCGTACTCCTCAAGAAACTCTAGTTCCACTGCAGTAAGAAATTCACGAACAGCTTCTGGCGGAGCAGGATTACTGTCTTTGGTACAAGAAAACGCAATACCCAAAAGAAGCAGGTATGCGTATTTTCTATAGGTACCCATAAGACTGAATCTTCTAAACATGTAATGCGCGATCCGCTGTAGCGGCTAAGGCGGCTTCTTTCACTGCTTCAGCATAGGTTGGGTGCGCATGGCTCATGCGAGCAATGTCTTCGGCAGATGCCCTGAACTCCATTGCAGTAACCGCTTCCGTGATTAAATCTGCACATCTCGCCCCTACCATGTGTACGCCCAAGACTTCGTCTGTAGTTTTATCCGCTAGGATTTTTACAAAACCATCTATATCCATGCTCGCTCGTGCACGGCCTAAGGCCCGCATAGGAAATTGACCTACCTTATAAGCAATGCCGGCCTCTTTTAATTCTTCCTCTGTCTTCCCAACAGCGGCCACTTCAGGCCAGGTATATACGACTCCAGGAATTAGATTGTAATTGATATGTGGTTTTTGGCCTGCCAGAATTTCGGCCACCATGGTGCCTTCCTCTTCTGCCTTGTGCGCCAGCATAGCCCCTCGAACCACATCCCCAATGGCATAAATATTCGATGCAGAGGTTTGCAAATGATCGTTTACCTCGATCATCCCCCTATCGGTGATCTTTACACCGGCAGCTTCTGCATTCAATCCGTCAGTATATGGGCGTCTTCCTACAGCGACCAGGCAATAATCACCTTTGAAGGTAACTTCTTCACCTTTTTTATTATCGGCTTTTACAATGACTTCTTTGCCTTTACGCTCAACGGATTTTACCTTATGCGAAAGTTCGAACTTCACCTTTTGTTTTTTCATGGCCTTCATCAGCTCTTTGGATAACCCGGCATCCATACCGGCAATAATTCTATCCATATACTCAATGACCGTAACTTCCGCGCCAAGTCTTTTATATACCTGGCCAAGTTCCAACCCAATTACACCACCGCCTATCACGATCATGTGTTTTGGAATTTCCTTCAATTCCAAGGCCTCGGTTGATGTAATAATGCGCTCTTTATCCAAGGTAATGAACGGTAAGGTCGAAGGCTTGCTGCCCGTAGCAATAATTGTATTTTTTGCTTCTATGGTCTCGGCCTTGGCCTTTCCTTTTTTAATAGTGATATGGGTAGCATCCTTAAAGCTACCTACCCCCTCGTAAACATCGATTTTGTTCTTATCCATCAAGAACTGAATGCCCTTGGTAGTCATGTCGACAACACCTTGTTTGCGCCCGATCATTTTTTCCAAGTTCACTTTAACCTCACCTGGAATCTCAATGCCGTGCTCCTCAAAATGCTTTACCGCGTCCTCGTAATGGTGAGAGGAGTCCAATAGCGCCTTCGACGGAATACAACCCACGTTAAGGCAGGTACCGCCAAGGGTACTATATTTTTCAATTATCGCGGTTTTCATTCCTAGCTGCGCGCATCGAATTGCTGCAACATAACCTCCTGGGCCCGAACCGATAACGGCTACATCATACTGAGTCATAAGCTGATATTAATTTTTCTTGGGATTTGTGACTCCTTTTTGAGTCATAATTCAGAACACAAAAGTACGAATGTTTTGCTGTTGGACAATGAAGCCAATCTTTTTGATTTTGGAAGCGAAACTGATTTTCGGGGGTTGCACAGCCGTATTCAAAATCGTAATATTACGGGAAGACAAACCAAATTTAATTATGGAAAAC
>CALIJE010000027.1 GCA_938017825.1 uncultured Flavobacteriaceae bacterium
ACTTCACCTGAAAAGACACAGAGCGTAGCCTTGTCAGGCATTTTTAAGGCACCCGATTTTACCTCCTCCTCACGAATATCAAAAATTTCAGTGCCATCCTTGCCCTCGGCCCTGAGCGCTCTACCCCTTGCCATAAAGGCATCGAGCTCTTTATGATAGGCCGCTGCAGCGAAGCCCTCTTTCATAGGGTCGTCTGCTATGCAGATGTAGGAATTGGTGCCCTCACGTAAGGTCGTAAACTCCCCTTTTTCATTGTATCCATATACCTTGGAACCTTCTCGAAATTCTTCAGGTGCGGCCAATACTGCAGTTTTTATTTGCCATTCAGGCGAAGGAATATTCTGCCCTTGGGTACATGAAAGTGTTACTGTTAACAGCAAGAGGTATGTGATGAACTGTTTCATAAGTTTTTTTTATAATTAGTATTTGGCACTTTTACCAATAGCGGTTGTGCGTTTTATGAATTCCCTAATGTCGTCGTTGGCGTTTTTAAGGTCTTCACGTCTTAAATACATCATATGCCCTGAGCGATAGCCCTTAAATTCGAAGCGGTCTTTCATACGCCCGCTGGGATCTACCTGCCACATGGTGTATTTGGCATTGAAATAGGTGGTTGCACCGTCGTAATAACCACTTTGAACCAGTACGTTCAAATAAGGATTCTGAGCCATAGCCTGGCGTAAGTTATCCCGTGTATTATCATCGCTATTGTCCCAAGGGCGAACCGGTCCGAACATATTGTATTTAATATCTGTTTTGAACTTGAGTTCTTCTTGCAGATAATAATTGATAGCTGGGGTAAAACTATGCAACCATGAGGTGAGCTCGGCACTATAGTCTGGTGAAGAGCCAGATAACTGGCGATCTATACCGAGGTAGCGACTATCCAAACGGCCAACATTATACCCTCCTTTTTCCTTTAACAGGTTTTTCCAAAAATAACGTGTGGGCACGACCAAATTTTGATCGAGTATTTCTTTTTTGGAGAGTCCGGAATAGTAGGCCATTTTTTCTGCTACCGCATTCTTTTCGGTTTCGCCAATGAATCCGCCTTTTGCTAATGCAGGTACCAATGTATTTATGGTGTATTCTTCAGATTCTGGGAGTATTTCAGTCAAGTCTTTACTTTGTAATTCGGCAGGTAAGGCCTTGTGATGCCATGCCGCAGCGGTATAATAGGGAAGGTTCATTGCATCGGAAACAGGACCACCGACGCGTATAACTTTGTAATCTGCCGGGCTTACCATGATGACGCCATTTAAATACATCCATTGTCTATTTTGCAAAGCAAGTGAAAGCCCCATAACCCGAGTGCCTCCGTAACTTTCGCCTATAATGTACTTGGGCGAACGCCAACGATTATTGCGAGTCACAAAAGTATTGAGCCATTCGGCCAAATAGTTGACATCGGCATTGATACCAAAGAATTTTTTACGGTCGACTTCCTTTCCCGATTCCGGAATCGTTCTCGAGTAT
This sequence comes from uncultured Flavobacteriaceae bacterium, assembly GCA_938017825.1. Classification (GTDB taxonomy): domain Bacteria; phylum Bacteroidota; class Bacteroidia; order Flavobacteriales; family Flavobacteriaceae; genus Pelagihabitans. The sequence continues at coordinate 1,477 of CALIJE010000027.1, forward strand.
CCCGTATTGGCTGGGTTTACATACACGATATCGGTGACGTCCAAGACAGAATACGGATTTGCTTTTACCCCATAGGGTTGTACTGGATAGCCTTCATCATCTATTTTAAGCGTTCTCGGCCCAGTGTAGGCCAAATGCATCCAAACAGAACCTGATCCGGGCCCTCCGTTAAATGAAATAAGCAGTGGGCGCGATGCCCTATCCTTAACACTGTTTCTTGTATAGTAGGTATAGTGCAAAGATGCTATGGGTTCGCCATGTTCATCCCAAACGGGTTGAGTACCTGTTTTGGCCGTATAGTTGATCGGCGTGCCATTAATCGTAACGCTATGCTGAGTTGTAACAACCGTATCAATCGGTAGTTTCCGTTGTTGGGAGAATAGAAGTGCCATGGGTACCAACAATGCGGTTATGAATAGGAGTTGTTTTTTCATTTTCTGGTGGATTTAGTCAATCTTTAAAAGTAAGGAAAAAAGTAACTCCCAAGGCATTAGAACTTTTCAAAAACGCCAAGCCCGAAAAGTGCGAAATCATACTTAGCTGGATCATTGGCATCCAACTTTCGAAGATTATGATCCAGTTCGGCTAAGGCCTTTGCATCGTTTTGCTTTCGCTTAAGCAGCTTTAATTTTCTGGCCACATTGCCCGAATGAACGTCCAATGGGCAGGATAGGGCCGATTTAGGAATACTTTTCCATAATCCGAAGTCTACACCCGTGTTGGCGTCGCGCACCATCCAGCGTAAAAACATATTTAGACGTTTTGCCGCGGAACCTCTTAATGGGTCGCTAACATGTTTGGTTGTCCGCTTGGGATGGGGCAGTTCAAAAAATACTTTTTTGAATGATGATATGGCCGGCTGCATCGAATTTTTGTCCCTGTTTCGAGCAAAAACTTGCTCTAGTCCATCATGATTTTTATAGAGGTGCTGCAGACTTTGAACGAAATAGCGCAGATCAACCCCATTAAATGTACGATGCACGAAACCAGATAGTTTCTCCAATTCGATTTCGGAATGATGGTGCACAAAATCAAAAGGGGAATGATCCATAAGTTCCATCAATCGAGTAGCATTGTTAATAATGCTTTTTCGATTTCCCCACGCAATGGTAGCGGTAAGGAAGGCACTGATTTCAATGTCTTCTTTTCGGTTAAAAAGATGCGGAATTTGAATGGGGTCGCTTTCCAAAAAGCTGGGGTGATTGTATTGAACTACCTTAGCATCCAAAAATTCTTTGAGTTCGGCCTTGGTCATGCTTATGAAATGTTGAGAAGATCTACAAGTATCATGGGCACTGATATCAATAGGTTATAGCCCGCATGAAGGGCCATCGCCCAGAGTAAACCAAAACGAATTCGAATAAAACCGGCGAACATTCCAAGGCTCATTTGTGGGGCGATCAGTAAGGGCGCCATATACCAATGCGTAGTGTAATCTTCGTAATTAGCCAGGTGAATCAATCCAAATAAAACAATTGAGCAATAGAGTGCAATTCTTAGGGTGGTTTTCTCCCGAAACCAATGCAGCGGACCTCTGAAAAGTAATTCTTCCAATAGTGGTGCTACAATAACGACTAGAAAGACAATCGCAAGAGTACTCAAATTTTCTATCATATCCTCACTGGCATGTCTTCCAAATTGAAGATCAAAAGTGCTTTCTAGGATACTTGTGATGGCAGAAAGCCCAAAACTGATGACAAGTGCCAAAAGAATGAGCTTTATCAGAATTACTACTCGATAAGTAGGGTCTTGATTCTCGTCTTCCTCGTAGACGGGATTTCTGGTAAATTGAAGAACTTGCTGTAACATAGAAAGGTTAGGACAGGTTTTGAGCTTCTTTTTCCGTTGGCGGTGAGGCCACTTCATTGCCCACAATTTGTCCGTCTACCATGGTTAGTTTACGATCGGCAAGATCTGCCAGCAGCTCGTTATGAGTAACGATAACAAATGTCTGCCCGAACTTATCGCGCAGCTCAAAAAAAAGTTGATGTAAATTATCGGCACTATCCGAGTCTAAGTTACCACTTGGTTCATCGGCAAAAATTACCGAAGGATTATTGATCAATGCACGTGCTACGGCGACGCGTTGCTGCTCACCTCCTGAAAGTTCACTTGGCTTATGATGGTGACGCTCGGATAATCCCAGAAAATCCAATAACTCTTTTGCACGCGACTCGGCATCATCTTTAGGTGTTTTTCTAATGAAAGCCGGGATGCAAACATTCTCTAAGGCCGTAAATTCGGGTAACAATTGATGGAATTGAAAAATAAAACCAATATGCTCGTTTCTAAATTTGGCGAGCTCCTTGTCGCTTAGATTCGATACTTGAATCGAATTGATTACTAAGCTACTGTCTTGTGAATTCGAAGATCCATCCAAAGTACCTAAAATCTGAAGTAAGGTCGTTTTTCCTGCTCCTGACGCGCCGACGATCGAAACCACTTCTCCCTTTTTGATATGAAGGTCAACACCCTTTAAAACGGTTAAATCTCCATATTGCTTTCTGATATTGGTCGCTTTGATCATGGGTCGAAATTACGTATTCGAAAAGAGATGACAAAATAGTGATTCATCCTTAAATTTACTTTGTTCAACCCTCATAAGGATTCACAAATAAAGGTTAAATTGGCGGGTTGAATTTTTACATTTAATCATTTTGTTTAATATTTGATTAAAATTAATAAACAAAATTACGCGTGCGCATGGCATTATATCGAAATCTTGAAGAGTATGACAAGGAGGTATCTGAAGAAATCAAAAAAGATTACTCTAAAATACTAGATGAAATAGGGGAGGACGCTTCTCGTGAGGGGCTGCTCAAAACACCTGAGCGTGCCGCCAAAGCAATGTTGTTCCTTACCCAAGGATACCAACAAGACCCAGTCGAAATATTAAAAGGTGCGATGTTCGCCGAAGATTATGATGATATGGTTATCATCAAAAACATTGAGCTCTATTCACTGTGTGAACATCATATGCTGCCCTTTTTTGGGAAGGCTCATATAGCCTATATTCCAAATGGACACATTGTGGGTTTGAGCAAAATACCACGTGTAGTAGATGTTTTTGCTAGGCGATTACAGGTGCAGGAGCGCTTAACCCACGATATATTGGAATGTCTTAACGATACCTTGAAGCCTAAAGGGGTTGCTGTAGTAATCGAAGCCTCACACATGTGTATGATGATGCGCGGAGTTCAAAAACAGAATTCTGTCACCACTACATCTGGATTTAGAGGACAATTTGAAAAAATAGAAACCCGTAATGAGTTTTTGAAGCTTGTAGGCTCCGACCTCTCATAAACTATACCATAGGTCTTTATTGAAAGGCAAATTTCTGGCATCTTTATTGCATCGGTGTTGTTAGAACACATACCACATTTATGACAACGACGAAACAATACGATTTTAGAAAACTTGCCCTAGGGCTCATTTTTGATGCCATAGGAATGTTATCCTTTGTGATCCCTTTTGTTGGAAGCTTTACCGATATTATTTGGGCGCCCATTGCCGGTTGGTTGATGACCCGAATGTACAAGGGTAAGGCCGGCCAAGCTGCTGGATTATTCACCTTTGTAGAAGAACTGATTCCCGGGATGGATATTATTCCCACCTTTACCATTATGTGGTTTTATACTTATGTCTTTAAGGGCGCTAAAAATGAAAAGACCATAGAGGTATAAGCCTCTACGGTCTTTAACAAGTATCTATTTGCCTGGCTGTCCCAGCAGTAAGCCTGAACAATAATTGGGCATTGATTATTCTACTGTTACCGAAAAACTTTGGGCAATATCGGTTTCACCTCCTGCATCGGCCAAGGTACCATCATTGGGTTTCTTTGGTTCGTGTCTTAAGGTAATCTGAATGGTGCCGCTTCCTGCATCCCCAGTTGTTAAGGCAAAACTTAAACCGAGCGGATTTCCATCACCATCTTCATCGCTATAAGCGGTTTCGGTCAACGCGCCACTAACGTCAAAAAAGAATTGATGTTCACTATCTTCTTCCGCCACTTCGGCGGTTATGTCCTCGGCCGGAGTCTCGGTTTCGTTCAAAAGTTCAATACTACCTGCATAGGTCGTATTGGGTGCCAAGCTACCGGAAACAGTAACGACTGGAGCATCAGGACCGTCTCCGTCCAAGTCTTGCGACGCTAAACTTACGGTCGTAGCTCCGGTCGCCGTTAAAGTTACGTTCATGGTAGTAATGACTTCCTCCTCGTCAACCGGGGCGGGGTCATCGTTATTGTCGCACGAAAACATCAAGAATGCTGTACCTAATAGTACGGTAAAGAATTTTAAGTTAGTTGTTTTCATTTGTCTGAAACTCTTTTTCATGTTATTGAATTTTGGGTTATTAATATGCATAAATTAAACGGATACTTATATTTCTGCCAAGGTCGTCTACAAAGTAGCGCTGGCGATTGAGATAGTCTCTATATGCGCTGTTTAGCAAATTGGTTACTCGAAGTCCGACTCCTAAATCATCATTTTTTCTTAAGGAGAACCGCGTATCGATATCAATTGCCAATACGTGATAAGCTTCGGGTGGGGTATTGATGGCCAATATGACTTCTTCTTGCTGTTGCGGTGAAAATACCGAGATATTAGAAGGAAAGCGTTGCTGTTCAAAGACGTATTGACTCTCTAAGGATATGGTCACATTATTCCACTTTTCATTCGAATAGGTAATACTATTGTTGATATTGGTGGCGGGGATATTGATCAAAGCTGTATCGGAGGACGTATCGGTACCTCTGACCCAAGAAAGTTGATGGTCGCTGCGAAAATGCCTTGACCAATTACTGTAGGTTGAGACATCTACACCAAGAAGTTGGGCATCTGCTTGACGATAGCTCCAAACAGGAAATGCGCCTCGTATTGTAAATTCTACACCACTAGGCTCAAGAAGAATAAAATCCTTGATTGAATTGATGTACGGTGCAATGGTAAATCCCCAATTCGATGCATTGCGCTCCAATGAAGCGGATACCTTTGAGGAAACCTCACTTTTTATTCTCAAATCACCTAACTCTATTCGCGCCGCGGAATGATGTAATCCATCACTGAACAATTCAGACGGATTTGGCGCCCTTTGTGCGAAAGCGTAATTGAATCTTAGGTAATGATCGTTTTTTAAATCGTATTGAAGACCAGCCATGGCGGCAACATTATGGTAGTCAAAGACCGGATTGACAAGTAATTGTGTTCCTAGGTCTTCTACAATCAGATTTCCAAAGTCATTGTCATAATTACGTTCTTCCCATCGCGATGTACGATAGAACTTTTTGGCATCAATACGGGTAAAATCATAACGTACACCAGCATCGATTTTTATATCGGAACGGAGTTGGTATTCACCAATACCAAAAAATCCAAAGTCATATTTATCATAATCGGGAATCAATCTTCGAACCCCTGTATCAGGATTCGCAAAGTTATCTTGGTACCTGGCAAGAGCTCCAAACTTTCCTTCAAATTTTTCATTTGAATCTAACTTTAAGATAGCTGAAAGCGTATGTGTTGACAAGCTTAGGTCGAGCGAAGGTTTGTTGGCATCGTCACCAACGCGAACATCGTACTCGAACCTGGAGTTATTTTGAAAGTCGTATTGCAGATCTAACTTGCCAAACCCCTTGAAGCGCCTATAATAATTGAATTTCGCCAGATGATGGGTCACTTCTTGATTCGGCCGAATAATATCGCGGGAAAACGGATTGATGATGCCCGGTTGTTGGCTGTTGATTGCGGTAATTAGGTCGTCGATATTTCCTATATGTGATGCTCGGAGAATGCCTATATTGGAATCGAAAAATGAATAATAAGCCTCCCAGCCTTGGAGGAAATCGCGTTTCCCAAAGTTAAGTGAGAAACTATTCTCCTTGATCCCAGTATTGGTCAAAAGGTAGTTTGGTGCTTCTAAATCCCCTAGACGTTTTAAGGTTCCTTGAACTTTAACATAAAGACCGGAATCATAAGATTTAATAAGTGTCGTAGTGATACTTCCCCCTCGACCATTTGATGAGAGATTGAGTTGAGTTTTACCAAAAAGTGAATCCACACGGGCTATGGGTAATGGGTCGAGAACAATGACCCCGCCAATTGCATCACCTCCATATTCCAAAGCGCCGGCTCCTTTGATAACACTTATGTTCTGATTTGAATTGATATCGATATTCGGTGCATGTTCCTGCCCCCATTCCATATCTTGCATACGTACATTATTGTTTAGTACGAGCACACGGCTCCCGTTTAAGCCTTGAATTACAGGCTTTACGATATTGGCTCCGGTATTAAGTGAGGAGACACCAGTAATACGTCTCAAAGCATCACCTAATGATTTTCCACTATTTTGCTCTACATCCTTTAATGAAAGGCCTTCCTCCTGATTTGAGGTGGTATTTTTTGATTTGTCACCAACTACTTTGACTTCATCCAACTCTTCCAAATGATGTTCAAGGCTAATTTTATGGTACGTATCGCCCTCGATGGTAAGTGTTACAAATTGTGATTTGCACTCTGGATGCGAGATCTCCAATTCCAATATACCGTCGCAAAGGCTTTTAAAACTGAACTTCCCTGCGCTATCGGTGGTCGCAGTTAGTTTTTTGCCGCTGACGAGTACCGTAGCATTTTCTAAAGGTGTATTGTCATGAAAGTCAACAACCTCTCCCAAGAGAATGGAAGTACAGTCTTGCCCTGCTAGGTAATTACCAAACAATATGGTAAGTACTATTACGTATAAAAATCTCATTATAAAGGTGTTACACTTTTTTTTGGCTTCAATAAACTACTGAATTTATGAATGCCATTCTGCTTGATGAATAGATTACATCATTGCAGGCGGTGGCCTACAAAAGGGCCAAGTGTAAGCATTTGAAGAAGTGAAGGTTTGAGGTGCGGAACAAATAGGCAAAGCCTCAAATGTGATTGGAGCTAAACTTTCTTTGGTTACTACAGCGAATGCGAGGTGTTCCGTTTCCTGATTTTCTATCGCAGAATCGCATATCTCACAATTTTCAATTTGACCTAAGTCATCATCGTGATGGGAGTAAACATGGGGTGCTGACACCTTGAATAGCATCAAGGCCAGAAATAGAAAGGCAACGATATTGAGGAATGTCCTTTTATTCACAAGGCTAAAGTAAGCAAAGAAACAGACTATTATGTTAAAGAAAACCTAACTATTTTTCTTGAAGAGAAAACCCAGCCCCATACGGGAGAGCATTTTCTTTTCAAAATTCCAAAAGAATTTAAATTGCCCAAAGAGCCATCCGAATAGTATCAATAATACTTGATAAAAAGGAAATATAAGGAGCAATCGCAATGTCCAGTAGACAAAACCGCCCCAAAAAGAATCAGAGAACGCCTCTCTTGAAAGATTGATCCAATCTAAAAAGGGTTTGGCGACATATACCGATGAAGATCCGGTAATGGCGAATACAATGAAAATAATTATGATTTGAAAGTTGGAATCAATGCCCCAGCGTTCTTTAAGTTTTTCCATTAACTATATTAAAGCGGCAAATATAGGACTTAAAGACGAGGCGTAAAATTTCCAAGCCGCTGCTGGTATTTGCGCTGAAAATAAACGAAATAATTGTAGAGTTTATAATTGACTTCGTAACCGTAATCGATGCCGGGGCGATAGTCGATTTGCATTTCGTACAGTTGTGCATCGAACTGCTGCGGTTGCAGTACCCTTTGGTTCCAGCTATTGACCCAAACTTGATTTCTATTTTCAAAAAAGATTTGGGAATAGTAGCCTTCGGGTCTTGCCACTGATTGCAGCCAAGTATTAAAGCCGGGTTCGATAATAATGATTTCGTACTCTGTTTTGTCGCTTGAGATGGCAATGGTATCACCTTCAACTTGTTGAAAAACTTCTCGTTCGGCGTCTGAGATATTTATGGCCTCTTGCGTGCCTTTGCAACTTGAAATACAAATCGCAATGACGGCCATAACAGCAACGATATTTAGGAATGTCCTTTTCATTACAGTAAGATACAAAAAAAGCCATTTCAATTAAGAAATGGCTTTGAATTATAAGGTTTTGAAAATTACTTTCCAAAAAGTCCTCCTAGTAAACTACCAAGTCCACCACCGGCAGAACTCTGCCCGCGGCCACCGCCTAATACCATACCAGCTACATCATCAAGAATGCTTCCGTCGCCGTCAGAATCTAGAAAGCTTTCAATCAGGGATTGTTGCTTTACAGCTGCTTCTTGCTGACCTCCACCAAGTACACCACTCAGTAGGTCCCCGATACCATTTGCACTATTTACATTTTGTTGGCGTGATTTTTGACCCAAGAAACCCATTAAAATTGGGGCGGCAACCTTTAGTATGGTGCCAATAGAACCAGCGTCCATACCAGATTTTTGGCTCAATGCATTTTGTACCTGAGGTTGCTTTCCTCCCAATACATGTCCTAAAATGCCTGCGCCATCGTTCAATACCGAATCATCGACACCTCCGCCGAAGAGGCCACCTAGATTATCGAGGATACTACCGTCATGTTTATTTGAAAGGGCATTCATTAGTCCCTGCGCGCCTTCTGGGCTTGCCGTATTTCTCTTCATAGCACCCATTAATACGGGTAATGCCATCGTTAAAACGCCTCCTGCTTTTTCGGGGCTTTGACCTGTTTGTCCGGCTACGCCGTTAATCAATTGTTTGCCCATAGGGCTGTCAAGTAATTCTAATAATCCTGCCATTGTTAAATTTATTGTTTAATGTTTAGCCTGGTAATGTACAAAAAAGAATCTAACCGTCGGGGTTAAACCCATTACCAGAAATTTCCAATTTCAGGAAACAAATTTCATGCCAGTAATGCAATAATCTGTGTTGCTAGTTCGGTGCCGATGCGATCTTGGGCTTCTAAGGTTGCCGCGCCTATGTGAGGGGTCAATGAAATTTTTGGATGCATCAAGATTTTTATTTCCGGGTTTGGTTCCGATTCAAACACATCAAGACCTGCAAAAGCGATTTTCCCATCTTCCAGGGCATTGATCAACGCTACCTCATCTAGAACACCACCTCGTGCCGCATTTACAATACCGGCACCATGCTTCATTAACTTGAATTCCCTTTTGCCAATGACATACTCCTTTTGAGCAGGGACATGCATTGTTAGGAAATCGGCTTCCTGTAAGACGGTATCCTTATCAATAGATTCGAAATCGAATGTAACTTCTTGGCCGTTAAAGAAATTCAGGGTAATCGATGCCTTATCCATAAAGGGATCATGGTATAGTACCTTCATGCCAATTCCTAGGGCAATTTTGGCCGTTGCTCGTCCAATTCTTCCGAAGCCAATTACACCCAAAGTCTTACCTCTAAGTTCAGACCCTGCAGCGTAAGACTTTTTGAGCTGTTTGAATTTGCTATCCCCTTCTAGTGGCATGTTGCGGTTAGCATCATATACGAATCGTACCCCTCCGAAAAGGTGAGCAAAAACGAGCTCGGCCACCGATTCTGAAGAAGCCGCGGGGGTATTAATTACATGCAAACCTTTTTCTTTGGCATAAGCAACATCGATATTGTCCATTCCCACGCCGCCTCGACCTATGAGTTTTAAATCGGGACAAGCATCGATGAGATCTTTACGCACCTTGGTAGCGCTGCGCACCAAAAGGGCCACAATATTATGATCGTTGATATAATTAATCAATTGCTCTTGTGCCACATGGGTGGTGTTTACCTCATAACCTGCTTTTTCAAGAGCCGTTATGCCACTTGCAGCAATGCCATCGTTCGCTAATATTTTCATTCTATCACTTGGAGTTTAAATTTTATGTGAATCAACCCTTACGTTCCATTTCACTCATGATGTCCACAAGAACACCAACACTTTCAAGAGAAAGTGCGTTGTACATAGAGGCGCGATAGCCCCCTACGGAGCGGTGGCCATTTAGGCCATTGATACCTGCATCTCGGAGCATGCTATCAAATGATTCTTTAAGTCCGTCTTCTGCCAAGTTAAAGGTCGCGTTCATTATTGATCGATCTTCTTTGTTGGCAAAACCATTAAAGACCGGATTCAGATCAATTTCAGAGTAGAGGAGCTGCGCTTTCTTCTCATTGATCTCTTCGATGGCCGAAATGCCTCCCAAATTCTTCAACCATTGCAGCGTTAGCATTGAAACGTATACCGGAAAAACTGCCGGGGTATTGAACATGCTATCCTTGCCGATGTGCACTTTATAATCGAGCATGGAAGGAATTTGTCTAGAAACCTTACCAAGTATGTCCTCCTTAATGACCACTAGTGTGGTGCCTGCCGGACCCATGTTCTTTTGGGCTCCCGCGTAGATCATATCAAACTGTGAAAAATCCATTTCCCGCGAAAAAATGTCTGAACTCATATCGCAAACGATAGGAGCGTTTGTCTTCGGGAATTTTTTCATCTGGGTTCCAAAAATGGTGTTGTTCGAGGTCAGGTGGAGAAAATCCAGCCCGTCGGGAATCGTATAGCCCTTAGGGATATAGTTGAATTTTTCATCCTTCGAGGAACCTACTTCAATAATTTCCCCGAAAAGTTTGGCTTCTTTTATCGCTTTATCGCTCCATGTACCAGTATTGAGGTAGCCCGCCTTCTTTTCGAGTAAGTTGTAGGCGACCATAAGAAATTGTGTACTTGCCCCGCCTTGAAGGAACAATGCTTGATAGCCTTGATCTTGCAATCCCAAGAGCTCCAATACCAAAGACCGAGCGGTTTCCATAACTTCTACGAACTCTTTGCTACGGTGTGATATCTCGACAAGCGAAAGCCCAAGGCCGTTGAAGTCGACTACTGCCTCAGAGGCTTTTTTTAAGACTTCTTGAGGTAGAATGCAAGGCCCGGCACTAAAATTATGTTTTTTCATCGATATGGATTTATTGCTTTAAAGGAGTTTTCAATAAGGCGATAAAGGTCATAAAATTCAGACGAATGATAGGTACAAAAAAAGAATTATTCCGTTATATTTTCAACAAGAAATCAACAGTGTCGATACCATCGGCATAATCGGCCAAGTTAGGATGTTGGGTTTCGCCAAAAGAGACCTCATCTTTCGCAAAACCATTACTAACAATACACTGCACACTTTCAGCCTCGTTTTGCAATTTTGATTTCAAGGTTTCCAAATCAGTATAATGCTCGTAGAATAGGGAAGCAATGGGTGAGGTGTAGTGCGAATCTTCCTTTAGGATAAGAAACCCATTGTCTAAAATCTTAAATTCCGACATGAGATATACTGCCTTATTGTAATCATAGTTGTTTGAGTATTTAATCTGATCAATAATAGGGTGAAAGGTGTAAATTGCTTTGAAAAGGGCGTCGAAATCGTAGTCTTTGGGAACAAAAATTTTAGAGACACTACGACATCCCAAACCATAATATCTAAAAATATCGTCGCCCAAAGCCTTAAGTTGGGCAGGTGTTTCAGTCCCCATGAGTACGGCGACCGAATTTCTATTTTTTCTGATGATGTTCGGTACCTTGCCAAAGTAGTGTTCAAAGTATCGTGCCGTATTGTTACTTCCAGTGGCGATAATGGCGTCAAAACCCTCCATTTTACCATCGGTAAGGACAATTTTTTCTCTTAGTGTTGGTTCAATATGTATTAGGTAATCTACTATGAATGAGAATAGTACATAATCTTTTGATGATAATTTTATCAATGCCTTATGATTGGTTATTAAGACGGCCAAAAAATCGTGGAAACCGACCAGTGGAATATTTCCTGCCATCACCAATCCGACAGTTTTCGACGAATTTTTCGTAAGGTAATTTGGGTAGCGAGAAAGCCAATCGGAGAGTTTTCCTTCGGTTAACAATTCACCCCAATTCTGCAGGGAAAATTTCACATTTTCCTTAGTAAACCACCCATTTTTGTGTTTGGCTAGTGAAATGGCCTCCTCTAGCTTTTCTTTCCACGCTAATTCTGTAGTGGTTTCATTGCTGAATTCTCTTAGAAACCTGCCTAGTGTTACGAAAGCAATAAAAGTTTTACGTTGGTCGTTCATATTATTTGTGCGAAAATGTAATCCGCTTTACCTTTGCGCAAAAGTAAGCATAAGAAAAGGAAAATTATGGCGATTATCATAACAGACGAATGTATCAACTGCGGTGCTTGCGAGCCCGAATGCCCGAATACTGCCATCTATGAAGGCGCCGATGAATGGCGTTATAGCGATGGCACCTCTTTAACCGGGAATGTGGTGTTGCCAGATGGCAAGTCGGTAAACGCTGATGAGGTGCAAGAACCCATAAGCGATGAAATCTACTATATTTCACCTGATAAGTGTACAGAGTGCATGGGCTTTCATGAAGAACCACAATGCGCTGCGGTATGCCCCGTTGACTGTTGTGTTCCTGATGAGGATCGAGTAGAGACAGAGGAAGTTTTACTGGGCAAGCAGGCCTTTATGCATCCTGAGGGGTAGTTGAAACAATAGTATCTTTTTACTTGAAATTTATTTTGGTAAACCCTTGTTTCTTGACATTTCCGGGGTACTGACCGAAAATCACCAATTCACCTGAGTCATTTATGTTACTTAGTGCAGGTCGCATTATTATGGCCTCTAGGTCGGAATAGTAAGTCGCAACGTTTTTATCAAACTCCCCATTCGGATTTATTATAGCGCAGATTAGGGCTCTATCTTTCTGTTCTGAAAAAGCATTTTCAAATTTTCCACCGTATAGATGATGCAGATTTTTGACGTTGCCGTTGTAAAAAAGATAGAGTTGCTCTTGATGAAACACGGGGTGAAAAGAAGAATATATTTCTGTATTCGCCCTCGCCTGGTTTTTTCCAATTTTGGTTGTGTAAAGTAGATTTCCGCGCTCATCGAGCTTGAATACCGCAATATTCTTGTTATAGTGAGTTATCCTACCATAATCGCTGACTACAGAATAACGCTGCTCTGCCATTAGGAAGATATTATCTGCATCTGCCACAAGTAAGCCATTACCGTAATAAAAATTGTCCGCATTTCTTTTATTGAAGCCTAAACCAAGCCCGAGTGTTCTAACCTTTTTGTTTCGCTTGTCTGGTCGCTCATAAAAATCATCGGGTAATGATGTTCTTTTCTCGACGGCAACACGCATTGTATTTAAATCATAGTTCAGAAAGTAGACGCCGTCTGGTTTAGAAATAGTTACGCTGCTAGAAACGCCCGATGCGAGCAAATGCCCTGATTCGGTAATATGAGCCGATATGCTGGTAATAAAACTCCCTTCAGGAAGTATTCTTTTGAGCAGTTTCATTTTTCCATCTTCCAACAGAAAAATCGGGTACTCATATTCTTTTTTTTGTTCACTTCGTAAATAATTGGCGGATAAGTAGCTTTTTGTCAAGAGCACATATTTGGTCGTGTCGATGGCTTCAAGAAAAAGGTTATTCACATTAATGAATCCCTTTAATGGGAGATGGTAAATATTTGATTGAACACTATTGAAATCGGTATCAAAAGAATGTATGGCCAGCTTTTCAGAATCTTCGCGTTCAATTGGTAAATTATAGGTTAGGTGAATAAGATCGGATTTTGAATCCGTAAATATTTTGGTTGTGAAGAAATCGGAATACGCCTCTTCTTTGGCAATACTTGCAATTTTTTTTCCTTCATCAACGCGCGCATTTTCATAGTCTACTTTCTGCACATAAAAGTCTTTAGCTCCTTTAATGTTAGACCACCATATGTGGTACATGATCTTATTGTGCAAAACAACATCAACAGTTTCTTCGATATTGCTAATTTTCTTTACGGAAAGGTCGATACGATATTTCGTGGGTTGTAATTTAGTGTCGAATTTGCGAATCGATTTAGTTCCGCGACCATGCTTACCTTTTCCAAAAAGGACATAGTACCCACTATCATCTGAAAACAGGATTTTTACAGGAACCTCCCTTTTCTTCGTTTCATAAGAAGGAATCTTTTCAATGGAATAGCGTGGCTTTATTATTTGAGCACTACCAAAAAACGAAAAAAACAAAAAGAGAATACAGATTGTCTTTGGGGCCTGGTGGTAGTTAAGCATTAGATAGGTTTTATGGTTTTTGGAATAAATTCGATACATATAGTTAACGCAAATATGATCTAAAGTATTTTCACAAACGAATTTAATAATTCGATATAGATCACTGCTTTAGTTACGAATTAAAGAGCGGCTTGCATTTTTTTTGACACAAATAATAGCTCAATTATGATGGGCAGTGGTGCAAAGATAATGGCCACCAAACATTGTTCCCTGATTTTGTCTTGCAAATCGTCGTTAAGAACTATCTTTGCGCCCGAATTCATGAGTAGAGCTTCTTAGGCTTCGCATCTAATTTCGCAAAAATGAAAGCAGGTATCGTAGGATTGCCCAATGTTGGTAAATCAACCCTTTTTAATTGTTTGTCAAATGCCAAGGCACAAAGTGCAAACTTTCCCTTTTGTACCATCGAACCCAATATTGGGGTAGTGAACGTGCCCGATTCACGCTTGGAAAAGCTCGAGGATTTGGTGAATCCTGAAAAGGTGATTCCCGCAACAGTTGAAATCGTGGATATTGCAGGATTGGTTAAAGGCGCCAGTAAAGGCGAAGGTTTGGGAAACCAATTCTTGGGCAACATTCGCGAGACCGATGCAATCCTACATGTGCTACGCTGTTTTGACAACGACAATATCGTTCATGTAGACGGTTCGGTAGATCCAATTCGGGATAAGGAAACGATTGATATGGAATTGCAGCTAAAAGACCTAGAAACAGTTGAAAAGAAATTAGATAAGGTAAAGCGGGCTGCCAAAACCGGCAATAAGGAAGCCCAAAAAGAGGAAGTAGTTTTACGTGCCCTACAAGACGGACTGGAGTCGGGAACCTCGGTGCGTGCCATCGATATTTCTAAAGATGACCGTAACGAATATGTGAAACCCTTACAATTCATCACCGACAAACCCGTATTGTACGTTTGCAATGTAGATGAAGGTGCAGCAGTTGATGGTAATGATTATGTGACTGCTGTAAAAGCCGCTGTCGCTAACGAAAATGCTGAGGTAATTGTTTTGGCCGTGGGAACAGAGGCCGATATCACGGAATTGGATACCTATGAAGAGCGTCAAATGTTCTTGGAGGATTTAGGGTTGACCGAACCGGGCTCTGCTGTTTTGATTCGTGGTGCATACAAGCTATTGAACTTGGAAACCTATTTCACGGCCGGGGAAAAGGAAGTTCGTGCTTGGACCATTCCCATTGGGGCCACCGCACCTGAGGCCGCTGGTGTCATCCATACCGATTTTGAAAAGGGATTTATTCGCGCAGAGGTGATCGGCTATGACGATTATATCTCATACGGTAGTGAAGCCAAAGTCAAAGAAGCCGGAAAAATGAGGGTAGAAGGAAAAGACTACGTAGTCAAAGATGGTGATGTAATGCATTTTAGATTCAACGTATAATCAAAATCAGTTCTTCTCAGGGTCATTTAATTTTTTCCACCAGACCCTATTCTATCAACAATCTGCCTATTTTCTTTGTTAATTACTTTAGGGCCTAGGGGTTTCATTTATTTTTTGGTCGTGTTATCTTTAGCATCACTTTTGAAAAATTCCGCCCATGTCTAAGAAAAGTCAATATACAGAAGACAATATTCGTTCGCTCGATTGGAAAGAGCATATACGTCTGCGTCCTGGTATGTACATTGGCAAGCTGGGTGATGGCTCCTCTGCAGATGACGGAATTTATATTCTTCTAAAGGAAACCCTCGACAACTGTATCGACGAATTCGTAATGGGCGCGGGGAAGACCATTGAAATCTCCATTCAGGGGGATCGTGTTATTGTACGCGATTATGGGCGCGGTATACCGTTGGGCAAAGTGGTGGATGTAGTTTCTAAAATGAATACCGGCGGTAAGTACGATAGTCGTGCATTTAAGAAGTCGGTTGGCCTAAATGGTGTAGGTACAAAGGCGGTAAATGCCCTTTCCAGTTATTTTAAGGTGGAGTCAACCCGTGATGGGAAATCGAAATCAGCGGAGTTTAGTCTGGGTAATTTACAGAATGAAGAACTTTTAGAGGAAACGACCCGGCGCAGGGGTACAAAAGTTACCTTTACCCCTGATGAGACGATATTCAAGAAATTCAAATACCGCAATGAGTATGTAGAGCGGATGCTCAAGAATTATGTGTACCTCAATCCTGGGCTTACCATCGTATTCAATGGCGAAAAATTTCATTCCGAAAACGGACTTAAAGATCTCTTGGAGGACAACAACAATAAGGATGATATGCTTTACCCGGTCATTCATTTGAAAGGGGATGATATTGAAGTAGCCATAACACATAGTAAAACCCAATACAGCGAAGAATACCATTCGTTCGTGAACGGGCAACATACCACGCAAGGAGGAACGCATCAATCGGCATTTCGGGAAGCCATTGTGAAGACCATTCGTGACTATTATGGCAAAAGTTATGATGCTTCTGATATTCGTAAATCGATAATATCCGCGATATCCATAAAGGTCATGGAACCTGTTTTTGAAAGCCAGACCAAGACCAAATTGGGCTCAACCGAGATGGGGGGCGATTTTCCCACAGTGCGAACGTATATCAATGATTTTGTAGGCAGGTATCTCGACAATTATTTGCATAAGAATGCCGAAACTGCAGAGAAACTGCAGCGCAAGATCATGATGGCCGAAAAAGAGCGAAAAGAGCTTTCTGGCATACGTAAATTGGCGCGAGATCGAGCAAAGAAATCGAACCTGCACAATAAAAAATTACGCGACTGCCGTGTGCACCTGGGCGACATGAAGAAAGATAATCGATTGGACAGCACCTTGTTCATTACGGAAGGCGATTCCGCTTCTGGTTCAATAACCAAATCTCGTGATGTGAATACACAGGCAGTTTTTAGCTTACGTGGTAAGCCTTTGAATTCCTTTGGCATGTCGAAGAAAATCGTTTATGAAAATGAGGAATTCAATCTTTTGCAAGCAGCGCTGAATATTGAGGAATCGATGGAAGACTTGCGCTACAACAATATCGTAATTGCCACAGATGCCGATGTAGATGGGATGCACATTCGATTGCTCTTGATCACGTTCTTTTTGCAATTTTTTCCCGAACTGATCAAAGAAGGGCATTTATACATTTTGCAAACGCCCCTGTTTAGAGTGCGAAATAAAAAAGAGACCATATACTGTTACAGCGATGAAGAGCGCAGGAATGCTATAAACAAGCTGACTGGCAAGCCAGAGATTACACGATTTAAGGGATTAGGTGAAATATCCCCCGATGAGTTCAAGCATTTTATCGGAGATGACATTAGATTAGAACCGGTAATGCTCGATAAGGCAATGTCGATTGAGCAACTTTTGCGTTTTTACATGGGTAAAAACACGCCCGACCGCCAGAAGTTTATCATTGAAAACCTGAAAGTAGAGGTAGACTTAATAGAAGAAAACCAATTATAAACCAGTTTGCCGATAGGCAGGCCAAGCTAAACCGATTTTTTCCGAATGGAAGAAAATGACGACTTGAATTTACCCACCGGAGAGGAGGGCCTTCCCAATGGTACGGATGGAGAGGAAAAACAAGAGATTCCCGAAAGCATGGATGGTCAGACTGAAGATGTATCTGAACTTACAGACGGCGAAATGGGTACTGATGAGCCTCAAGATGATGCCCTTACCCGGGTGTCTGGTATGTACAAAGATTGGTTTTTAGACTATGCATCCTATGTAATTCTTGAACGCGCCGTGCCAGCGATTGAAGATGGTTTTAAGCCGGTGCAGCGCAGAATCATGCACTCGCTCAAAGATTTAGACGACGGCCGCTATAACAAAGTGGCGAATGTTGTGGGGCATACCATGCAGTATCACCCCCATGGTGATGCCAGCATCGCCGATGCCATGGTGCAGATCGGTCAGAAAGACCTCCTAATCGACACCCAGGGAAACTGGGGCAATATTCTCACCGGTGATCGGGCAGCGGCCTCGCGGTATATAGAGGCACGTCTGTCAAAGTTCGCTCTTGAGGTAGTCTTCAGTCCAAAAATTACCGAATGGCAGCTATCATACGACGGCAGAAAAAAAGAACCGGTGAATTTGCCGGTAAAATTTCCGTTGCTGTTGGCACAAGGGGCCGAAGGTATTGCAGTCGGACTTTCGACTAAGATATTACCCCATAATTTTGTGGAGTTGATCGATGCCTCTATCAAACACTTACAAGGCAAACGATTTAAATTGTTTCCTGATTTTCCGACGGCCGGTATTATAGATGTCAGCAATTATAATGATGGTATGCGGGGTGGAAAAATCCGTGTACGAGCCAAAATTGCCCAGTACGACAAGAATACCTTGGTCATTAGCGAGATTCCCCATGGTACGAATACTTCTTCTCTGATCGATTCAATTTTAAAAGCCAACGATAAGGGGAAAATAAAGATCAAGAAAATCGAGGACAATACGGCGGCCGATGTAGAGATCTTGGTGCATCTTCCTTCTGGAATTTCTCCTGACAAGACTATAGATGCATTGTATGCCTTTACTTCCTGCGAATCCTCCATTTCACCTTTGGGCTGTATTATCGAGGACAATAAACCGCTGTTCATTGGAGTGACCGAGATGTTGAAGCGCTCGACGGATGCGACTGTTGATCTTTTAAAACAAGAGCTCGAAATTCAGCTTTCTGAGCTCGAGGAACAATGGCATTTTGCTTCTTTGGAACGTATTTTTATCGAGAATAGAATTTACCGCGACATCGAGGAAGAAGAAACTTGGGAGGGTGTCATAAAGGCTATTGATAAAGGGTTGAAGCCCCATGTTAAAAAATTGAAGCGAGCGGTTACCGAGGAGGACATCACCCGACTTACGGAAATTCGAATCAAGCGTATTTCCAAATTTGATTTGGATAAGGCCCAACAACATTTAGATAATCTAGAAGAGAAAATAGCCGAGGTAAAACACCATTTGGCCAACCTAATCGAATTTGCGATTGATTACTTTAAGAACCTTAATACAAAGTATGGCAAGGACCGGCAACGGAAGTCGGAAATTCGAATATTCGATGATATTGAAGCTGCCAAGGTGGTTATACGAAATACGAAGTTGTACGTAAATCGTGAGGAAGGTTTTATCGGAACATCGTTGCGTAAAGACGAATACGTTACAGATTGCAGTGATATCGATGATATTATCGTATTTACTAAAGACGGTAAGATGATGGTAACGAAGGTGGGTAGTAAAACATTTGTCGGTAAGAACATTCTACATGTAGCGGTCTTTAAAAAGAAAGACAAGCGTACCATCTATAACATGATGTACCGGGATGGAAAAGGAGGGGCTACCTATGTAAAAAGATTTGCAGTAACTGGTGTTACTCGAGACAAGTCGTATGATTTGGGTGCAGGTAAGCCAATGACTTCGGTACATTACTTTTCTGCCAATCCCAATGGTGAGGCCGAGGTGGTAACCGTTAATCTAAGGCAGGTTGGTAGCGTAAAAAAGTTGAAATGGGATGTTGATTTCGCCGATGTCTTGATTAAGGGCCGAGGATCAAAGGGTAACATCGTTACCAAATACACGGTGAAACGAATTGAATTGAAAGAGAAAGGTCTTTCTACCCTGAAACCACGCAAATTGTGGTTCGATGATACGGTACAGCGCCTAAATATGGATGAGCGAGGAGAATTCTTAGGGGATTTCACCAGTGAGGATCGCCTGCTTATTGTGAATCAAAAAGGAAGGGTGAAGACCGTGATTCCAGAATTGACCCTACGCTTTGACGACGATATGATCGTCTTGGAAAAGTGGATTCCAAATAAACCGCTCTCAGCGATATATTGGGAGGGTGAAAAAGAGTTGTTTTATGTAAAGCGCTTTTTAATCGACCAACCAGATAAGGATGAGGTACTCATAACTGATCATGCCAAATCTTATCTCGAGTGTATTTTTACGGATTATCGCCCTCAGGCAGAAGTCGTCTTTGCCAAAAAGAGAGGTCAGGATAGAAAAGAAAATTTTAATGTAAACTTAGAGGAATTCATCGCTATCAAGAGTATTTCTGCCATGGGCAATCAATTGACCAAAGGAAAAGTGTTGGAAATAAACGCGTTGGAGCCTTTGCCATATGAACTTCCCGAACCAACAGTGACCGAAGAGCTTGAAGTAGTTGATGAGGAAACTGTTTCCAAGGCCAACTCTGAGGACCCTCCCAAAGAAAAGCCGAAATCAGAAAAGAAGAAGAATGACAAGACCGACGATGCGAAGAATTCAGATGAGGATGGCCAAACGACTCTATTCTAGTGTTCATGAAGAAGTTTGTAAAAGAGTTTAAGAACTTTGCCATTAAGGGGAATATGCTCGATATGGCTATCGGTATTATTATTGGGGCTTCGTTCAATGCAATTGTGAATACTTTAGTGAAGAAGGTGATTATGCCGCCACTTTCTTTGTTGACCGAAGACGTGCATCTAGCCGATAAGAAATTCGTTCTCAGGGAGGCAACCGATATCAAAAAGGAAGTAGCCATAGGCTACGGGGAACTGTTTGAAGTTTTTATCGATTTTTCTATAGTCGCACTGACCATTTTTTTGGTGTTAAAAGGAATCAATAGATTCCGTGATAAGGCCGAAAATCCAGAAGATGAGGAAGTACAGACTCCAAAAAATATAGAGTTGTTGTCTAATATCGAAAAGTTAATGAAAGAACAGAATGAACTATTACGAAAGTCGGAAGACTGACTTTGTTTAGTATTTTCGTTCAAAATAGTTTCTTTATGGGCAATAGATGGAACAAGTTATAGAATCGAAATGATTATGTTTACCTTTAGCGAAATTTGCATTAAATGGATTTAACGAACCCCCTCGTTTATGGCGTACCAGCCTTTATAGCCTTTATTTTACTTGAAATTACGTACAGTCACACTCACGGCGATGAGGATTTGTATGTTTGGAAAGATTTGATGGCCAGCGGAGCGATGGGCATCGGTTCCGCAATCTTGGGTCCCTTGGTCAAAGTAACGGTGTTGATCGTCGTATTCAATTACACCTATGAGTTGTTCAACCCCATGGTAGATGGCACCCGTATGAATATTATGGGATACAAGTCTTTTGGCTACGAATGGTATATATTCTTGCTCTGCCAATTGGCAGATGACTTCACCTACTATTGGTTTCATCGTGCAAATCATGAAATTCGCTTGTTATGGGCGGCCCATATCGTACATCACTCCTCCGATCATTTTAATTTGGGGACAGCGATTCGAAACGGATGGTTTACCTTATTGTACAAACCGTTCTTTTATATGTGGTTACCTGCCGTAGGTTTCCCAGTGGAAGTAGTGATATTTGCCTTGGCGATCGAATCATTCTGGCAATTTCAATTGCACTCAAAGTATGTTCCCAAAATGGGGTGGATTGAAAAGATCTTCAATACACACACCATGCATCAAGTACACCATTCACAAAATGTAGAGTACTTGGATAAAAATCATGGCGGATTTTTGAATTTCTTTGATAAGATTTTCGGAACCTGGAAAGAACTCGATGATGACGTAGAAGTAAAATTCGGGGTTATTCATGCACCGCAATCCTATAACCCAATGGTTATCTTAACACATGAGTTTAAAGACATTTGGGCCGATACTAAAAAGTCGCCCAAATTGTCACATAAGCTCATGTATATCTTTGGTCCTCCCGGATGGAGTCATGATGGTAGTACCATGACCGTAAAGCAACAGCAGCGTTTGTTTAAAAAGCAACAACAGGAAAATCCGGAATCGGTTTTTAATAGACCGAATTAAATGGATTCCAAAAAATTGCTGAATTCTTCGTTTATACGCAGGTAAGTTACCACATCACGGTCTGTGAACTTTGTTTCTCCCTTATTATTCGTAGTCGCCCTTTTGTTTTGAATGGATAGGTAATTTTCATTCGTTTCGTTGGCATACAAGGTAAATATACTGTGGTTTTCAGTAGTTGGATTGGGGACGTGTGCAATTCCCTTTAAGGCTTCATAGTCATTGTCCTCCAAGCGGGAAACAGCGCGCATAGGTGGCTCCAGAAAGCTCATTGCAGGCAATTGCCGTTCCTCAAACCATTTTTGATTCAATTCACAAAATGGTTCGCTGCTTTTGCCAGGGGGTATCGTGGTACCCATGAATAGAACTATTACAGCTTCAACAATCCAAATTCCGCCTAAAAACCAACCATTAACAGTTGTATTGCGGAACCCCCATACGCCTACATTCATGATTTCTCCAATGATTTCAAATAAAATTCCCGGTTGTAATGCTAGTTCTAGCACCTGTTCTAGTTTAATATTGCTCACCGAAAAACCTATCCTATCGGAACCATATGTTTCTCCAGCGTTGATTACGAGATCAACCCATACTGCCCAACTAAGATAAAGCCCTGCCAAAGCACCCAAGAACCCAAAGGCATAAGCGAGAGTGTTGTTTCGAACTTTTCCGAGTCCTACTGCCAGTTTTTGAACTAGTAGACCAATGGCGAACCCAAAGCCTAGGGTGATGAAAAAGTTGATATAGGGGAACGGTATGTACCAAATTGCATATGAGTATATTAACGCAAGAATGGGAATCAGTGCAATACAGGCTATAAGGAAATAGATAAAGGATAAAGGTGAAAATTTGTTTGATGGTTGGTAATATGCTTCCATTGGTTGGGTTTAAGTGAAAAGTTGTAGTATAACGAATATGTACATATTTTATTGAAGACAAAGTAAAAAGCCCACCCTCGAAAGGGCGGGCTTTTACCTAAATCATATGTTGGTCGTTCTATTATTCTTCTGAATGTACCTCTTCAACCTTAGATTTCTTGTTCTTTTTCATTCGTAGGTCAAAGAATTCGACCATCAATGAAAAGGCGATCGAAAAGTATAAATAGCCTTTTGGAATGGTACCTACTTCATTTCCGAATACCACCAAGTGCGAAAGATGGGCCGCCTCGGCAATCAGCATAAATCCGATTAGAATCAAGAACGAAAGCCCCAATATCTGAATAGAAGGGTGTTTGTTTACAAATTCGCCAACGGGATTGGCAAACAGCATCATAATAATTACCGAAATGACTACGGCAACCACCATAAGCACCAAGGCATCATTGGGATCAGGCGAAATGCCATTGGTCATACCAATAGCCGTAAGAATAGAATCGAACGAAAATACGATGTTGATTACGGTAATCTGTAAAATCGCTTTCGTCAGTGTATTGCCCCGAGCATTGGTTACCTCGCGCTCGTCATGTCCCCGGTCTTCTACTTTTTCATGTATTTCTTTGGTGCTTTTGTAGAGCAAAAACAGCCCCCCGAGAAAGAGAATTAGACCCTGACCACTTATACCGCCATGTATCCAATCTAACTCAAGAACCCAAAATGGCTTTTTCATTGCAGTGAGCCAAGTGATACCAAACAATAGCACAATACGCATTATCATGGCTAATGCGAGACCAATGTTTGTTGCTTTCTTACGTTGATTTTTCTCTAGCTTGCCAGCGGCAATTGCGATAAATATGATGTTGTCGATACCCAGGACAATTTCTAAAAAGGTCAAGGTCACTAAGGCTATCCATGCATCCGGGTTGGCAAAAATATCAAACATATTGGTTGGTTTTATTCAGTTTTGAAGGCGGTGCCCCTTGCTTTTTGGGAGCTCCCCACTTTGTTATATTCAAATGTATATGATTTCTCTGTAGTTGACAATATTTTCATCTGTATAGAAGTCTTGGTCTTGATATCCTGAAGCACAAATTCACAATCATTTACCCACTTTACCGTTGCGCTGTCTATTTTGTTGTCATAATACTCTACACTATACGCGTTGTCACGAGTGAATTTACCAGATTTCATTTCCCCATTCACTTCATAATCAAATGTAAATGTGCCCGTCTTGAATTCATTGCAATTGCGTTCGGGCTGATAACACGAACTTAGGATCAGAAAAACCAAAAGTGTAGAAAAGGCAGATTTTATCATCTGCGCAAATTAAAGAAATTAGGCATCAATTGCCATGAAACGATTTAAAAGTTCCATCGGCATAGAAAATCACAATTTTTTCGATGGATTTGTCGGGAGCTGATACTTCTGAATTTATCGTTTCTGTTTTTTGTAAAGTAGTAGGAGCGGGGTCAGCTTTCTCGCTAGCCGGAAAACTACCTTTGCCGTTGAGCAGCCAATACAGATTTACCTCGGGAAATGTCTTGACGACTTTAAGCACAAAATCCAAACTTGGTTTGTTTCGACCCGAAAGCAAATGTGAAATACTTGATCGCTGTACCTGAATTTTATCAGCAAAGGCCGCTGCGGAAATTCCGTAGTACTGTAACAATTTTTCAAGGCGCTGCACAAAATCGGCGCTGTTTACCATTGTAACCTATTTTATTCTAAAAATACATATAGTTTTTTAAAAATCATTAAAATATAAGTATAAAATAACTTGATAATAGATAACTTATGCTTTATATAAAATAATATAAAACACTGATTAAAAATAAATTATGAGTTACACTAAATATTATGTTTACAAATGTATATTTTACATAGGAAATGACGACTACAGTGCATCAAATATGGAATAAATAAATTACAAATGTAATTTTTATTGATAGTACATTTGCAACCATATACTAGCCACTATGTTGTTTTTTAGCGCAGCTTACCAGTCCGTAAAGGAGCATTCGATACAAGGAAGATACATTACTTATGATATGATCTCTCCCTTGCTAAAAAAGTTGGATTCAAAATTTAAGGTTGTGGAAATTGGAAAATCTGTCAACGGTATTCCAATTGAAAGTGTCGACTTTGGGTATGGTGAAACGAAAATTTTGATGTGGTCTCAAATGCACGGAAATGAATCGACCACAACCAAAGCTGTTATGGATTTACTGAATTTCCTGCAATCAGAATCGGATCTGGTTTTTGAAATTTCCAAAAAATGTACTATTCGGGTAATTCCAATATTGAACCCCGACGGGGCAAAGGCCTACACTCGAGTTAATGCCAATGAGATAGACCTAAACCGCGACGCTCAGAACCTTTCGCAGCCCGAAAGCAAGATCCTAAGGCAGGCATACACAAACTTTGGTCCGGATTTTTGTTTTAATCTTCATGATCAGCGTACCAAATACAATGTTGGCGATACCAGAAAATCGGCGACGCTATCATTTTTAGCACCGGCATTTGATGAAGAACGCACAATATCAGATACAAGAACCAGGGCAATGCAATTGATTCATGAAATGAATCTGGTTCTCCAGGAGCACATTCCTGGGCAAGTGGGGCGATATGATGATGGGTTCAATTCGAACTGTGTTGGTGATACCTTTCAAATGCTTCAAACACCCACGGTGCTCTTCGAGGCTGGCCATTTTCCAGGTGACTATGAAAGAGAGCGTACGCGTGAACTTATATATATGTCATTGGTACAGGCTATCAAATCGGCAATGCAATTGGGTCCTATCACCGAGTTTTACGATACCGCTTATTTTGGAATACCTGAAAACGGGCAGCGCTTTTTCGATCTTGTGCTTCACAATGCACATTATGTCGACGTGTGCTATGACCAAGGAGTATCTTTAGGGGTTAATTATGAGGAACGCCTTACAGATGGCGCAATACATTTTATTCCCGAAATAAAAGGCGTTTTTGGCAAGGGGCATTATTTGGGACATGTAGAATATGACTGTAAAAATGAGAAAGAACTACAAAATCTAAAAGATTCACCTCTTTTTGAGATGTTGTTCGGCCATAATGCTTAAGCGATTTTATTTTCAAAAAACACCGTTTATTACATTTTTGTTAGAAAAAGGCAACTTTTATTAAAAATAGTTTCCCAATTGTTTATTTTTGCTGAAAATTAAGCGAAAAATGGCGAAAGCAAAATTAGACGAAATAGATCACCAAATTTTAGATATGTTGATCGACAATACCCGGACCCCCTTTACGGATATTGCCAAGAAATTATTGATTTCCGCAGGTACCGTTCATGTGCGTGTCAAAAAGATGGAAGATGCAGGTATCATCAAAGGATCGTCTTTGACTCTTGATTATCAAAAATTGGGGTATTCATTTATTGCCTATGTTGGCATTTTCTTGGAAAAAACACACCAAACAAAATTTGTTTTGGAGCGTTTGGAGCAGATACCTAATGTCACCGTGGCGCATATTACCACAGGGAAATTCAATATTTTTTGTAAAATTCGAGCCATGGATACCAATCATGCCAAGAATATTATTTTTGCCATAGACGATATTGATGGTATTAGTAGAACAGAAACCATGATTTCCCTTGAAGAAAGCATCAACGATAAAAAACGATTGATGCACAAGATTTTCAACGATCTATAGGTAAAGGTCTAAATTTTCATTCCCCCGTTCAAGACTTTTGTTCGGGGTCTTTTTATTAATAGGTATAAACGGATAAAATATGAAATCTTCCGCATTACAAACAGGTGATTTTAACCCGTATTATGGGAGGTATATTGATAAAGTGGGGGATGCCGATTTAGTGCCTTCAATGGAAAAGCAACTGAACAACTTTCCCAAGTTCATTGCCAGTATCCCTGATGAGAAGTGGAATTATGCCTATGCCGATGGTAAATGGACCATCGCTGAGGCATTGTTGCATGTAATAGATACGGAACGTATTTTTCAATATAGGGCCTTGCGCTTTTCAAGGAACGATGACAGTCACCTTCCTGGCTTCGACCAAGATCTTTATGTGCCACATTCGAATGCGAATTCTAGAACTAAAGAAAGTATCATAAAAGAATATGAGGCGGTACGTCAATCTAGTTTGGCACTATACGCGTCCTTAGATGATGCGACCCTGAAACAGAAAGGCACCGCTAGTGGTTCTCCGGCGAGTGTTGCTGCTTTGGGATTTATAATCCTGGGGCATCAAAGACACCATCGCGATATTATTCGGGAAAGATACTTGTAAGTCTATTCGAAATCTTGCTCTTCGTCTTGCTCGGCCTCATTATTGAGTTCTTGCTCTAGTTCTGTTGCATCGACTTCCTCAAGAATAGGTTCGGTAGCGTTTTCGAGCTCCTTTTCGATAGTATCCTCGAAATTTTCAATAAAACTGGCGAGGCTCTTACTTATTTTAACCAAATAAAGACAGTCCTCGGTTCTGATTTCGACGGCTTCTACAAAATCGCCATTTGAATTTTTGAATGCGATGATGTCATCATCCCCGTATCCGTGCGGAAAGGTTTCAATTAGCAATGCCGCCAATTCGTGGCTCAGTTTTTTGTAATCTACAAGTCTGCGTGTCATAGTAGGTTAATAGTTCCCCATGGTTAGTAGGGTGGTTAGGTTTTAATTTGTGTCCAATTCGTTTTGGTTTGAACGAATTGTTTTACACTTTCTAAACTAACCAAATTTGTATACCGGCTAAACAAAGAGTTGTCAAATGCGCAATTAAGTATATGAAGTCACTATTCTGAGTAGTAAGCGAAAGCACCGTGCAGTAATTTTTCCTCGATTTGTACATCAAGCGCTGGATCTCCGATTTGATTTAGGAGCACAAAGTTTATGTTCCCATGGGAATTTTTCTTGTCAAATCTTAGGAGTGAAATTATGGTATCGATATCTTTTTTGGAAAAAGAGACGGTGGGATAGCGCTTCCCAAAAGTGTTTTTAATGTCGATAAGATCCTCTTCAGGAAGTCCTTGTAATTGCATTGAAAGCCAACCTTCTAGAACCATGCCTATGGCTATGGCCTCGCCATGCAATAACGATTCGTGTTCCAAACTTTCCAAAAAATAAGATTCTATGGCATGGCCAAGAGTGTGGCCATAATTCAATATTTTTCGTAAACCCTGTTCTGTTGGGTCTTGTAAGACAACTTTGTTTTTGATGGTCACCGAATGGTGAATGAGCTGGTCTATCTCTTTGGCATCGACACCGTTCTTCAGGGTGTTCCAATAGCTTCGATCTTGAATAAGGCCGTGCTTTAACATCTCTGCAAATCCGCTTTGTAGTTGACGCTCATCAAGGGTGTTCAGAAAATCGCTAACGACCAAGACCATTTCTGGTTGATTGATCACGCCGACTTGATTTTTCAACGATCCAAGATCAACCCCGGTTTTACCGCCTACCGAAGCATCTACCATGGCCAATAAGGTAGTAGGTACATTAATGAAATCAATTCCTCTTTTATATGTAGAAGCCACAAACCCTCCTAAGTCGGTTATGACCCCGCCACCAAGATTGATCAAGATACTTTTGCGATCGGCATTCAGTTCAGAGAGCACTTCCCAAACACGGGTACAAGTACTTATGTTTTTGTTTTCTTCCCCAGATTCTATTTCAATGATTTCAAAATCATAATCTTGTTCGATTGCGGGCATAAATTTAGGCAGGCAGTGTTCATGCGTGTTTTCATCTACTAGAATAAATACCTTGGAGTATGACGCGTTTTCCAAATGATCGTTCAGGGCCACAAAGGCAAATTCATTAAAGTGTACTGAACAGGATTCAGAGGTAATTGATTTCATTGTTCTGATGATAATAGAATCGAAAGCACAAAATAAAGCTAATTTTTATCGAAATATATCCTGAAAGGCTAATTATATTTGAGAACCGAATTTTTGATATCATATGGAACAAATTTTTGAAGATACCGCAACCGCTTTTTCGTTAAAGACCGATTCTGAACTGGAACGGGCCTATTTTTTGTTCAAAATGATTGCCAATGAACCTTTGGTGCGTATTGGTACGGCCATGACCAATTTTGCCATAAAGGCAAATCTACCGGTCGAAGGTCTTATTCGTGCAACGGTATTCGATCATTTTTGTGGTGGGGTCAATGAGATGGATTGTATGCCCGTGGTGGATAAAATGTGGAGTAGGGGAGTTTGCTCCGTTTTAGATTATTCGGTTGAGGGGGAAGACAGCGAAGACCCATTAGATGATACCTTGAACAAGGTTCTGCATGTATTGGATTTTGTTAAAGAGAAGGCGGCCATTCCTTTCGCAGTCTTTAAACCCACCGGTTATGGTCGATTTGAACTGTTCAACAAGTTGAGTGCTGGCGCGTCTCTGAGCGAAGCGGAGCAAAAAGAATGGGAACGGGTAGTGCATCGTTTTGATATGACTTGTAAAAAGGCCTATGATTTAGATGTCGCCTTACTTATCGATGCCGAGGAAAGTTGGATGCAAGCTGCTGCCGATGAACTGGTTGAGCAGATGATGCGAAAATACAATGTAAATAAGGCTGTAGTTTTTAATACCCTACAAATGTACCGTTGGGACCGAATGGAATATCTTATAGGCCTGCACGAGCGCGCTAAAGCCGACGGATTCAAAATAGGGATGAAAGTGGTTCGCGGTGCCTATATGGAAAAAGAAAATGATCGCGCAAAAGAAAAAGGGTATACCACGCCCATATGTGCTTCTAAAAAAGAAACAGATCTAAATTTCGACGCCGCGATTTCCTATATGCTGACTAATTTAGATGACATGTCTCTTTTTGCAGGCACCCACAACGAAGAAAGTAGCTATGCGCTGATGCAGATGATGCAGTCACAGAACATTAAGAATAACGACCCCAGAATTTGGTTCGGGCAGCTGTACGGTATGAGCGATCACATCTCATTTAACTTGGCTGATAAGGGGTTTAATGTCGCAAAGTATTTGCCATTTGGACCGGTAAAGGATGTAATGCCATATTTAATAAGGAGGGCAGAGGAAAATACATCTGTAGCGGGGCAGACCACACGAGAACTAAGTTTATTGAAAAAAGAACGCAAACGCAGAAAGATCTAGAGGTGCAATTAGCTGTGAGCGAGAAGCTTTGCTAATAAACGATACTTTCAACCCTAGCCTTTGAAGGGCAGTTCAGTACTTTGAGAACCGCCTCCTTATCATTGACTTCACCTTCAATATAATAAGTTTTACACGGTCTTGATTTGGTGTCGCTTTGCCCAAAATCTACATCCCCATCAAAGAGAAAGGCATTGATGATGGTAGAATCGAGTGTTTTATTGCTGATCAACACATTAATTTCATCAGAGTAAGTCAAGGGTTTTGAGCGGATATCCTTTAAGGTTCTACAGTTGGGCAGATAGCAAAAGGTAACGCCGGTTTCATCAGATTTTTTCTTTAGAAAAAAGGCCAAAAATACAAGACCAAAGGAGAGGCCTACCAAAAAATAACCGAGACGTTTAAGGAACATGAATTAAAAAATGAGAAAGTTAATATCACTGAAATCAAGGTCAAACCATTCTCCTACCGATCTGTTGCACAGAATACCGTGATACATATATAATCCGTTTCTAAGGCCTTTGTCAAAACGTAGCGAATTTTCAAGTCCACCATCCTCTCCCAATTTCAATAAATAGGGCGTAAAAATATTGCTGATAGAGACCGAAGCGGTTTTAGGGTAACGCGATGGTATATTAGGAACTCCGTAATGTACTACGCCAAACTGCTCTTGTGTGGGTTTATCGTGTGTTGTTACTTTGCTGGTCTCAAAACAACCGCCCATGTCGATACTCACATCAATAATTACAGCACCCTTTTTCATATTTTCAACCATGGTGCTTGATACTACGATGGGAGAGCGGTCCGCTCCGCGAATGGCACCAATGGCGACATCACATCTTTTCAATGCCTTGAGTAAATTTTTGGGCTGTAACGTTGAGGTATAAAGTGTTTGCCCAAGGTGAGATTGTATATTTCGTAATTTGGTGATCGAATTGTCAAATATTTTCACGTTTGCCCCAAGTCCCAATGCGGATCGGGCCGCAAATTCTCCAACTGTACCTGCACCTATGATAACTACCTCTACCGGTGGCACACCACTAATATTCCCGAACATAAGACCGTTGCCTTTGTTGCTTGCAGCCATCAGTTCGGAAGCGATCAACACAGAAGAAATACCGGCAATTTCACTTAATGATCGCACCGCCGGGTACTTCCCATCATCATCTTTTATATATTCAAAGGCGATTGCGGTAATGCGCTTCTTTGCCAAATGCTCGAAATACTTTTTCTCCTGAGTTTTTATTTGTAGGGCCGATATCACTACAGCCTGTGGGTTGAGCATTTCAATTTCCGCAAGTGTTGGCGGTTCTACTTTCAATAATAGGGGGCAATGAAATACTTTCTTTGTATCTCTTGTAATTTCCCCGCCGGCATTTGTATAATCCGAATCTGAAAAACTGGCTCCATCACCAGCTCCCGATTCTATGAGAACCCTATGCCCGTTGGCGGTAAGCGCGTTAACGGCATCGGGTGTAAGGCAAATACGTTGTTCTTGATATTGATTTTCTTTGGGAATACCAATAAAAAGATTGCGCTTGTGTTTTAGAATCTCCAATGTTTCTTCCTGCGGAAGTAGTTGTTGTTTGCTAAATGGTGAGCTTGGTTGGTTCATAACAGAGGTGTGGCCAGAATAGTTGTTTTTAATAAACTACCACCAAGAAAGCCTCGGAGCGTTTAAATCTCGATGTTAAGGTAAAATTACGATTTTTTACGATACATCAGGTTTGCCTTACAGAGAAGCTAGTTGGCAAGGTTTATTTTACGGGTACTTTCATTTACAATCTCAATTGTTATCGGCACGGCGTCTTGTGGAATTAGCGAGGAGATCTTTTCCGGCCATTCTATAAATATCCAGCAATCTTGAACTAGATAATCTTCAAAACCGATATCGTAGGCCTCTAGTTCATCCTCCAATCGGTAAAAATCAAAATGATAGCCCAATAGTCCACCTCCTGCCAATTCATATTCATTCACGATACCAAAGGTGGGGCTACCACCAAGATCTGCACCGCCGAGTTCTTTGATCAAATGTTTTATTAGAGTCGTCTTACCAGCGCCCATTTGACCATAAAAACAGAGGGTTTTGCTTTGGGCCGCTGCAATAATTGCCTTGGCAACTTTTTGAAGATCTTTTTCGGAATAGGTTAGTTGCATGCCTGCCATACTTATTTAGGATCCAAGACCACAAACGGAATAATCATTTCCTCTAAAGACACTCCGCCATGCTGATAGCTATTTCGATAATACCCAACATAGTGATTATAATTATTGGGATAAGCAAAGAAGAGATCGTTTTTGGCAAAAATATACGAGCTGCTCACATTGATATTCGGGAGGTGAATGTCTTTCGGATTTTTTGCTGCATAAACGTCCTTATCTTCATAGGTTAAGCTTCTTCCTGTTTTGTACCTTAAATTTAAACTAGTGTCTTTATCTCCCACAACCTTAGATGGTTGTGTAACATTAATGGTGCCATGATCTGTAGTGATGATCAATTTCATTCCCAGGCTTTGTGCTTGTTGAATAATATCTAACAACGGGGAATTTTTGAACCAGCTTTGGGTTAGGGATCGGTACGATTTATCATTGCCTGCCAGTTCTTTTATCACTTCCATTTCGGTCTTGGAATGGGAAAGCATGTCTACAAAATTGTACACAATCACGGTAAGGTCATTGTCTTTCTGAGACCTGAAATTATTGGCCAGATGCTTTCCTTGTTTTAAACTGCTGATTTTGTGATATTCCCACTTTAAATCTAAGCCCAAACGTTTGAGTTGTGCTCCAAGAAATTTATCCTCGAAAAGATTTTTACCACCTTCATCGGTATCATTTTTCCACCATTCAGGATATTTTTTTTCCATATCCAAAGGTGTTAATCCCGAAAAAATGGCATTTCTCGCATATTGCGTGGCCGTGGGTAATATGCTAAAATAGGTTTCTTCCTTGGTTTTTTTATAAAAAGACCCCACAGTATCTTCGAAGGCAAACCACTGATCGTAGCGCAGATTATCAATCACGACCAAAAGGGTAGGGCCGTCATTCAATTCGGGCTGAATTCTCTCTTTGAATAAGGTGTGTGACAATATAGGTCCGTCATGACCATCAAACCAATCTTGATAGTTTCGCTCAATGAATTTTCCAAATTGTGAATTGGCTTCCGTTTTTTGGGATTCCAATATTTCAAACATACTTGCGTCCTCGATCTCCTCCAATTGCAATTCCCAATAAATCAATTTCCTATACAAGCTGGTCCATTCTTCAAAAGAGTTGACCATGGATAAATCCATAGCTATTTTTCGAAACTCTTGCTGGTAATTCGATGTGGTCTTCTCTGAAACCAATCGAGAATGGTCAAGGTTTTTCTTTAATGAAAGTAGAATTTGATTAGGATTTACGGGCTTTATAAGGTAATCGGCTATTTTTGATCCGATGGCCTCTTCCATTATAAACTCCTCCTCGCTCTTGGTAATCATGACGACGGGAATCGAAGCATCCATGAGTTTTATTTCGTTAAGGGTCTCTAGACCGGAAATACCTGGCATGTTCTCATCTAAGAACACAATATCTACCTTGTTTTCCCTTAATTCTTCTAAAGCTTCTTGCCCACTTAAACAGGGAATTACCTTATAATTTTTTCCTTCCAGAAAAATGATATGCGGTTTTAAAAGATCGATTTCATCATCGACCCACAAGATGGTTATTTCATTCATAAATGCCTATGGATTATTGTAGTGAAAATGCAATAAGTATTCTAATGTGGTTAAGATCGTTTTGCTTTTAATAAATTTGCGCAATCCGTTTCTAAGACCTCTCGTTTGACAGCATCAAAAAAACTGGAAATATTTAATGATCCAATTTACGGATTTATTACAATTCCTTCTCCGTTGATTTTTGAATTGATCAGCCATCCTTACTTTCAACGGCTCCGAAGAATTTCGCAAATGGGCCTTTCCTATTTGGTATACCCAGGGGCGCATCATACCCGTTTTCATCATGCGTTAGGGGCAATGTATTTGATGCAAAAAGCAGTGCAAGTGCTTCGTTTTAAGGGTGTTGAAATTACGGAAGAAGAAGAAGAAGGGCTGCTGGCGGCCATACTATTGCACGATATTGGGCATGGCCCTTTTTCGCATGCTATGGAGCATAGTATAGTAAAGGATGTACATCATGAAGATATTTCCTTGTTATTTATGGAGGAATTGAACACTAAGTTTAACGGAAGTTTAACTACGGCCATAGCCATCTTCAAAAAAGAACACGCAAAGACCTTTTTAAATCAACTGGTTTCGAGTCAATTGGATATGGATCGCATGGATTACCTTAAGCGCGATAGTTTCTATACAGGGGTATCCGAAGGAAATATTAATTCTCAACGCTTGATCACAATGCTGAATGTAGTTGAAAAGGAGTTGGTAGTCGAGGAAAAGGGAATCTATTCAGTAGAGAAATTTCTAATGGCAAGGCGGTTTATGTATTGGCAAGTATATCTTCATAAAACCGGACTCGTTGCCGAACAGTTACTGATCCGTACCCTAAAAAGGGCACGTGAAGTTCTTGCCATGAACCTTGAATTACCATGTAGCGACAATCTCATGTTTTTTTTGAAGAACAAGATTGCCAAGAAAGATTTCGATGCCACTATTTTAAATCGCTTTTCGCTTTTGGATGATACTGATATTCTTGCCGCCCTGAAGGCATGGCGAGACCATTCCGACTATGTCCTGTCAAATCTTTGCGCTATGCTTTTAGACCGTCGGCTTCTAAATATCAAATTAAAGAATAAACCGATAGCTTCGCAAAAAGTTCAAGAACGGCTGGATTCGTTGCGTAAGGCAAAACAACTTTCGAAAGAAGAAGCTGCTTATTTTGTCTTCGAAGGTTCAGTGGCCCTGAAGGCCTATGAGGCTGATAAACAAAACATCAACATCTTAAAAAGCAATGGCAAATTGACCGATGTTGCAAAGGCCTCCGATCACCTTAATTTAAAGGCGCTTTCGAAAACGATGACGAAATATTATATGTGCTACCCCAAAGATTCTGTTTAACTATTTTTCTTACTTTTGTGTTCATGATTTTTACCGCAGGTCAGATTGCAGGCATTTTAGAGGGTGAGTTAGAGGGAAACCCAGACATTGCAGTTCATAAACTTGCCAAAATAGAGGAAGGGGAGCAAGGTTCATTGACCTTTCTTTCGAACCCCAAATATACGCCACACATTTATACCACCAAGGCCTCGATTACGATCGTAAATAAGGATTTTATTCCTGAACATAGTTTAGATACTACGCTGATCAAGGTGGAGGACGCCTATGAGTCTTTTTCAAAACTGTTGGAATATTATGATCAAGTAAAGAATGACAGTAGAAAAGGTATTGAAAATCCATCCTATATTTCAGAATCGGCTACCTACGGAGAGGGTCTTTACTTAGGTGCTTTTGCGTATATCGGTAGCAATGCGGTACTTGGCAAAAATGTAAAAATATTCCCGAACGCCTTTGTGGGCGATAATACGGTATTAGGCGATAACGTGCAGGTTTGGGCAGGAGCTAAAATTTGTTCTGAGTCTGTCATTGGCAATAATTGTGTAATTCATAGTGGTGCGGTTGTAGGATCCGATGGTTTTGGATTTGCTCCTAGTAAAAATGGGGAGTTCACCAAAATTCCGCAGACTGGCAACGTTATTTTGGAAGATAATGTAGACGTGGGCACAGGCACCACCATCGATCGCGCGACCTTGGGTTCTACAATTTTGCGTAAAGGCGTGAAGCTAGACAACCAAATACAGATTGCCCATAATGTTGAAATAGGAGAGAACACTGTAATCGCCGCACAAACCGGTATCGCAGGTTCTGCCAAAATTGGAAAAAATTGTATGATCGGTGGCCAAGTAGGTATCGTAGGCCACGTGACTATTGGCGACCGTGTTAGAATACAGGCGCAATCGGGTGTGGGTAGAAATGTAAAGGATGATGAGGTACTGCAAGGCTCCCCTGCTATTACCTACGGGGACTATAACAAATCTTATGTGCATTTCAAAAACTTATCTAAGCTCAACAAGAGAGTACATAAATTAGAAAAAAAGAAAAGTAGTGAGTAGCGAAGTACAAAAGCAAAGAACCATCGCCAAAGAAGTTATACTAAAAGGTGTAGGTTTACATACGGGTGAAGAAGTGACGATGAAATTCGTGCCGGCACCTGAAAACCATGGCTACAAATTTAAACGTGTAGACCTAGAGGGTAACCCTGTTATCGAGGCTGATGCCAACTATGTGGTCAATACCCAACGGGGCACGAATCTCGAAAAGAACGGAGTTAAGATTCAGACCTCAGAGCACGTTTTGGCAGCTTTGGTAGGAATGAATATTGACAATGCCCTTATAGAACTAAATGCGCCTGAACCACCTATCATGGATGGTTCGTCAAAATATTTCGTAGAGGCTTTGGAAATAGTTGGGGCTGTAGAACAAGATGCGATTCGTGAGGAATATGTGGTAAAAGAGGTCATTTCGTATCGAGATGAGGCTACAGGGAGCGAGATTACCGTAATACCTGCCGATGAATATCAGGTTACCACCATGGTAGATTTTGGAACCAAAGTACTGGGAACACAAAATGCGACCCTAGAGCATATCACTGATTTCAAAGAGGAAATATCAAATGCAAGAACCTTTAGTTTTTTGCATGAGTTAGAGGCCTTACTCGAAAATGGTTTGATTAAGGGCGGGGATTTAAATAACGCCATCGTTTATGTAGATAAGGAAATATCGAACGGGACGATGAAGAAGTTGGAAAAGGCTTTTGGAAAGGAAAAACTCTCAGTGAAGCCTAATGGCATACTTGATAACCTTACCCTGCATCAGCCAAATGAGGCAGCTCGGCACAAATTGCTCGATGTTATTGGAGATTTGGCCCTGGCAGGAACCCGAATCAAAGGCAAGGTCATCGCAAACAAACCCGGGCATTTTGTGAACACCCAATTCGCAAAAAAGTTGGCGAAGATCATAAAGCTCGAAAAGCGAAACAATGTTCCGCAATACGATTTAAATGCTCCTCCTTTGATGGATATCACTAAAATCATGGAGCGTCTCCCCCATAGGCCCCCGTTTTTATTGGTAGATAAGATATTGGAACTATCCGAAACCCATGTGGTCGGACTCAAAAATGTAACCATGAACGAACCTTTTTTCGTGGGGCATTTTCCCGGAGCACCCGTAATGCCAGGAGTTTTACAATTAGAGGCTATGGCTCAGACGGGAGGTATTTTGGTTCTGAATACGGTCCCCGACCCAGAAAACTATTTGACCTATCTTTTGAAAATCGATAATGTACGCTACAAGCAACAAGTGGTACCAGGTGATACCCTCATTTTTAAACTTGATTTAATGCAGCCCATACGAAGAGGACTTTGTCAAATGAATGCAAAGGCCTATACCAATGGCAAATTGGCTTCCGAGGCAGAGATTATGGCCCAAATAATTAAGGTAAAAGGAAATTAGCATGAATCAACCATTAGCCTATATTCATCCTGGCGCCAAGATTGCAAAGAACGTAGTGGTAGAACCCTTTACCACCATTCACAATAATGTGACCATAGGTGATGGTACCTGGATCGGTTCGAACGTAACGATTATGGAAGGAGCCCGCATTGGTAAAAACTGTAATATCTTTCCAGGGGCGGTTATTTCGGCCCCACCTCAGGATCTTAAATATCAGGGAGAGGAAACAACGGTGGTAATTGGGAACAATACTACGATCAGGGAATGTGCCACCATTCATAAAGGTACCTCTGATAGGAACAAAACAGTAATCGGTAAGAACTGCTTGATTATGGCATATTGCCACGTGGCACATGATTGCCTCGTTGGTGACAATTGTATTTTTTCGAACAATTCAACCCTCGCCGGTCATGTCACCATTGGCGATAATGTTATCCTTGCAGGTTTAGTAGCAGTTCATCAATTCGTATCGGTTGGCCAACACGCTTTTGTAACTGGAGGTTCTTTGGTTCGAAAGGATGTTCCGCCATATGTTAAGGCGGCGCGCGAACCTTTATCTTATGTTGGCATCAATTCCGTGGGATTGAGAAGAAGAGGTTACGAGTCTGAAAAAATCAGGGAAATTCAGAATATTTACAGAATTCTCTATCAGAAAAATTACAATAACACCCAGGCGGTTCAAATAATCGAGGCAGAGATGGAAGCGACCCCTGAGCGCGACGAAGTGCTTCAGTTTATTCGAGATTCACAGCGCGGTATCATGAAAGGCTATTTTAGCAATAGTTAGTCAGAAAAAACAATATTCAATTAATAGAAAATAAGCATGGCATCAACATCGGACATTAGAAAGGGATTATGCATTCGTTACAACAATGATATTTACAAGATTATAGAGTTTTTACATGTTAAGCCTGGCAAAGGCCCCGCATTTGTAAGGACCAAGCTTAAAAGTGTCAGTAACGGTAAGGTGTTGGACAATACTTTTTCGGCAGGACATAAGATAGACGATGTTCGCGTTGAGACCCGATCGTACCAATATTTATATGCCGAGGGAAAGACCTATCATTTTATGAATACGGATGATTACAATCAGATTACACTTGAGGAAGATACCTTGGATGCCCCTGGTTTATTAAAGGAAGGTGTTGTGGTCAAAGTGCTTTTCAATACCGAGGATAGCATGCCGTTATCCGTAGAAATGCCTGCTAGCGTGATTCTAGAGGTTTCCTATACCGAGCCAGGCGTCAAAGGAAATACGGCAACCAACGCCACTAAACCGGCAAAGGTCGAAACAGGTGCCGAGGTAAATGTGCCCTTGTTCATCAACGAAGGCGATAAAATCAAGATAGATACCGCCAGTGGCAATTACATGGAAAGAGTAAAGGAGTAGGTAACCATGCTTCCCGAAAGAATAGACTTTTTCATATAAGTTGCCCAGTGAATTGAACGTCCCTTAATTAGTTTTTAAATTGAAATTCCCGACCCCACATACCCTTGAACAAATTGCGACTATTCTGAGTTGTGAATTTATCGGTCCCTCTGACTTTCCTGTTTTGGGGATGAACGAGATTCATGTGGTGACCCCAGGGGATATTGTATTTGTTGATCATCACAAATATTATGACAAAGCATTAAGCAGCAAAGCAACTATTGTATTGATCAACAAAAAAGTAGCTTGTCCTGAAGGAAAAGCACTCTTGATTTCTGAGGACCCTTTTCGGGACTTCAATAAGTTAACGCAGTATTTTCGACCCTTTGAAAAGACGGATACCCTAATTTCCGAAACCGCCAAGATTGGGCAAAACACGATTATTCAGCCTAACGCATTCATAGGAAACAATGTCGTCATTGGTAAGGACTGTGTCATACATGCCAATGTTTCTATCTATGATAATTGCATTATTGGTGATAGGGTAATCATACATTCAGGAACGGTTTTGGGCGCAGATGCCTTCTATTACAAAAATAGGGTAGATGGCCACGATCGCTTATTGTCTGGTGGTAGGGTAGTTTTGGAGGATGATGTAGAACTGGGTGCTCTTTGTACCATCGATAAAGGTGTAAGCGGTGATACAACCATAAAAAAAGGCACCAAATTGGACAATCAGGTTCATGTGGGCCATGATACGGTAATCGGCGAAAAGTGCTTGATTGCTTCCCAAACCGGCATTGCTGGTTGTGTGGTTATTGAAGATGAGGTGACACTTTGGGGGCAGGTCGGTACGAATAGTGGTATTACTATTGGTAAAAAAGCCGTGATTATGGGCCAGACGGGGGTAACCAAATCGGTAGAGGGCGGTAAAAGTTATTTTGGTACGCCGATCGAAGAATCTCGCGAAAAGTTGAAACAATTGGCCTATGTCAAAAAAATTCCGTCGATATTGAAAAAATTAGAAGAATAAATAAGCATGAGTTTCTCAGCAAACCCATATTTTTGCATCGCTGAGAAAAATCGAAACCATTAATTCCAAATAAGAAACGAAGAACAAATGAGCGTTTTAGTCAACAAAGATTCAAATATTATAGTACAAGGATTTACGGGTAGTGAAGGAACTTTTCATGCCGGTCAAATGATCGAATATGGCACCAATGTCGTAGGTGGAGTAACTCCCGGTAAAGGTGGACAAGAGCATTTGGGAAAGCCAGTTTTTAATACCGTACAGGAGGCCGTTGAAAAGGTAGGGGCCGATACGACGATTATTTTTGTTCCACCAGCTTTTGCTGCCGATGCGATCATGGAAGCAGCGAATGCGGGAATTAAGGTTATCATAACGATCACAGAGGGAATTCCTGTTGCCGATATGGTAAAGGCATCGAATTACATCAAAAATATGGACTGCCGTTTGGTAGGTCCGAATTGTCCTGGGGTAATTACTCCTGGGGAGGCTAAGGTTGGTATCATGCCCGGTTTCGTTTTTAAGAAGGGCAATGTAGGTATCGTATCAAAATCGGGAACCTTAACTTATGAGGCCGCCGATCAAGTGGTGCGACAAGGCTTGGGAATTACTACAGCTATTGGAATTGGCG
This sequence comes from uncultured Flavobacteriaceae bacterium, assembly GCA_938017825.1. Taxonomy (GTDB): domain Bacteria; phylum Bacteroidota; class Bacteroidia; order Flavobacteriales; family Flavobacteriaceae; genus Pelagihabitans. The sequence continues at coordinate 41,751 of CALIJE010000027.1, forward strand.
GTGACCCCATTATCGGAACGACGACCAAAGAGGCTGTTGAATTGTTGATCAATGATCCAGAAACCGAGTGCGTTGTAATGATCGGTGAAATTGGTGGCCAGTTAGAGGCCGATGCAGCTAAGTGGTATAAAGAAAGTGGCAGCAAAAAGCCGGTTGTAGGTTTTATCGCTGGCGAAACGGCACCTGCTGGGAGAACTATGGGCCATGCCGGTGCTATAGTGGGAGGTAGCGATGATACCGCACAAGCAAAGAAAAAAATAATGAGGGAACATGGCATTCATGTTGTGGACTCACCTGCAGAGATCGGTAAAAAGGTAAAAGAGGTGATGGGATAGTTCATCGCGATATTTAATTTATAAATCCTGTTTTCAACTCATTGATGACAGGATTTTTTTTCGTCTTTGTAAGAACAACACCTATCTTTGATATTAGACTAGCAAACTTTTTTAAAATGAAATTACTTGAAGGAAAGAATGTCATCATAACCGGGGCAAGCAGAGGAATAGGTAGAGGTATTGCGCAAGTATTTGCGGACTACGGTGCCAATGTGGCCTTCACATATAGTTCTAGTGAGGCACCGGCCCTAGAACTCGAAAAAGAATTAATTGGCAAAGGTGTCACCGCAAAGGCGTATAAGAGTAATGCTGCAAGTTATGATCAATCAGAGCAATTGATAGAAAACGTATTGGAAGATTTTGGCGGTATAGATGTTTTGATCAATAACGCAGGGATTACCAAAGATAACTTGCTCATGCGTATGGGAGAGGAGGATTTTGATAGCGTTATTGAGATAAACCTAAAGTCTGTTTTTAACATGACAAAGGCGGTACAGCGCACCATGTTGAAACAACGCAAAGGTTCAATCATCAATATGAGCAGTGTGGTTGGGGTAAAAGGTAATGCAGGGCAAACGAATTATGCGGCATCCAAAGCGGGCATGATCGGTTTCACGAAGTCCGTAGCCTTGGAGTTGGGGTCTAGAAATATACGCTGCAACGCGATAGCACCAGGATTCATAGAAACTGAAATGACGGCGAAACTTGATGAAAAAACCGTTCAGGGTTGGCGAGAAGGAATTCCCCTTAAGCGAGGTGGTACCCCTGAAGATATTGCCAACGCTTGCTTGTTTTTGGCGTCCGATCTTTCTGCCTATGTTACAGGGCAAGTGCTCAATGTTGATGGTGGAATGCTTACTTAAAAAGGCTAAGCCTTAAACGTACTGAGTTTGGAAATTCTACTGCAAGCCAATTTCCTACGTATAACATATAACTATTAAAGGGCGCATCTCTTAATGGATATTCAAACGATACTTTTAATTGTATTAGCAGGGGTGGTGGCTCTTGTGCTAGTGCTGTTTCAATACCATTATAAAACGAAAAAGCGTGGCAAGCTATCCGTTTTGCTATCATTTCTGCGCTTTTTGACCTGGTTCGGTGCTTTCGTATTGCTCATTAATCCAAAGTTTACAAAAAATGATTACACCTTGGAAAAGGCCAACCTCATGGTTTTGGCCGACAATTCATCATCCATGAAAGACCAGGGCTTAATCGAATCCCTTCAAGCACTTAAGGAACGACAAGATCTCGCGGACAAATTCAATATCATATATCATAGTTTTGGCGGTAATTTGAATGTGCATGATAGCCTTTCATTTTCTGAACCCAATACCAATATCTCGAAAGCCCTAAAGTCGCTTAACACAATTTATGGGGGTAACAACGGAGCCGTTTTGCTCTTAACAGACGGCAATCAAACTTTGGGCGAAGATTATGAGTTCTATTCCAAAAATCAAAAAATGCCCGTTTATCCAATAATTTTAGGGGATACGACCACTTATGAGGATGTACGCATAGATCAGGTAAACACCAACAAATATGCATTCTTAAATAACAAATTTCCCCTAGAGGCCTATGTGTCCTATCAAGGAAGTGGTTCAGCTTCGAGCACCTTAAGTATTTCTGTTAACGGAAAGTCGGTGTACCGCGAGAATATCAGTTTTGGAGGTACCAATAGAACCAAAGTGATCAATACCCTTTTAAGTGCAGATATAGTTGGCACCAAGCGTATTCAGATATCGCTCGGGAAATTGGAGGGGGAACGCAATACCAAGAACAATTCTAGAACTACCGCTGTAGAAGTAATAGACGAAAAAACAAATATTGCGCTTGTTTCCGATGTCTTGCATCCAGATATTGGATCACTGAAGAATGCAATTGAGACCAATGAACAACGTGCAGTTTCCATTCTAAAGAGCAGCGTTGGTTCAAACAAACTTGAAGAATTTGATCTATTTATTCTATATCAGCCGAAGTCTTCTTTTAAGGCAGTATATGATTTTATAGAACAAAAGAAAGTGAATTACTTTACTATCGTTGGTCCCAAAACCAATATGAATTTCTTGAACTCCGCACAAGAGACATTTAGTCATCAGCGTTTTAATCAGACCGAGGAAACATCACCAAATTTAAACCCAGGTTTCTCAGCTTTTGATATGTCTAATTTTAATGTGGACGATTACCCTCCCTTAGATGCCAATATGGGTGAAGTGACTATAAAAAAACCAGGTGAAACACTATTGAGCAGAAGGGTACGGGGGGTTAGTTTAAACGATCCGTTGCTTTATGTATCCGAGGCCGATGGGCAGCGTGAAGGTGTGCTTTTTGGTGAGAATATTTGGAAGTGGAGAGTACAGAACTATCGTAATGAGAAAAGTTTCAAGAATTTTGATGAATTCATAGGTAAATTGATCCGCTATCTTGCCGCCAGTAAGCCAAAAACACGATTTTCATTAGACTATGAAACGGTGTACGAGGGCACCAATTCGGCTAAAATCAAAGCCAACTATTTTGATAAGGCCTATGAGTTCGATGGCAACGCGACCATAGACTTGCAGCTTAAGCATAACGACACAGGTGTTTTAAGTCGATTTACGATGCTCTTAAAGAATGGCTATTTTGAAGCTGATTTGGCAAATATGGCACCAGGTACATATACATTCACGGCAAAAGTGTTGAATGAAAATCTAACGAAGTCAGGGAGTTTTACCATTTTGGATTTTGATGTAGAACGGCAATTTTTATCGACCAATTATAAGAAATTGGAACGCATGGCTTTAAATACATCGGCCGAAAGTTATTTTCCGAATCAGGTGGGGCAATTAGTTGATGAACTCATGGTTCAGAAGCGTTTTTTACCAGTTCAAAAGAGCGAACAAAATGTTGTATCTTTAATAGATTTTCGCGTACTTTTAGCGTTAATTGCCGCCACACTTGCGATAGAGTGGTTTATTAGAAAATACAATGGACTAAATTAAAAACAGAACACTATGGATAAATTACCAAAAATAGCCTTGCCCTTTATCTTCGGGGTCATTGTGCTCGTAATACTACTTTCGAAATCAGCAATCACTATTGGTTCAGGTGAGGCTGGGGTACTCTATAAAACCTTTGGAGGTGGTGTAGTTACCGACCAACCGCCATTAGGTGAAGGCTTTCATATCATTGCCCCTTGGAATAATGTATATGTATATGAAGTGCGCCAGCAAGAAGTATTCGAAAAAATGAAAGTGCTTTCATCAAACGGTTTGGACATTCAATTAGACGCTTCTACCTGGTTTCAGCCTAAATATGAGCATTTAGGGAAATTGCACCAGGAAAAAAGTGAGCAGTATAAAGAACGTATACTATTGCCCGCAATTCGTTCTGCAGCTAGAAGCGTAGTAGGAAGGTACACGCCTGAACAGTTGTATTCAAGTAAACGAGATGCGATACAAGTAGAGATTTACGAAGAGACCAAGAAAATAGTCGATGATCAGTACATTCAATTAAATGAGGTCCTAATTAGAGATGTGACACTTCCTCCAACGATAAAGGAAGCAATTGAGCGGAAGTTAAAACAAGAGCAAGAATCCCTAGAGTACGAATTCCGTTTGGTAACGGCGGCGAAGGAGGCAGAAAAAGTAACTATAGAAGCCCAAGGTAAGGCAGACGCAAACAGAATCCTGAGTGCATCACTTACCGATAAAATATTGCAGGATAAGGGTATAGATGCAACATTGAAGCTTTCAGAATCGCCTAATTCAAAAGTAATCGTAGTTGGTGGCGGAGATGCCGGCCTTCCTTTGATCTTAGGCAATAACTAAGATTGTACGAGCAGCCCAAATTCGAATGCTTTTGTTTCATTTCTAACAAATCTTTTGATAACTCAAAAATACGTTTTACTTTTACTGCATAATGAGAAATAAGAATACACATCATCATTTTTACACTGGCTGTCAAGCGAGGTAAAGATGTATTGTAGTATTTACAACATAATTACGACCCGTTTGAGCAATCAAACGGGTTTTTTAATTACGAATTATGAGATTAAGAATAGCAATCCAGAAATCAGGTCGTCTTAATGAGGATTCATTAAAGTTGCTGAAAGACTGTGGCATCTCTATCGATAATGGAAAAGATCAGTTGAAGGCATCTTCACGCAATTTTCCCATCGAGGTTTTTTATCTGCGAAATGGTGACATTCCCCAATATTTACGCGATGGGGTAGTCGACATTGCGATTATTGGTGAGAACGTACTCATCGAAAAAGGGGCGGATATTTCAACAGCAGAGCACCTAGGTTTTTCTAAATGCAAAGTTTCGCTGGCCATACCGAAAGGCGAAACCTATGAATCTGTTCATGATTTTGAGGGAAAGCGAATTGCAACCTCCTATCCAAATACCGTTCAGAATTACTTGAACGAAAAAGGAGTTAAGGCAGAATTGCACATCATCAATGGCTCTGTCGAAATTGCCCCGAATATTGGTCTGGCCGATGCTATTTGTGATATCGTATCTAGTGGAAGCACACTATTTAAAAATAATCTGAAGGAGGTAGAGGTAATGCTGAAGAGTGAGGCCGTATTGGCCATTTCCCCTAAAATCTCAGAAGAACGTAAAGCACTGCTTCAAAAATTTCAATTTCGAATTCAATCGGTTTTAAGGGCGCGCCAATCAAAGTACGTACTATTGAATGCACCGAATAATAAGCTAGGTGATATTATTGATAAGCTTCCAGGAATGCGAAGCCCTACGGTACTGCCCTTGGCCGAAAAAGGTTGGAGCTCTGTTCATACGGTAATTAACAAAGACAAATTCTGGGAGGTCATAGATGAGCTTAAGCAAGCGGGTGCTGAAGGTATTTTGGTATGTCCAATAGAAAAAATGGTCCTGTAATGAATAAAATATACAACCCAAAAAGGGAAGATTGGAAGACTATTCTCAGAAGACCTTCACATAAGGTGGACGCTATTGAACAATCCGTACAAACGATTTTTAATGAGGTTCAGCGTAATGGTGATGCTGCTATCATAAAGTATACGGCACAATATGATCAGGTTTCGCTAAACGAAATGTTGGTGTCTAAAGCGGAAATTAAAGAGGCTTCCGCTAGTGTTTCTGAGGAACTTAAAGCTGCCATTGGGGTGGCAAAACGTAATATTGAAATTTTTCACAAGGCTCAGAAAACTGGGAAACTAGCGGTAGAAACATCTAAGGGCGTACTGTGTTGGCAGGAAAAACGTCCGATTCAAAAAATCGGATTGTACATTCCAGGAGGAACTGCGCCTTTGTTCTCAACGATATTAATGTTGGCCGTACCGGCAGCTATTGCAGGTTGCAATGAAATTGCTTTGTGTTCACCTCCCAATAAACAAGGAGAGATACATCCAGCAATCCTATATACGGCCTCCATATGCGGTATCACACAAATCTATAAAGTTGGCGGTATTCAGGCCATTGCGGGTTTGACCTTTGGTAGCGCGACCATACCCAAGGTGTACAAGATATTTGGACCTGGAAATCAATACGTAACCATGGCCAAACAAATCGCCACCAAGTATGGCGTAGCCATTGATATGCCGGCTGGTCCGAGTGAGTTATTGGTGGTTGCCGACGATACAGCCGATGCCTCGTTCGTGGCGTCCGATTTATTGAGTCAGGCCGAGCACGGAGCTGATAGTCAGGTTTTGTTGGTTTCAACATCTCAAAATATGATTCGGGATGTAGAAGCGCAACTAGCACTTCAAATTTTAGATTTGCCACGAAAAGAAATTGCCCAGCAAGCAATAGCACATAGCAAGTTGATTTATGTTGAAGATGACCAATCGGCCCTTGATTTAATTAACGCATACGGTCCAGAACATTTTATAATATGTGTTGAAAATGAAGATTTTTATATTGAGAACACCATTAATGCCGGTTCGGTGTTTATTGGAAACTATACCCCTGAAAGTGCAGGCGATTATGCTTCCGGAACGAATCATACCCTGCCTACTAACGGTTATGCAAAGCAGTATAGTGGCGTCAACCTAGATAGTTTTATGAAAAGCCTGACCTTCCAGAAAATATCTAAAAAAGGAATACAGGAAATTGGAAGCGTTATAGAAATTATGGCAGAAGCAGAAGGTTTACAAGCTCATAAGAATGCTGTTAGCTTGCGATTAGAGAGTTTAAAATAATGTCATATTGGGTAGGCATGAGGTCAAAATGCAAAAAATTTCAAAGTCAATGGGATTTAATGTGAATAATATAATACGGGAGAATATAAAAGGTTTACAGCCTTATTCCTCTGCACGTGATGAGTACGTATCCGACGGATCTCAAATGGTATTTTTAGATGCAAATGAGAATCCGTTTGAGAATGGTGTGAATCGGTATCCTGATCCCCAACAACGTACTTTGAAAAAGGTTTTGGCAGACCAGAAAGGACTTGAATCGGAAAATATTCTCTTAGGTAATGGGAGTGATGAAGTACTTGATTTGCTCTTCAGGGCCTTCTGTGAGCCCAAAGTAGACAACATTATAACATTACCACCTACTTATGGCATGTACGCGGTATTGTCAGGTATCAATAACATTGAAAACAAGACTGTTTTATTGGCCGAAGATTTTGAGCCAGATACCGAGGCCATATTGAATTCGGCTGATGCACACTCCAAGCTACTTTTTATTTGCACTCCCAATAACCCAACAGGCAATAGTTTTGCAACCGAAAAAGTAATGCGCCTATTAAATGGATTTAATGGTCTTGTTGTAGTTGATGAAGCCTATATTGACTTTTCTCCAAATGAAAGTTGGGCGTCGAAATTGTCAGAATATCCGAATTTGGTGGTGACGCAAACGCTTTCAAAGGCATATGGTATGGCCGGTGTGCGCCTGGGTATCTGCATCGCATCTAAAGAAGTCATAGGAGTATTAAACAAGATCAAGCCTCCATATAATGTTAATGAATTAACCCAACAAAAGGCATTGTCAAGAATTTCGGACGGGGTTCGGATTTCATCGGAGATTCAAGAAATTCTTGAGCAAAAGAAAATATTGGTCAGCGTATTGCTTACCATCGGATTTGTACAAAAAGTGTATCCGTCTGATGCAAATTTTGTTTTGATACGGGTTGATGACGCCAATACACGCTATGACCAACTCCTAAAGAAAGGTATCGTAGTACGAAATAGGAGTACGCAGCCCCGCTGCAGCAACACGCTACGGCTTACTGTGGGAACAAAAGAAGAAAATATCAAGTTGATGAGGGTTTTAAAAGAATTGGAACAATGAAAAGAGTTTTATTTATAGATCGCGATGGTACGATCATCAAAGAAACGGCCGACGAGCAGATTGATGCATTTGAAAAAATGATATTCTACCCCAAGGCCTTTACGTATTTGGGAAAAATTGCGAAAGAACTGGATTATGAGTTGGTCATGATAACCAATCAAGACGGACTGGGAACCGACATATTTCCTGAGGAGACGTTCTGGCCAGTGCACAATTTTATATTAAAATCTTTCGAAAATGAAGGGGTGGTCTTTGACAAGGTATTTTTGGATAGGACCTTTCCAAAAGACCAGGCGAACACCCGTAAACCGGGCACAGGTTTATTGACGGCATATTTTTCGGAAGAATACGATTTAGAGAATTCTTTTGTAATCGGTGACCGCTTAACCGATATGGAATTGGCCAAAAACCTTGGGGCAAAAGGTATCTTTATCAATGACAACACCAACCTAGGTACTGGAGAAATAACGGTAAAACAGGATGAGCTCAACACGGTAATCGCCCTTGAGAACAATGATTGGGAGAAGATTTACGAATTCTTAAAATTAAAGAATAGAACAGCTGAGATTCATAGGAAAACCAATGAAACCGATATCAAAATCAAATTGAATTTAGATGGTACGGGCAGCGGCACTGTTGAAACAGGTTTGGCTTTTTTCGACCATATGTTAGATCAATTGGCCCGTCACGGCCAAATGGATTTGGATATTCAAGTGAACGGAGACTTGCAGGTTGATGAGCACCATACCATTGAAGATACGGCAATAGCCCTAGGTGAGGTATTTCATAAAGCACTAGGAAACAAGTTAGGAATTGAAAGGTATGGGTTCTGCCTGCCTATGGATGATTGCCTGGCCCAAGTGGCTATAGATTTTGGTGGTCGCAATTGGCTGGTTTGGGATGCGGACTTTAAACGTGAGAAAGTAGGCGATATGCCGACTGAAATGTTTTACCATTTTTTCAAGTCTTTTACCGATGGTGCGAAGGCAAATCTAAATATCAAGGCAGAAGGTATTAATGAACACCATAAAATCGAGGCCATTTTCAAGAGCTTTGCAAAATCGATTAAGATGGCAGTAAAAAGAGATGTCGAGAAAATGATATTACCCTCCACAAAAGGCAAGCTATAATGAAGGTGGTGATCATTAACTACGATGCGGGTAACATTCAGAGTATCAAATTCGCTATTCAACGATTGGGCTATGAGGCAACCTTGAGCAGGGATGTTGACGAGATTCTGAATGCGGATAAGGTTATTTTCCCAGGAGTTGGGGAGGCGAGTAGTGCCATGCGGAAACTAAAGTCAAGTGGGTTGGATAAACTTATTCCAAGATTAGCGCAACCGGTTTTAGGTATTTGTTTGGGTATGCAACTAATGTGCAATTCAACTGAAGAGGGGAATACTAAAGGATTGGGAATATTCGATGTCGATGTCATTCGCTTTTCGAAACAAGTAAAAATACCGCAAGTTGGGTGGAACCAGATAAGCAATTTAAAGTCTGACCTATTCGATGGAATTGTGGAGCAGGAGTATATCTATTCGGTACATAGTTTTTATGCCCCCTTATGCGCTGCTACGATAGCAGAATCATTATATGACGTGACGTATAGTGCAGCCCTGCAAAAGCAAAATTTTTACGGCACCCAGTTTCATCCAGAAAAGAGCAGCACCAAAGGAGCGCAAATTTTGCTGAACTTTTTAGGTCTATAAAAACAAATTTGAAAATGAGAATCATACCGGCAATAGACATTATCGAAGGTAAATGTGTACGCCTTTCCAAGGGTGATTATACGACTAAAAAGGTCTATAATGAAAATCCGTTGGAAGTAGCAAAAGAATTCGAGTCATATGGCATCAAGTATTTACATTTGGTAGATTTGGATGGAGCGAAATCCAAACACATTGTGAATCACAAAATTCTTGAACTCATTGCATCGAAAACCAATTTGAAGATCGATTTTGGTGGAGGGTTAAAAACAGATGAGGATTTGCGTATCGCTTTTGAAAGTGGTGCGTCACAGATAACAGGTGGTAGCATCGCCGTAAAGGATAAAATTACGTTCTTGGATTGGATTCGTAAGTATGGGCCAGAAAAAATTATACTGGGTGCCGATGCCTTGCATGGAAAAGTTGCCGTTTCAGGATGGCAGGAGGAATCGGAGGAGCAGCTGTTTCCTTTTATTGATGCATATCAGAAAGAAGGCATGCAGTATGTAATTTGTACTGATATTGACAAAGATGGGATGTTGGCGGGTCCCTCCTTTGATTTGTACCAGCAGATGATCGATCAGCTCGATGGACCCCTCCCATTGAAACTAATCGCTTCGGGTGGTATTTCTACTTTTGAGGAGCTGCCCAAACTAGCCGATATGGGCTGTGAAGGCACCATTATCGGAAAAGCAATTTATGAAAATAGAATTACCTTGAAACAATTGGAAACGTATATCTTATCGTCATAATCATGGAAGAGAAATTTAGAGAGGAATTTGTGCAGAACGCCCTGTATCGTTTGGATGAAAGTACCCGAATGAATACAATTGCTTTGGCGCAGCTCACAGATGCCGATATTTGGCAACGGCCGAATGAATCGTTGAACAGTATCGGCAATTTGATATTACATTTATGCGGCAACATTACCCAATATGTGATTGCCTCCTTGGGCGAAACGGATGATCATCGAGACCGTGATGCAGAATTTGCTGCGCAATCAGGTTCCTCCAAAGAGGAGCTCCTTCTCAAGCTTACGGCCACTGTGGAAGAGGCAAAAAGAGTGATCAATGATGCTTCGCTAGACCAATTCATTAGAAAAAGAGAGGTACAAGGGTTCTATTTTTCAGGTATTGGTGTGGTTATGCACGCAGTAGAGCATTATTCCTATCATACAGGTCAAATTGCATTTTGGGTAAAACAAATGAAGAACAAAGACCTTGGCTTTTACGCAGGTATCGATTTGAAAATTAAAAACAAGGAATAGTGCTCGCAAAAAGAATAATCCCGTGTTTGGATATTAAAGATGGACGAACGGTAAAGGGAATCAACTTTGTTGATTTACGTGATGCCGGTGACCCCGTTGAGTTGGCCGAAATCTATAGTCGAGAAGGTGCCGATGAATTGGTATTTCTTGATATTTCAGCGACTGAACAAAAACGCAAAACACTTGCTGATTTGGTATATCGAGTTGCTGAAAAAGTGAATATTCCATTCACGGTAGGCGGCGGTATCTCCTCTTTGGAAGACGTTGATGTCCTTTTGCACAACGGGGCCGACAAAGTTTCCATAAATTCGTCTGCAATAAGGAATCCGCAGTTGATAAATGATTTGACCGCCAAGTTTGGTTCGCAATGTATTGTCGTTGCGATCGATGCAAAACAAATTCAAGGCAAATGGATCGTACATTTGGTAGGAGGCAAAGTACCAACAGAATTGGATCTGTTCGATTGGGCAAAGGAAGTGGCTAAGAGAGGGGCAGGTGAGATCCTTTTTACATCAATGGACAATGACGGTACCAAAGACGGATTCGCCAATAAAGCACTGTCTAGATTATCGGAGGAATTAAATATTCCTATTATTGCATCGGGAGGTGCTGGTAGCGTACAACATTTTATAGATACCTTTAAAGAGGGAAAAGCTGATGCCGCCTTGGCAGCCAGTGTCTTCCATTTTAAGGAAATTGAAATAAATGATTTGAAAGAAAACCTGAAGAATAGCGGAATTCCGATCCGTATTTAAAAAAGGAAAACAAAATTTTGATACGAGCAGATAAAAGCGATAGAGACTTGGTAGTAGGTATTTTGATTGAGGCCTTTGATCCCCTTCAAGAAGACAATTCCATCAATTTTATTGTACGACATGATGAAAAGCGCAGAAAACGCTTAGAATTATTAATGGGATATCTATTTGATAAAGCCATGCGCTCAGGTGAAGTATTCCTTTCTGACAATAGAGGGAGCTGTCTGTTGATCAGTTATAAGAACAGAGAGGTATTATCATGGGCTTCCTTTAAATCGGATTTTCGGCTCGTTACCCAATGCATTGGACTACGCAGAATTATGAAGGCCTTGAAACGCCAGCGTATTGTAAAGCGAAACTATCCCAAAACCAATCATATTCGCCCTATGATCTTTGCGGTGAAAGAGGAATATAAAGGAACGGTTACGGCAGCCAAGCTGATCATGCAGGTTTTTCGTGATTTTCAGAACAATACCCTTCCTATCATAGTTGATACGGCTTCTATGGATCATGTACGCCTTTATCAAAAATTTGGTTTGAAAGTATATAATACCGAGGAAGGCCTTGGTTTTCCGATATACTTGCTACGAATGAACAAAGTTAAAAAGATGTAAGCTTGGGTTATGACCCGAAGCCTATTAAGATGTACAAAATCATGCAATTAAATTTCAATAAGAATCCCGACGGCCTCATACCGGCAATTATTCAAGATGCCATAACTAAAAGTGTTCTGATGCTGGGATATATGAATCAAGTGGCCCTTGAAACCACTATGGAAACCAAAACGGTGACGTTTTTTAGTCGTTCAAAGCAGCGTCTATGGACCAAAGGAGAGGAAAGTGGCAATTTCTTGAACGTAGTCGATATCAAAAATGATTGCGATAGCGATACACTCTTGATTACGGTCAACCCTTCAGGGCCAACCTGTCATACAGGATCAGATACATGCTGGGACGAAGAAAACGTTTCAAACTTCGGATTTCTATCAGAATTGGAAAATACCATTGCCCAAAGACGTAATTCGGCCGACGCCAAAAGCTCTTATGTAGCGTCACTTTTTGAAAAAGGAATCAATAAAATAGCGCAAAAAGTAGGGGAAGAGGCCGTAGAAACCGTCATTGAAGCAAAAGATAACAATGACGAACTGTTCCTAGATGAAAGCGCCGACTTATTGTTTCATTACCTGATCCTACTACAGGCCAAAAATTATACCTTGAAGGACATCGAAAAGGTTCTCCGTAAGAGGCATAAATAGTACTAATTCCTATTGTTCACTTCCGAAGCCCCTGAAAGGTCTTGATTTGAAATAACGGCATTTCCCTTATAGTTCAACGTACTTGCCCCTGATGCCTCAACGTCGATAGATTCATTGACCATTAGAAAGGCTTCACTTGCTCCTGAAAGATCTATTCTAAGTCTATCGATTGAAAAGTCAAAATCCCTTATCTCACTGCTGCCTGAAAGGTCGGCATTCAGAATTTCCGCCGTACCATAAATGTCGGTATGTGATGCTCCACTAAGGTCTAGTTCCAGGCGATCTAGAGCCACTTAAAGTCGGAAGAGCCTGAGAGATCAATTCTTCCATTGGAAATAACCCATTGATTTTCCAAATATAAGGTAGAGGCACCTGAGATATCGAACTCGGTTATGTTCTTAGTTACGATATAGGCGTTAAGCGTGGCGTTGCCGCGAATTTGCGTGAACTTTTTGAGCTTTATGACCAATGAATTGCCATCGCGCTTAACGGTAATACGGTCATGAAGATTCTCATTGGCTTCGATACGAATACTCTCTTCGGTATCAGAAAAAGACACATACACGTTAAAGGCATTTGAAACCTCCAAATTCGAAAAATCGGGAATGTTATAGGTCAACGAACTGACCTCCTCAGAGGCGCGAATTTTTTCATAATCACAGGAAGTGAACACCACTGTAAATAGCATAAGTCCGAGTACAATTGATTTTGTTTTCATTCTATTGGATTTTAATATGATTGATGTTTTGTCGTTGTTACCTGACCAGGCACAAAAGTTCCTATAATCGGGCCGAAACCCAATTAAAGTCTGTCGGGAACCACTCGGCCACCTCTGAATATGGTGCCGAATATTCCAAGGGTTCTTTTTTTAAGAAGACTTGTTCATCCTCGCTAAAAACATGCTTGGTTTTGATCTTTGCCTGACGGCTGCTCGATACGTTTGAATTATTCTTCATCTTGAATGTTCTTTTTATATCTGTTTCTACCCATATTGAATACTCCCAGCTTGATCCCTAGACCGGCAGTAAAGCCGTTTAATCGATTTATGGGGCTATTGGGCAGGTTAAACTTGCTTGTAAAACGGTATTTAACACCTACTTCAAGCTGCACATAACGTGAAATATTAAATAGGGCACTAACTCCTGGTTCAAGGACGAACATGCCGTCAAAATCCTCCTCTGTCAATTCCTCTTCAAAATCCTCCTCTTTAAAATCATCGCCAATTTGACCAATAGCTCCCCCTCCAATCAAAAGTGGAAAAGAAAGATTAACCCTAGATTTGCTAAAGAATATTGGTTCTAAATGTAGGCCCCCGTACCCACCGATCAAATCTTCCTGTTGAGAATTGAGGGTGTTGAAATAATTTTGATCGGAATAAAAGAAGTTACCCTCAAAGCCAACCTCAAATTGTTGATTGGCTACATAGGCAATCTTGAGTCCCCCCGTAAAGGTTTCGGCATTATTTACTTCCCCGAAACGGGAAGTTAACCCCAAGTAAACACCGTGTACCACATTGTTACGGTCATTAAAAGTTACGTATTGCTCATCCTCTTGGGCAGTGCCAAAAAAACCTACAACAATGACGGCCAAAAAAATGACGAATTTTGATTGTTTCATTTTGATTGAATTTTTATGATGAACCGACTGTAGGTTGGGTCGTTCATTTTTAAAGACAATTGATTTCTTGAAAAGTTGCATATTGGTTGTATAAAATTGTTTTTCGTTACGATATTATAGGTTCTGCCGCTATTCTACATTGACTTAAGTCAAGAACGGTTAATACTCCTTGAGCAGCACAACACCTTTCTTTCCTTTGATCGAGATGCTACCCGGCTTCCCATTACCATATGTGGCCATGATTCTTCGTAGTTTCTTACCCTTGTCCAGCATTTTCGAATCAATATTTTGAAATGATTTAGGTAGGCGAACAAGACCTTGTTCAACTGTGGCTTCAAATTGATGCGAAAAATCGACAATGTTGAAACTTAATTTCGATGATTCCTGCTCTATGGCAATATCCGCGCTTGGATCAACAATTTCGTCTACACGTAAATCCGCTATTCGCAGATTTAGGTCGATTCCTTTGATCAACCGTGAAATCTGAACGGTAGTGAATTTAAAATGCCCAAAGGCCGTGCCCACTTCAGCAAGGGTAACATCATCTTTATTCGAATATATTTCGAGCGACTTCACGCTATTTAAGGCCATTTCAGATCCATTGCTATTGATTCGTAAATTTTTGGAGTCTTCCATATCCAATTCCCCGTTCTTAAGATCTAAACTGCCGTAGTTGATCGAATTGGCTCGTAGTTTTCCATATTTCATTACGATATCCGCCTTATTCAAATCATTATTGATCCAGAGATCACCATGTTCTATAGTGGCCTTTAATTGACCTGACCAATCTTCGATAATTACATCTCCAAACGTATTCATAACTTTTAGCTCTGCCTTTTTGGGCAGGTGAACGGTATAATCTATCTGCACATTGCTACGATCAAAATCGGGGTGCACTTCATCAAAAAGTTTCGCAAAAAAGCTATGGTTCTTTTCTGCGATTTCATAACCGATAGAAACATAATTGTTGCTATTTTTAATCACGGGGCTAATGCGTTTGAGCAGATCTTTGGCATTCTCCTTTTTCCTATGATTGGCCGATATCACGATAGACACGGAGACCTCCTCTTTATCCCAACCGAAAAGGTTAATGTTCCCATACTTGTTTTCCAACTGCAGCTTGCCAGAATTGGTCAAGGCGAAGTTTTCTGTTACCGTCTTAGATACGTTTTCTTGGGCCGTCGCATGCTGTCCTAGAATCAGCACTAGGGCCACCCATAGTAGTTTTTTACAAAGTGTATCCATAATTATCGTCTATTATTTTAGAATCGTTAATCTGTTTCAATAGGTTTTCGATCAATTGTATGCGTTGCTTATAGTTGGCTACAATTGCCTCGAGTACTAGTTCATTGTCTAAGTTATTCTGCATTTCCAAACGTAATTGCGCATATTCGGCATCGAGCTCATCCATAAAGGACAAAAACTCAGACTTATCCGCTTCAGTTAGGTTAGGATTGTTCTGTACCAACTGCACTTGATAGGAGACCAATCCTTTGTAGTGCATATCTATGTCCAAGAGTTCTTTGGCAACATATTGGGTTCCTTCTGTCTCATGGCCCCCTAAAAGTTGGAGCCCTATAAAACCGCCAATGCCTAACAGTAGGAGAAGGGTAGCTGCAATTTTTGCCATGGGTCTTTTCCACAATGGAATTACCTTGGGCTGCGCCGGTTGCAATTCTTCTGAAATCTTTGCCCACATTTTGGCACGGTCTGCCTTGTGCTCATCGAATGCCGAAGCATTCTCCCGAATATGTTTTTCAAAGTTGTCCATTACAAGGTTTCTATAATTTGTACTAATTTTTTCTTTGCTCGATGATATTGCGATTTAGAGGTAGAGGTGCTAATGCCCAATACTTCCCCAATCTCAACATGGTCATACCCTTCTATAAGATAGAGGTTGATGATTTGTCGATAGCCTGCAGGAAGCTTGTTGATACCCTCCTTTACTTTTTTGATATCCACTGCCGCTGTTTCAACTTCAGTATCATCCTTTAAATGAAATTCATGCGCTGCTATTGGTACTACGGGAATTTCCTTTTTCTTTAAATAGTTGATGCTCTTATTGATGACAATGCGTTTTAACCAAGCCCCAAAAGTACTCTCGTAAGAAAAGCCATCCAGATTCTTAAAGGCCGCAACAAAACTATCTTGCACGATATCCTCGGCATCTTCCTTGTTTCCCAACATACGCATGCCTACATTATACATAGCATCAACATAGAGTCCATACAACTCGTACTGTGAGCTGCTATGGCCTGTTTTGCACTTTTCTACGAGTGCGCTATGCGTAAAACGGATATCGGTTTCCAATACTTTTTTGGGTTGGTTTTAACCTATTCGATTACTACTTATACTACAAAAGACAATAACAAAAGTCAAAGGTTGCACTAGGGAAAAGAAAATGTGCTAAATTTTTAAGGTTGCATTTGTACTGTAAGAAAAACTCATCTTCTATTTGTTTGCCCTGAACATGCGCATACTAAAGAAAATTGTACTTAGGACAAAGGTACCTAGGGCAACATAATGAAACCAGTAAGGTGTCGCTCCTTCAAAATCCCCTTTTAGACGAGAAAAATAAGTCACCATCATCACTATGGTTACATAGTAAAAATAAATCATTTGCCAGAACGTCTTTAACTTATGCAATACAAAAGGGGCTAGCACAATCATCAAATAGGCTAGGGCACCCCCAGTCAATTTTGCCGGTACAAGAGAAATTTCGTTTAAATAAATATTCATTGACAGGAAGCCAAAATGGATCATATGCAAAACAGCGAACAAGCGAATGAAATTTCGCAAACCCTTGTTTTCGCTTAAGGGTAGCGGAAATGAAATGGCATATCGGTAAAAAATGTACAAAAAGACAATTGCCGATAAACGCCCAGAGTAGCGGGCCGCAAAGCGAAAAGTTTCTTGGAGTTCTGGGTGCAAGAGATACGAAACTAAGAGTATAAAAAGCTCTGTAGATACTCCTAAAAACAATAATCTTCCTATTGAAAACTTCATTTAGTGGTAGTTATGTATATCCTTATACCGCATAATTGGCGGCACAAACCAGTGGTCGCTCTAAAATAGTGAATAAATTTATTCTGTATGAATAGGCCAATATGTTCCTGTTTTTATTAATTTATCCGTGAAATGAATGTGAACGGTACAATTTATGCGATCTACTCTTTAGAGGATAAAGACTTGGTTCTAAATCTTTTGAATCGTTTAAAGTCCTCTGATAAAGACTCCAATAACACCATTTGGGATGATGACCCTATTAAATCAGGGCAAGCCTGGTCGCCAAAAGATGCAACACGACTGCAAAAAGCAGATGCCTTTTTTCTTTTTGCCAGCAATTCGTTTATGTATTCCGAATTTATTCAGCAGAATGAATTTAAAATGATCATTGACCGCTACAAGGATGAAAACACCACCGTAATCCCAATACTGATCGACAATTGTCCCTGGGATACTGAGTTTAGTTCTGATGATTACAATTTCAGTTTTAAGGAACTACAGGTATTGCCAAAGAATAGGAAACCTATTAGCAGGTGGGATTCAAGAGATGATGCGCTGAATCATATTGCGAAAAAACTAAAGAAGATAATTGCACCCGAAATTGAAAACGCTAGGGAACAAGATCTTGATAAAAAACAGGATTCGGATTCCATCGAACTTAAAAAGGAAGAACAAATAGCACTTGATTTTACTGAAGAAAAAGAGGATAAAACACAGCAAGTAGTCGATTCTGAATCCGAGAAGCGTTTAGCGGAGGAAATCCGTTTGAGGAAAGAGGCGGAGGCCAAGCGCAGTGCATTAGAGGAGAAAAAGCAAATAGAAAGGGTAAAAGCTGAACAAAAAGCTAAGGAATTGGCACAGATCAAGGCTAATGAAGAACAAAAATTGCATGAGGCCGCGAAAATCAACCAAAAACCGGAACATGAAGTCGAACCGATTACAACTCCCCCTGACCCAAAGGAAGTGCCTATTTCTGATGATTATGAAGAAGAAGAAAATGTATATCGGAACAACAATAGGCTTAAGAATAGGGCACTCATTGGTATTGCTGCCGCTCTGGCCGCATTAGCCATTTGGTTTTTTTTAGACGACAAGGCCCCTTCGAAAATATCGGCGACTGAAGCAACAAAGATTGAAAACGTATCTGGCGAGGAGGTTGAAAAAATTGATGCGCCAAAGGAAGTGCCACAACAACAAAAGGAAATTTTGCAAGAACTCGTTGTCGGCGACTCCTATAAGGGTGGAATCATCTTTAAAATTGATGCCTCCGGAAAATCGGGAACACTTGCTTCCTATGATGATGTAGGACCCATGTCTTGGAGTGCGGCCATGAAAATACATGAGGAATTAGGAGAGGGTTGGCGTTTACCCAGTCTTGACGAATTAAGATTAATGCGCCAGACCATAGGGCAAGGAGCGACCAATGATGGGGAATTTTCAGACGGACTTTATTGGAGTGCTACCGACTATGATGAATACCAAGCACGCGTAATGCGGTTTCGTGATGGAAATACTTCATACCATTATAACAAAGTTGCCGAGAATAGAAAATTTCGAGTTCGCCCTATTCGTGACTTTACCCGCTAGAAAATTTATGTGATGGGCTCAATAGGGCTCTTTTTTCCTAAGTTGACCAAGCAGTATTTAGTATACAGATCCGTTTAGAATGTAGTGCACTTTTGATTTAAGTTAAAGTTGTAAATTCCCCATTCAAAATCGATTCTTATGAAATTCCGAAATTTACTCTTCTGGAGCTTGGCCTCTGGCCTTTTGTTGGGCAGTTCCTGTACTTCGCCAAAAAAAGAACCTGCTACTCTATTGATTTACGGTGGTCCTATTTATACCGTAGATTCTACTCAAGCAATGGTCGAGGCAGTGGCTACAAAAGACAACCTAATTCTTTTCGCTGGCAGTCTGGCAGATGCGGAAGCATACAAGAATGAGGATACTAAAATCATTGATTTAGAAGGAAAAACCATGACCCCTGGTCTAATAGAAGGCCATGGTCACTTTATGGGATTAGGTTACAACGAAATAAATCTTGATCTGATGAATACTACCAGCTATCAAGAAATTGTTGATGCGGTGGCGGAAAAGGTAAAAACAACCGCTCCTGGAGAATGGATTACTGGGCGTGGATGGCATCAAAGCAAATGGACCGTGGCCCCTGAAAAAACGGTAAACGGTTTTCAAACGCATGACCTTTTAAGTGCCGTATCACCCGATAATCCAGTATATCTTAGGCATGCAAGTGGTCACGCTGGCTTTGCGAACGCAAAAGCAATGGAAATGGCCGGACTAAAAGTACGGTCTAATGAAGGTATAGATATGTTTAAGATAGAAGGTGGAGAGGTAATGCGCGATGAGTTCGGAGCACCTACCGGTATTTTTAATGAGCGTGCAATGACCTTGATCACCAAGCACATTCCTGAAAGTACCGCGGAAAAAGATAGACAAGCCTTTGAAATGGCAGTTGCAGCGTGTCACAGAAATGGAATTACTGGTTTTCACGATGCAGGAATTGGCAAGGAGACCATAGCTCTTTATGATGACATGAAGAACAAGGACAAAATGAAGATTAGAATGTATGCAATGCTCACGGGTTGGGATAAGGAACTATTGGACGAATGGTATGAAAAAGGCCCGATGATTGATTCAGATAACCTGGTCACCATACGTTCTGTAAAATTAAATTGCGATGGAGCACTTGGTTCACGTGGGGCTTGGCTACTGGAAGATTATACCGATCGCCCTGGGCACTTTGGCCATGAGACCCTGCCCATGGAATTTGTAAAAGAGACAGCCCTAAAGGGATTGGAATTCGGATTTCAAGTCTGTGCACACGCAATTGGTGATCGTGCGAATAGAGAGATATTAGATCGTTATGAAGCGGCCATGGATGAGAAGCCAGATTTGACTACCGATCATCGGTTTCGAATTGAGCATGCCCAGCATTTACATCCTGATGATATTCCTAGATTTGCAGGTTTGGGGGTTATCCCAGCCATGCAAGCCGTGCATATGTCGTCAGATAGACCTTGGGCTATTGATCGCTTAGGTGAAAAACGAATTAAGGAAGGTGCTTATATGTGGCAAGATTTACTGCAGAGTGGTATTCCTATCGTCAATGGAACGGATGTTCCGGTAGAACCCTTGAATCCGATTTGTAGTTTATACGCAAGTATTAGTCGTAAAACGCTCAAAGGTCTGCCCGAGGGAGGCTACGAACCAGCGCAAAAAATGACACGCGAACAAGCGTTGCGTTCCTATACCCTTGATGCTGCCTATGGTGCTTTTGAGGAAGACATTAAGGGGTCTATTACCGCTGGTAAGCTCGCAGACTTTACCATTTATAGTCAAGATATCATGACTGTTTCGGAAAGTGAATTTTTACAGACCGAAATCGAAATGACAATTTTTGATGGAGCGGTAGTTTTTACGAAGGAAGACCAATAAATAGCTACAAAGCCAGGCACTTATTCATATTCCGTCGGCCTCATAACTTTGAACGGTTGGGGCCACAATTTCCAAATCAGTTGAAATAATATGAGCTGATGCTGATTGCGTTAGGTGCCAAGATTCAATAACACCCCAATTGATAAGAGCACGAACCAACCTGGGTGTTTTCCTTTAGTCCCTACCAAAACCATTAACGCCGCCACGAACATGGTATAAGTGGTACACTCAAGTATAAAGTCACCAAATTCGGTTCGACCCGCACGCGCAATCTTGATTAAGATTGCGCCGAGACACCAACCAAAAATAGATGCCAAATGCCAAGTGGCCCAAATAATTCGAAGATGCCTCTCCTTTAAGTTCGAATCTCCTATAGAAGGAACAATACTCCCTTTTACTCTTTTATGTCTAAAAATTAGGTATTCTCCTAAAATAGAATGCACCACGCCCAAGAGCAAGCTCAAAATTCCGGCAGTTAATATATAGACATTCATAGGATTGCGCTTGTTAATGAATCATGCTCGAATAAAGATAGTAATCGGTCTTCAAAATCAAAACCGCCCTATACCTCCTAAGCAATATCATTAAAAGGGACCTAATTCTTAAACATACGAATGATGTGCTCGTTTTACGAAGCGCTAGTGCTTTGAATTCAACAACCCATCAATCCGAACGAAATTACAAGCTCTTGATCTACTTTTTCACCTTTGGCATTTTCAGCAGGCTTCCATTGGCCTGGAAGCTTAGAGATCAGCTCGATCATTCTGTCATCCAAACTTGGATAGCCCGAATGATTGTCTAGGCGTACATGTTCAAGAATCCCACTTTTGGTTACCGTAAAGTATAGTTTAGCAGGTCTCATTTTGTCCGGTTCTACATTGATCAAGGCTTCCTTAGTGTTTTCTTTCAAATAGGATTTGAGTTGCTTAAAACCTTTGCTATACTGAGCTTGTGTTTCAGGTACGATGGTAAGATGAGGATTGAAAGTGCCATTCTCGATTTTGCCAGTGGTCTTGTTTGTTTTTTCAAATTTTGCCTGTATTGAAAAATTGGTAGAGTAATCAAACGAACGTAGCATTTGTAATTGTGCTTTTGTAAATTCCTCATCAAATCCTATTTCTCGAATAGCTGACTGCGCCTCATTTTTGATGACGATAATGTTAACCGATTTCAAGGACCCTATTTCTTGAATTTCTTTAGAACTGAAAAAATCATGTATCGAAGTTGCCTCAACTAGTTCGGTCTTCTTTATACCGCTGAATCTTGGGCCTATATCATATATGAAATCGGCGAAGATTTTTTTGTCTGGTTGCTCAACATTATGTGATACCAAAGGGCCGTCCGCTAGAATAACGTTATCCTGCCCCAATGTGCTTGAATCGTTCCTATTGGCAAGGGCAAAGAATGTTAGGCCTATGGTGGCTAGTAGTGTGCAAAAAATATAAAGTAGCTTTCTCATTGTTTTTCGTTTAAGGATTAATTTACATCAAAACTAACGCAGCAGTTGGCTGCAGTGTGTCTATGGAGTGTAAATTGATGTAAATTTTGTGTAAATCATTTCTAAATGTCCAAGATTCAGATAGTTTTGCAGCATGTTTCGAAAATACGTTCAATTCAATTTTATCCTTGTTCTCGGCTTCATGCTCCTTACCGTGAACACAAAGGCACAGCATGTCGTTAAAGATAAGCAGATAAAAGTCGCCCTGAGGATGATCGGTCATGAAGTATTGCTCGCGGCACATGACAGCACTTCTCGAGTACTGCCCATTTTAAGAGAACAGGATCACTACAAAATTGAATTCGCCTCTGAATTTGAATTCAAACCCAACGAACTGGTCGCTCTAATTGACCGTGTTGTAAATGAAACGAATTTGGCCAGCAGCTATATCGTTGAAGTAGCCCAATGTACGACAGGTGAGGTGGTCTATAGTTTTAGAATGGATGATTTAGAACAATCGATAATCATACCTTGTGGAACTAGAATTCAACCGAAGGCTTGCTATACGATCCTTTTTACCTTGCTGGCGCCGAGTCAGACCAATGATTTGGCTTCGCCTTTAGTTTCGACCAACCCACCTAACACGTCTAATTCGAGTATGGGTACATTTGAATATGGTGCAGTTGTAGTGGTGTTTTTACTGGTGGCGGGTTTTCTTTTTTATCTACACAAGCGCAAAAAAGAAGAAAGAGACCCGAATTTAATTCCTCTTGGAGAATTTCATTTTGATAAACGAAATACGGAACTGTTGATCAATCAAGATAAAATTGAATTGACGAGTAAAGAAGCAGACCTTCTTTCGCTCTTATATGAAACGGTTAATACGACTGTTGAACGAGAAGTAATTCTAAATAAGGTTTGGGGTGATCAAGGTGGTTATGTCGGAAGAACCTTAGATGTGTTTGTCTCGAAACTACGCAAGAAGCTCGAAGCTGATTCGAGTGTAAAAATCACCAACATTCGCGGGGTGGGGTATAAGTTGGTGATGAAGGTGTGATACTTAAAGACTTTTGTTTCCTGTAGGGGATGAGCCTCGTTTACCCTGAAGCTTATTCGTTTTTGTGTGCGGCATAAACAACTACCTTTTGTTCTTTTCCTCGAAGTTCAATACTGTCGATTTTTTCGAAATGTGCTCCTTCACCCTTTAATTTGTCCACCAAATTACCTGATATTAAAAGTTCTTGGTTCAAAGCATTGCACTTGGCCTGAATTCTAGCGGCAACATTTATGGTATCACCGTGATAGGCAATTTCTTTTTTGTATTTGCCTACCTCTGTGACAGTAACAATTCCAGAGTTAATCCCTGCTTTGAAGTGGGGAAGACAATCATAGGCCTTCAAGTAGTGATCGCGTCTTTTATGCAGTTGTTCTTTAAAATTGTAATAGGCCTGTATGCAATTTTGGTTCTGTATCCCTTCAAGTAGATTCCAGGTTAAGATAGCCTCGTCACCTACGTACTGGTATATTTCAGCCTCATTTTCTATTATGACCCCTAAATCGGTAAAGCAATCCTGGATCATTTTACTGTAGGTGATATGACCCAAGCGTTCGGCATGTGCGGTCGAAGACTGTAGGTCGAGAAACATAAAAATACGCTCTTCTTCCCTTGGCGTATAAAAATCGCCACGTATAAGTTTCGCCAAATTATCCTTCCCTAAAAAAAGATTGACCTGTCTCAAACAGAGCATGAAAAAATCTACTGTTACAATGTAAACGAATATGGCAAAACTGCCAGGTTCAAAAATAAATTCTCGAAAGCTCACAGGTTGCCCAACAATAAAGTACGATAGCACAAATAGGGCACTAAGGAAAAGAATAACAAAAAGCACTCGTAATACCAATAACTTTCCGAGTGATACTCTTTTATACCCATATTCTTCAGTCAAAATTTGGGCATAGCCTGAAATACCACCGAAAAAGGGACCCATTAAAAATGAAAAACCAATGACCTTGGTCATTTCAAATTGCACCGAGCCCAATTCCTGGGTGCCTTCACCTCTAACTATAGATAGAAAAATGAAGGCAAGGGTCCAGCCAATGCAATAGTCTCTAATTATTTTCCATCGACGTTTATTCTTCGAATTCATGATTTGATTTACTGCCGGTATTTGTTCAAATGCGCTCATTTAAAAAGAACCAAAGTTGCAGATTCTAGAGTTGGCCTTCACTTCGCTAAAGTTACAAAGTCGATCCAAGCGACATCGGTTTTACTAAAACTTAAATCCTTACACTAAATCCTTGAAAATCTCTTGCGCGTGTTGAAAGATGATTAAATGTCCTTCATCTTCGAATCTATTAATGGTGGCATTTTCAATTTTATCATGCATCAATTCGGCCCATTGATATGGCACATTGGTGTCTTTCATTCCCTGCCAAAATGTAACAGGTACTTTAATATCTTGCATGTGAAACCCCCAGTCTCTCACAAGTATCTTGGTAATTTCATGGGCAACTCCATTACTTCCGTTCTTAAAAGCTTCTTTGAACATAGCCTCGATAATATTAAGTACCGAATCCTTTTTCAGAATTTCTTGATCTGGTTCGCTCATGATTTTTAAAAAATTCGCAAGCGCCTTTTGCGGATTTTTCATGAGTTGCTTGGATTGTACCTTGAGCAGTAGTCTTAGTAAAAATGGAAAGGACTTGGCCAGTCCGAGCATTACGCGAACTTCTTTAGTGAGGTATTGTTTACTATCTGCTGTATAGGGCGCAAAACCACTGATAATGGCCACTTTATTTATTTTTTCAGGCATTGAATAGGCCAAGCCCAAGGCAAAAGGAGCACCAGCCGACATCCCTGCCACTGAATAGCGATCAAGGCCCAATTGGATGGTCAATTCTCGAACATCATTTGCAAAACTCAAAATATCGCCTTTGGGATTATGATCTGAAAGTCCATGCCCAGGTCTGTCTATGGTGAGTATTCTTAAGTCGTTCTGCAGGGCGAAAGAAAGGTCATAATGCATTTCTAAGCGAGAGCTTTGAGAACCATGACAATATATAATTGGGTAACCGCTGCTCACCCCGTATTCCGCATAGCCGAGTTTTCGTTGGTCGTTTAATACAATTTGCTGGTCAGTCTTGTTGGCCATAAGTTGAATGTAGTCTAGGTTTTCTAGCGCAATAAAAGTAACATTATTTGGTATATCGCGAAGCTCATTCTCGTTTTCAACGTCTTGTGTTCCATAAATCCACATAACATATTTAGAAGATCGATTCCCTTTTTTTAAGAAATTCAATTCTATTTGGGTAGGTCTTCGATTAAATTCTCCACTTTTTCTAATATAATATTCCTAGCCTTGTTATAATCCTTACTAATTGGAGGTGTTCCATTCCATTGTTCGAGCTCGATATTATCGCGATCAAGATATAAATCCAGATCAAATGTCACAACTCGAAAAGCACCTTCGAAATCTTCATTCGAAACTTTTTTTGGTTTCCATTCTTTGATAAGAAATTCATCATTCGTTAGGCCGCGAGCTGTTTCTTTCGTTAGCACACTATCTGGCACTGTACCCCTAAATACCGCCGTATAATTCAATTCTTTTTCAGCTATGATCTTATTGAAGTATGCGGCCGCAATCGGACTTCTTGCTGCACCATGAGTGCAAACAAATACTACTTTTTTTGCCTCTGGCTCTTGCCCGCAACCAACAAAAAAGTAGGCGACCACCAAGATTAATATTGCTTTTCTCATATGCTAAAGTCTTTCTAATTAGAATTCTTTTCAAGATATGAAATCTACCGTCAGCTGGTGGCTTGCCCTAGGTCTTAATTTGGGTGTGCATCCAAGATTTCCAAACCTCTCACATTTATAAACACCTGTTTAGTAAGGTCTTAAGAATTGCATGCAGGGTGAATTTAGACTGTATGCCCTGTCATAGGGTTCTTAACCAAAGTCAATGAAAATAGGTTACAACTCCCTTTAGTTTTGCACCTGTCATAGATATCAAAAATTAACAGGATGCAACCTTTGATTTTTTTGCCTGTCTCTAAAATCAACTTGCACGACATAATGATCAGGCACAAACAATCACATCCAAAAAAACGAATAATGCACATGTTACGACACAAGAAACAAATTTTTGGCCTCTTCAGTTTTTTGCTCCTAATCGGGCAATTCGCTGTGGCACAAACCAACCATACCCTAAGTGGTACGATCTCCGACAAAAGCAATGGGGAAACACTTTTTGGCGCTTCGGTTTTTTTAAAAGGTACTACCAATGGGGTGGTTACCAACGAGTATGGATTTTATTCCCTCACGGCTCCAAAGGGCGATTACACTGTGGTCATTTACTATTTAGGCTATACGGAAGTGAACTATGAAATCACATTGGATAAGGACCAAAAACAAGATTTCGAAATTTCTGAGTTCTCGACCAAACTCGAAGAAGTCGTTGTTACCGCCACAGAACCAGAACGGGCAATTCTCAGAAAGCCAGAGATGAGCGTTGTAAAAATGAATATTGCAACCGTAAAGCAAATGCCAGTGGTGCTCGGAGAGGTAGATATATTGAAATCGTTACAAATGCTCCCAGGGGTAACGAACAATGGAGAGGGTACC